>JANWJR010000060.1 GCA_025451835.1 Candidatus Acidiferrales bacterium | reverse complement strand
TTACATCAGCATCTTTCGGGAGTGAATGCCGCACCTAGGATCGCTCCCCAAGGTTTGCGTTGAGAACGAAGCTCAGATCATTGGAGACGCGATGCGGTGGACTGTGGCTGAAGTGGCTGATGCGCTGGGCGTCCCGGCTCCCTCGGGCGTCGACCCCGTGGCCGGGATGGCCGGCGTCTCGATTGATTCTCGCACCGTTCGAACCGGGGAACTGTTCATCGCCATACGCGGTCCGCGTCACGACGGACACGGTTTTGTGCCCGGCGCATTGGCTCAGGGAGCGGTCGCCGGAGTGGTGGCGCGCGATCATTTTCGTGAATACCCGGAAGAAGTGCGTGCCCGAGCGTTCGCCGTGGACGACACGCTCGAAGCGCTCCACCGTCTGGCCTCGCGCGCCTGCGCAACTTGGCGAGCGGCACAGCCCGGACGCCTGCTCGGCGGCGTGGCAGGTTCGGTCGGCAAGACGACGACCAAAGAAATCCTTTCGGCGCTTGTCGCGGCGCGGTTCCGCGTGCTGAAGACGCAGGGGAACCTCAACAACGAATACGGCCTGCCGCTTACGCTCTTGCAGCTTGACGATACGTATGACGCAGCCGTTGTGGAGCTCGGAATGTCGCACCGCGGCGAACTGGCGCGTCTTGCCCGGATTGCGCCGCCCGATGTCGGCGTTATCACGCGAATTGCCGCAGAGCACTTGGAATTTTTTTCGTCGATTGACGAAGTGGCGCTCGCCGAGCGGGAGCTGATTGAAAACCTCGCATGGCCGGACGCCACGGCCGTTCTGAACGCCGACGACGAGCGCGTGGCGGCTTTCGGCCGGGTCGTACGCGGCCCTGCGATCTGGTTTGGAACAAAAGCACCGGCCGAATTCCACGCGCAAAATATTGAAGAGCGCGGCGTGGAAGGCTCGACGTTTGATTTCGTGTCTCCGGCGGGCCGCCAGCGCTTGAGCTTGCCCCTGATTGGCCGGCACAACGTGATGAATGCCCTGGCGGCGCTGGCTGCCGCCAGCGTCTGGGGAATCGGCGCCGAAGATGCGACGAACGTTTTTCCCACGCTGCAACCGGCGGATAAGCGCGGCGAGGTGGTCCGATTCGGCCAGGGCTTTACCGTGATCAACGACTCGTACAACTCGAGCCCAGCGGCTCTGAACGCGATGGCCGATTTGCTCGCAGCCACGCCCGGCTATCTTCGCAGAATTCTTGCCGCGGGAGAGATGCTCGAACTCGGCGTGTCTTCTGCGGAACTCCATCGGGAATGTGGCCGCCATGCCGGCGCCTTGCGCGAAATCGATTGGATTTTCGGCGTTCGGGGCGACGCCGCGGAATTCGTTCGGGCGGCAATCGATGCGGGCCACGCGAAGTCGCAGTCTCAGGTCTTCGCCGATTCGACCGAAGCGGCTGCGTTTCTGGCGGACTTTCTCGTGCCGGGAGATTTGCTGCTTCTGAAGGGATCGCGCGGCGTGCGCATGGAAAAAATTCTCGAGGCTATGGAAGCAAAACATTCACGCGCCACCGAAACGGCGTCGAAAGCGGGCGCGCCCGGCCGCGAAAGGCGCGATTGAAATGCTTTACTCTCTTTTCTTCCACGTCCTGCGTCCGTACTTTAGTCCGCTGAACGTCTTTCGCTACATCACGGTTCGAACGGCCGTGGCGAGCCTGACGGCGCTGCTGCTGTCGCTGGTGCTCGGGCCGTGGATGATCGAGCGGCTCAGAGAATTGCAGGTGAAGCAATACATCCGCGACGAGGGCCCGAAAGGCCATCAAAAAAAAGCCGGCACTCCGACCATGGGTGGCGTCTTGATCGTTGCCGCGATCGTGATTCCCACGTTGTTGTGGGCGGACTTGCGCAATCCATACATTCTGCTGGCAACTTTTGCGACGCTTGCTTTCGGCACGATCGGCTTCATTGACGACTACAATAAAGTCGTCCGCAAACGGAGCCTGGGCCTCACGCCGTGGAAGAAGTTCTCGTTTCAAGTGCTCACGTGCCTGGTTGTCGGTGTCGTGCTGCTCGGATTGCAAGTGAAGGGCGCGTATTCCACGCAGTTGAGCGTCCCGTTCTTCAAGCGCCTGCATCCCAACCTGGTTATCGCGCCGCTGCTGAGCAGCCGGTTCATTTGGCCCTTGGCTTTCATTCCGTTCGTCATCTTTCTGGTGCTGGTAATCGTCGGCTGCTCGAACGCCGTGAACCTCACCGACGGGCTCGACGGTCTGGCGATCGGCTGTGTCTTGGTGTGCGCCTTTGCTCTCACTGTGCTTACTTACCTCTCGAGCCACGCGCGCTTCGCGGAATATCTGGAGCTTCAGAAAATCCCGGATGCGGGAGAACTCGTGATTTTCTGCGGCGCGCTCGTCGGCGCTTCGCTTGGTTTTCTGTGGTACAACGCGCACCCGGCCGAAATGTTCATGGGCGACGTTGGCTCGCTCGCGCTTGGTGGCGCGATCGGCACGGTTGCCGTCATCATCAAACAGGAAATTCTGCTCCTTTCGATCGGCGGAGTGTTTGTTCTCGAAGCGCTGTCGGTGATTATTCAGGTAGGCTCGTTCAAACTAACGGGCAAGCGTGTATTTCGCATGGCGCCGCTGCACCATCACTTCGAATTGCTCGGGTGGAGCGAATCGAAAATCATCGTACGGTTCTGGATCGCGGCATTCGTGTTTGCACTATTTTCGCTGACGACGCTAAAGCTGAGGTAAATGCGTTGAGACCCGGGTTCGATCTATCAGGGAAGCGAGTGCTGGTTGTGGGACTCGCTCGCACGGGCGTGGTCGCCTCACTCTTCAGCGCTGGATACGGCGCCATCGTGACCGCCACCGATGAAAAATCCGAAGCCGAGCTTGGCGAAGCAGCCGCACGGCTGCGCGCCGCCAACGTGAAGCTCACGCTAGACGGACATGCCGGTGCGAATTTTCTCGACCAGGATTTGATTGTCTTGAGCCCGGGTGTGCCCGCAAAACTGCCAGCGCTCGATGCTGCACGCGCGCGCGGAATCCCCGTGTGGAGCGAAATCGAGCTGGCGTTCCGATTCTTGCGCGGGAAGCTCGTTGCGATTACGGGCTCGAACGGCAAGACGACCACCACCTCGCTGGTCGCGCATATATTGAAGATGGCCAACATCCACACGCTTGTCGGGGGAAATATCGGCACGCCACTCCTCGCGCTTGTCGAAAGCTCGCTCGATACCACGGTAACCGTCGCCGAAATTAGCAGCTTTCAGCTTGAAACGATCGAAGCATTTCGCCCGGATATAGGAGTTTTGCTGAACCTGACTCCCGACCATCTCGACCGGCATGGTTCGTTCGACGAGTACGCAAAGGCCAAGCTGCGGATGTTTGAAAACCAGATCGAGCGCGATGCGGCAATTCTCAACGCGGACGATCCCGAAGTCACGCGGCGAATGCCCGCGAAGCCCCATGTTTTCTGGTTCAGCCGGCAGAAGCGTGTTGCCGAAGGCGCTTTCCTCCGCGACAACCAAATTATCTTCCGCCACGACGGATCAGAAGTGCCCATCGCACAATGCGATCAAATTTCCTTGCGCGGCGCGCACAATGTCGAAAACGCCTTGGCGGCGTGCGCGGCAGCGTACCTCGCCGGTGCCGATCCGGCGGCGATTGCCAGCGGCGTGAAAACCTTCAAAGGCGTCGAACATCGCCTCGAATTTGTCGCCGAAATTGGCGGTGTGCAGTTCTATAACGACTCGAAAGCGACGAATGTGGACGCGACGCGCAAAGCGCTCGAATCGTTCCCCGGGCCGCTTCTCGTGATTCTGGGCGGCAAGGACAAAGGAAGCGATTATGCCGGCCTCCGCGATTTGCTTCAGGAACGCGCGCGAGAAGTTATCCTGATCGGTGCTGCCGCGGAAAAGATCGCCGGTCAGCTTGCCGGTGCTGCGCGCATAGAATCCGCCGGAACGATGGAACGCGCCGTGGAACTCGCTCGCGAACGCGCGCAGCCCGGAGATGTCGTTTTACTCGCGCCGGCATGCGCCAGCTTCGACCAGTTCGAAAATTACGAGCATCGCGGTCGCGTCTTCAAGGAACTCGTGGCGAAACTCGAAGCGCAATCCGCCGCATAGGCGGACAGGAAAGGATCATCGATGCCGCGTACATTACAACCGGACCGGCAATTGCTTGGTGTCACGCTGGCGCTTTGCTTCATCGGCGCGGTGATGGTGTTCAGCGCGTCGGCGATGACGGCCACCGAAGAGTTCGGCAACGCCTACATTTTCTTGATCCGCCAGCTCGTCTGCATCGCCATAGGGATTGGCGGGATGTATTGGCTGATGAACGCCGATTATCGAAAGTTGCGCCAACCGCGTGTGATCTTCACGGGCCTCGCGGTCACTTTCGTTCTGTTGCTCGCTGTTTTCTTTCTCGACCGCTCGCATGCCACGCATCGCTGGTTTCGCCTCGGACCGTTCAGTTTTCAGCCATCCGAAATGGCCAAGCTCGTCCTCATCATCTATCTCGCGTGGTTTCTCGAAACGCGCCGGGCGCCCCGCAATCTTGGATCCGGACGGGGAATCGGACGCGGGGCCGGCGGAGTAAACGACCCACTGCGCACGCTCGCGCCCGCGTTGGGCACCGTGCTTTTGATGGCCGCTCTTGTCGTCAAGGAGCCCGATATGGGCACGGCTTTCATGATCGTCTTGATCGCTATGGCGATGCTCTTCGTTGCCGGCCTTTCGCTTCGCTATATTGCCGGAACGGTGCTCGCAGCGATCCCGGTCATATATTTATTGATTGTCCGCGTGCCGTATCGCCTGCAGCGCGTCGAAGCATTTCTGCACCCGGACCTCGATCCGCAAGGCCGGGGCTTCCAGCTTTTGCAGTCGCTGATCGCCGTCGGTTCGGGAGGGTTCAGCGGCGTCGGCCTGATGGAAAGCCGCCAGAAGCTTTTCTTTTTGCCCGAAGCGCACACGGACTTCATCTTCTCGATCATTTGTGAAGAGTTCGGCTACATCGGCGCGGCCATCGTTCTCATTTTGTTTGCCGTCTACGGCTGGCGCGGATTTGTGGCCGCCATGAAAGCGCCTGATGAATTTGGCAAATTCCTTGCGCTCGGGATCACGACCATGGTGGTGGGGCAGGCGATGATTAACCTGAGCGTCGTGCTCGGCCTGATGCCGACCAAGGGCATCCCACTACCGTTCGTCAGCTACGGCGGATCGAGTTTGCTTGCCATGCTCATGGCAACTGGCGTGCTCCTGAACATCAGCCAGCACGCGGACGAGACGTGAAGCGAGATGAAAAGCCGCGCGAAAAGAAGTTGTTGATCGCTGGCGGCGGTACGGGCGGCCATGTGTTCCCGGCGCTCGCTGTGGCGAAGGAATGGCTTCGTCGCGGAGCCGCAACGAACTTGGAAGGAGATCGCAGCATCGTGTTTGTCGGAACCCAACGCGGATTGGAAATGAAACTGGTGCCGCAGGCGGGCTTTCCGCTCGAAACCATTCGTGCGGCCGGTCTCAAGGGCATCGGCGGCCTGAAGCTCGTTCGCAATGCCGCCATGCTTCCAGCCGGGTTGTGGGATTCCGAACGCATTCTTCGACGCCACAAATTTTCCGCGGCGTTTGGCGTCGGCGGCTACGCTTCGGGCCCTATGATGCTTTTGGCTCGCATACACGGCATCCCTAGCGTCATCTTTGAGCCCAACGTCGAGCCGGGGTTCACGAATCGTGTTCTCGCGGATATTTCAACCCGCGTCGCCTGCGGCTTCGAGGAGACCGTGCACCGTTTCGGCACAAAGGCCAGCGTTACGGGCATTCCCGTTCGCAAGGAATTCTTTGACGCGCCCCGCAAGGAGCATCGCGAGCCATTCACACTGCTCATCACGGGCGGAAGCCGCGGCGCGTTGCCGATCAATCGGACGGTGATTGATTCGCTCGATCACCTCGCAACGCGAAAAAACCAGCTTTTCATCGTGCATCAGACCGGAGAACGTGACTATAATGCCGTTCGCGTGGCTTATGCACGGCGCGAATTTCGTGCGGAGGTTGTTCCCTTTATCCAGAATATGGCGGAGAGGTTTGCCCAGGCTGACTTGATCGTTTGCCGGGCGGGCGCGATCACCGTGGCGGAGGTTTCGGCCGCCGGGCGCGCTGCCATCTTCATCCCTTTCGGAGCTGCCACTGACGCGCATCAGACCCGCAACGCGCAAACGATGCAGTCCGCCGGAGCGGCGCGATTGCTTCCGCAGGACGACCTGACGGCCGGGCGTCTGACCGAAGAAATTTTCTCCCTCCTGGACCAGCCCCGGAGAATCAAGGAAATGGAAGATCGCGCGCGCGCGCTTTCGCATCCGCGCGCCGCCCAAGACATTGTGGACATGCTCGACGAGGTAGCGCGGTCATGAAGGTTACGTTCCGGAATTTTCAGCGAATTCATCTGGTTGGCATTGGCGGCAGCGGCATGAGCGGCATCGCCGAGGTTCTGCTTTCTAGCGGCTACGCCGTTTCCGGCTCGGACCTGAAAACTTCGCCCGTCACCGACCGGCTGCGAAATCTCGGCGCGAAGATTTACGAAGGCCACCGCGCGGAAAACGTGCAAGGCGCTCACGTCGTCGTGATTTCTTCCGCCGTGCGCCAGGAAAACGTCGAAATCGTGGAAGCGCACCGGTTAAAAATTCCGGTGATCCCGCGCGCGGAAATGCTGGCGGAGCTGATGCGACTCAAGTACGGGATCGCGGTCGCCGGCGCGCATGGAAAGACCACCACCACTTCAATGATCGCTTCGGTGCTTGCCGCGGCTGGCCTCGATCCTACCTTCGTGGTTGGCGGACGCGTGAATCACGCGGGATCGAACGCCCGCGTCGGCCAGGGCGACTACATGGTCGTTGAGGCCGATGAAAGCGACCGCTCGTTCCTGCTCCTCGCACCAGTGGTTGCCATCGTCACCACCATCGATCGCGAGCATCTCGATCAGTACGGTTCGCTCGAAGAGATTCAACAGGTCTTCCTCGAGTTCGTGAATCGCGTGCCCTTTTACGGCTCGGTGATTCTGTGTCTCGACGAGCCGAACGTGCAAGCCATTCTGTCCGGCGTAAAACGGCCGGTGATCACTTACGGGACCTCAAACCAAGCCGATCTGGTCGTCAGTGACGTGAAGCTCAACGGCCTCTCCAGCGACTTTCGCCTGACGTACCACGGCGACGATCTCGGCATGTTTCATCTGCCATCGCCGCCGGGAATTCACAACGTGCGCAACGCCGCCGCCGCCGCTGCCGTAGCACTTTCGCTGAACATCCCAGCCGAGTTGATTCGTGTCGGACTCGAGAAATTTGCGGGAGTTGGCCGCAGATTCGAAATCAAAGGCACGTTCGCAGGCGTTACGCTGATTGACGATTACGGCCATCATCCCGCTGAAATTCGCGCTACCCTGGAAGCGGCGCGCGGCTGCGGGTACAAGCGCCTGCTGGTTTTTTTCCAGCCGCATCGCTACACGCGCACGCAAGCGCTCTGGGAAGATTTTCGCCGTTCGTTCAATCACGCGGACATTCTCGTGATGACCGAAATTTACGCGGCCGGCGAGTCTCCGATTGAGGGCGTGACAGGCGAGAAGCTTGCGGAAGCAATCAGCACCGCCGGCCACAAGAATGTTGTTTTCACCAGCACCATGCAGGCCGGCATGGAATACTTGCTTCGTGAGGCGCGCCCCGGCGACGCTGTGATGGCCATCGGAGCGGGGAGTGTGGGCCGCATTCTCGATCAGCTCTCGATGCTCCTGGGCACGGATGTTTCAAGCTTGCGCCATGCGAATTAGCGACAACCCGGTTGCAACGAAATTAAAAGAACTCGAAGTCGAGTTGCGTCCGGGTGTGGCCCTCTCCGCCCATACTTCGCTCGGAATCGGCGGCACGACAGACGAACTCCTGCTGCGTCGGTACGACTCGATCCCCGAAGTCATGCGGCTGCTCGCAAGCCAAGGCATTCCGCATCGATTTCTGGGCGGTGGCACGAACGTTCTGATTACCGATGGCGAGCTACCGTGGGTTACATTGCATTTGCCTTCGACGAAGCCCGGAATGAGCATTGAAGGTAACATCGCGCACGTGGACGCCTCTGCCGAGCTCGGCGGTATGGTGACATTTTGCGCGAAACATGATCTCGGCGGGATGGAGGGACTTATCGGCGTCCCTGGGAGCGTTGGCGGCGCGCTGCGGATGAATGCCGGCGCCTACGGCACGCAAATTGGATCCTACGTTCGCGAAGTGGAACTGTACCGCGCTTTGAGCGGAGAGCTCGAAACTCTGCGAGGCAACGATATTCGCTTCGATTATCGCCATACATCGTTCGCCCCGGACGACGTCATGCTGCGAGTGAAACTCGAATTGCCATCGAAGCCGTTCAAGGATATCGTCGCGGGAATCAAAGTCTGCAACGAAAAGCGCCGTGCCAGCCAGCCGCTGGGCCAGAAAAGCGCCGGCTGCATTTTCAAGAACCCGCCGGGTGGCTCGGCCGGAAGAATGATCGACGAACTGGGCTTGAAGGGGCACCGCATGGGCGATGCAATGGTGAGCGACCGCCATGCAAACTTTTTCGTCAATGCAGGCGCCGCATCGTGCGCCGATATGCTGAAACTGATCGCCGATGTCCGCGAGCGCGTTCGCCTCGCGCATGGAATCGAGCTTGAGAACGAGGTGATCGTCTGGCAAAACTGAGAACCTTCGACGCCGGCGTTTATCCCCAGGAAGTTCTGGCGGATGAAGAGCCGAAGTATCTCCGGCGGCAGAAGCCGCTCGAGATTCGGCGCCGCAAATTTGGACGAAAAGCCTGGAAGACGTATCTCCGCGTCTCGATGTGGATGGGTGTGGGGCTTGCGGGGGCATGGGTCTGCTACGCCTTTGGCAATTTTCTTCTTTACTCGCCGAAAATGTCGCTCGTTCATCCCGAGCAAGTGGAAATCTCGGGCAACCATTACGTTTCGCGGAAAAGCGTTCTCGAAATGTTTGCGGCGGATCGCCATCGCAGCGTGCTGCGCATCCCGCTCGAAGCGCGCCGGCGCGAGATCGAATCACTTCCCTGGGTCGAGCATGCCGTCGTGCGGCGTGCGCTGCCAAATAAAATTGAAGTTGATATTGCCGAGCGCGCTCCCATCGCCTATCTTCGTCAGGGAAGCGATCTTTCGCTCGTGGACGCGCACGGCGTGATTCTCGACGCACCCATTCGCAGCGATTTTCACTTTCCGGTTGTGACCGGCCTCACGCCGGCGATGTCCGCGGACGATCGCGAGCGAAGAATGGCGCTTTTCGCGGGATTTTCGCAACAGGTGGAATCGGCGCGCGGCGGCGCCATGGACCAAGTGAGCGAAGTCGACGTCTCCGACGTCGATGATATCCGTGCGAGGATCGCCGGCCTTCCGGACGGCGGCGGATCTGCTGGCGTGCCTCTGCTGGTGCATTTTGGCGACGGCGACTTTCGAGCCAAGTACCTCAACTTGCTGGATAACGTTGGGAAGTGGCGAGCTGCCGCCGGACGTCTGGCGTCGGTGGATTTGCGCTTTGATGGCGAAGCCATCGCGAATCCGGATGCCGGCGCGCCAGTTCAGCAACGGACGCGACCGACGCAGTCCGCGATGAGCGTGCCTGCCGCGCACGCGAAGACGAAACGCGCCGCGCGAAAGCGCGTCCGATAATTGCTCGGTTTTTGTAGCGCCGGGCTTCAGCCCGGTGGCGCCCTGAAATGTGGCGCTCAAGATCACAAGGAGTACCGGATTTGACGAAGAAGGAACGGCACATGGTGGCGCTCGACATTGGCAGCACGAAGACCTGCGCCCTGATCGGAGAGATGGAAGAAGATGGCAGCGTGAAATTCGCGGCCCTTGGCGCGGCGGAGTCGAAAGGCTGGCGAAAGGGCCAGATCGTGAATCTGGAACTTGCTGTCAGTTCGATCCGGCGCGCCGTGGAGGAAGCGGAAACGATTGTCGGGGTGCCCGTTGAATCGGCGATGATTGGCGTCGCCGGAGGCCACGTTCGCGGCGTGAACAGCCGCGGTGGAATCACGGTAGCTGCTCGGCCGCGCGACATCCAGCGCGAAGACGTCCGCCGTGCGATCGAAGCCGCGCGCGGCGTGCAGCTCCCGGAAGACCGCGAAGTACTGCACGTGCTTCCGCAGGAATTTTTTCTCGATGCCCAGGACAACATCCGTGATGCCATCGGCATGGTCGGCCAGCGCCTCGAAGCAAACGTTCACATCGTCACGGCTTCCGGCACGGCAACGCAAAATGTTGTCACGGCGGTGAATCGTGCGGGCGTTCGCGTGGACGACACGGTTCTCGAGCCGCTGGCATCCGCCGAATCGTGCCTCACGCAAGATGAGCGCGAACTCGGCGCGTGTCTCCTTGATATTGGCGGCGGAACGACGGAACTGATCGCCTACGCGGGCGGCGTTGTGCGTCATACTGCCGCTGTTCCCGTTGGGGGAGACCATTTTACAAACGATCTTGCCGTCGGTTTGCGCACTCCTATCCCCGAGGCGGAAAAAATCAAGCGCGAGCATGCTTGCGCATTTCACGATCTTGTCACCGAAGATACCGCGATCGAAATTGCGGGCGTCGGCAACCGTCCGCACCGGACGGTTTACGCGCGCATGCTTTCTGACATCGTCGAGCCGCGCGCCCAGGAACTCCTGATGCTCGTTCGCGACGAATTGCGCCGCGGCGGCCTCGAATCGCAAATTCCCGCGGGGCTGATCTTCACGGGTGGCGGAGCGCATCTGCGCGGCCTGGTGGAATTGGCCGAAAAGTTTTTCAACCTGCCTGTTCGCGTGGCGGCGCCGCGCGGGCTGGCGGGTATGAATGAAGAGGTTTCCCAGCCGGAGTACTCGACGGCAGTAGGGCTCGTGCTTTACGGGGCGCGCACTCGGCGCCTTGCCGGCGCGCGGCCTGCGGGCTGGACGGGAAAATTGAAAGCGCTTTTTGCGGGGCAATAAACCATTTTCAGGCACGACGAATTTCTGGGGGAGGGAGCATGACTCCAAAAGAATCTGGATTGAGATTTTCATTGAGCGAAGAAACAATCAACGGCGCGCGGATCAAAGTGATTGGTGTCGGAGGCGGAGGCTGCAACGCCGTCAACCGCATGATTCGCGCCAAAGTGGAAGGTGTGGAATTCATAGCTGCTAATACCGACGTTCAGGCGCTGAAATTATCTCAAGCCCCCGTCAAACTGCAGCTTGGAGCGAAGCTAACCAAAGGGCTTGGAGCGGGCGCGAATCCCGAGGTTGGCCGCAAAGCAGCCCTCGAAGATACCGAGAAAATCCTCGAAGCTCTCGACGGCGCGGACATGGTGTTCGTCACATCGGGGCTCGGCGGCGGCACCGGCAGCGGGGCCGCGCCCGTGGTCGCGAATCTTGCGAGCGAGCTCGGAGCGCTGACGGTCGCGGTCGTCACCAAGCCATTCGCGTTTGAAGGCAAGCGCCGCATGCTACAATCTGAGCAGGCACTTGCCGAACTCGTTGGATCCGTTGACACCGTCATCGTGATTCCCAACGAGCGGCTGATGGAATGCGTCGAGCACGGCACCAGCTTCTTCGAGGCGTTCCGCGTGGCCGACGATATTCTCCGCCAGGCGGTGCAGGGAATCAGCGACATCATCACGATTCCCGGCATCATCAATCGCGATTTCGCCGACGTCAAAACGATTATGTCCGGCCAAGGCTATGCCGTGATGGGCACGGCCGTTGCATCCGGCTCGAACCGAGCCGTGGACGCGGCGAATCGCGCCATCAATAGCCCGCTGCTCGAGGACAACTGCATCCATGGCGCGCAGGGCATTTTGATCAACATCACCGGCTCATCAAGCCTCAGCTTGCAGGAGGTTCACGAGGCCTCATCCGTGATTCAACAGGCGGCGCATGAAAATGCCAACATCATTTTCGGCGCTGTGATGGATGACGCGATGAAGGAAGCGGTGAAAATCACGGTGATCGCCGCGGGATTCCGCGAAGTGGCAGGCAAGAAAACGCACACGCGCCCGTCGTACCTGCCGAAGACCTGGAAAGCCGGGCGCGAGCAGGCTCCATCGCCCAGTCCGGCGCCGCAGCAGACTAATGTTTCGCAGCGTGCGAATCCGGTCCCCCAACATACAAACGTGATTCAGCAGGTTACGCGCAACGTCAGCGAAGTGTTTCACGAAGTGCAGGCGGACGATCTCGATGTGCCCACGTTCCTTCGCCGCCAGGCCCAAAAGGCTTGAGTCTCTCGTGTTTGAACTAGCAGGGGGGCGCTGCTTTCGCCCCTCTGTATTCTTTCTTCATGCCGATCGCTTTCGCTTCCTGAACTCAGCGATATAAACTGTCTGCGTGCAACTCGCCATTCGAGTCCGGAGCGAGATTCTCTCCGAAATGCTCCAACATGCGCGGCGAGAGCCGAACCGGGAATGCTGCGGAATTCTGGCCGGTCGCGACGGAGTGATTGAGAAGATTCTTCCGGCGACAAATGCGGCGCCCAAAGCAGAGACCCAGTACGAAATTGCCATGCAAGAATTATTCCGGCTGATGCGTGAAATCCGCGCCGCTGGCCTCGAACTTCTGGGAATTTATCATTCGCATCCGCGTGGCGAAAATCAGCCGTCGCCGCACGACATCGAACTCGCCAGTTACCCCGACGCTGCATATTTTATTATTTCACCGATTGAAGATGCGCCTCATCCAGCCCGCGCATTCTCGATTCACGATGGAATCGTGGGCGAGCTCGAGATACAAAACATCTAAGATATTGTTGAAAAGCGGCGCGTCATTCCGAGGACCGTTTTGTGGTCCGAAGGCTCTTGTTCCTCGTTTCCATACGAAGAGAGATTTCCGGTACAACTCACCGCAGCGCAAAAAACGCGCTTCGCTACCCTCAGAATGTCGATCACAAAAAGACAGGCTTGCAGCTGCTGAGTTACCTCTGCGTGCCGTGGCTGTGGGCGGCAGCGGCGTCGGCTGCTTCGAGGCGGTGAACGTAGAGCGGAAATTTCGCGGCGAGCGTAGCGACTTCGCCGCGCACGCGCTGTTCGGTCGCCGCGTCTCCGAGATTCGAGAGAACTTCGGCGATCGATCCGGCGATGATTTCCATTTCGGGCTCGCGCATGCCGCGCGTGGTCACGGCGGGAGTTCCCACACGGATGCCGCCGGCCTTCATCGGCGGAAGAGGATCGAACGGAACGGCATTTTTATTGATTGTGATTCCGGCGCGATCGAACGCGGGCTGCGCGGCGCTTCCGGTGAGGCCGCGCGAATGAATTTCGATGAGAAACAAATGATTGTCCGTGCCGCCGCTGACGATGCGGAACCCGCGCTTGGCGACACCCGCCGCGAGCGCCTTTGCGTTTGCGACGACTTGCTTTTGGTACTCGCGAAATTCCGGCTCCGCCGCTTCCTTCAGGCAAACAGCTTTCGCTGCGATGGTGTGCATCAGCGGGCCGCCCTGGATACCGGGGAACACGATGCGGTCGAGATCCTTGGCATATTTTTCGCGGCAGAGAATAAGGCCGCCGCGCGGGCCCCGTAAGGTCTTGTGAGTGGTGGTTGAAACGAAATCGGCGTGCGGCACGGGGCTGGGGTGTACGCCCGCGGCGACGAGTCCCGCGATGTGGGCCATATCCACGAAGAGCAGCGCACCGGCCGATTGCGCGATCCGGCTCATGCGCGGGAAATCGATGATGCGCGAATAGGCGCTTGCGCCGACCACGATCATTTTCGGTTTGTGCTCGCGCGCGAGGCGGTCGAGCTCGTCGTAGTCGATGGTTTCGGTGTCTTTGGTCACACCGTAGGCGATGAATTTGTACGTCTTTCCGGAAAAATTCAGCGGATGGCCGTGCGTGAGGTGGCCCCCGTGCGCGAGATTCATTCCGAGGACGGTATCTCCCGGCTGAAGCGCGCTCATGTACACGGCGATGTTGGCTTGGGTGCCGGAATGCGGCTGGACGTTGGCGTGTTCGGCGCCGAAGAGAGATTTGGCGCGGTCGATGGCGAGCTGCTCGGCGACGTCCACAAATTCGCATCCGCCGTAATAACGCTTGCCGGGATATCCCTCGGCGTACTTGTTGGTCAGGACGGAGCCCATCGCGGCGAGGACCGCTTCGGAGACGAAGTTCTCGGATGGGATCAGCTCGATGCCGGTGGATTGGCGGCGGAGTTCGTCGCGCAGCACGGTGGCGATTTCCGGGTCCACGCGGTCGAGCGGGCGGTTCATTCGATTGGATTGAGAAGTTTCAGTTGTCATCGGAGTGGCTCATTCTATCGGAGCGGCCGCCATTTTGTAAACTGAAGGGGTCTTGCAAACCGAAGCACGGCTTGCGCGCGGTAATTGTGCCTCGGAAAGCGCCGATTTTTTGTCGATTAGACCACATCGCGGTTGTTTGTTTTCTGGCAGTTAGCGGCGTTTCTAATCCCTGTTGTGCCGATTAGAAATCG
>JANWJR010000059.1 GCA_025451835.1 Candidatus Acidiferrales bacterium | reverse complement strand
ATCTCCTCAAGCTCGCAACAGCGGAACGTCGACGCGATGCGGGAAATGCAGGCCGAACTGCTGCAGAAATCGAAGACCACGCCGGCCGTGCATCTGGTGGCCGCGATGATTAAAACAGCAAGCGCCAAGAGGGCCAGCGACATCCATATCGAGCCGCAAGCCGGGGACACGGCGGTCCGGTTTCGCGTGGATGGGATGCTGAGGGACTACGAGCAAATCCCGAAAGCCTTGCAGAACTCCGTCGCATCGCGCATCAAAATCCTTTCCGACATGGACATCTCCGAGCGCCGCGCGCCGCAGGATGGCCGCTTTCTCGTGAAGATCGCGGGACGCAGAATCGATTTGCGCGTTTCGACGCTGCCCACGCAGCACGGCGAGAAAGTGGTGATGCGGCTGCTCGAATCCGAAGCGCCGCTGCAGGATTTTGCGGTGCTGGGCTTCCCGACATGGATCGAAAAGGAGCTGCGACAAATGCTGCGGCAGCCGCAGGGAATGATCCTGGTGACCGGCCCGACGGGATCGGGCAAGAGCACCACGCTTTACTCGTCGCTCAACATTATTCGGCGGCCGTCGGTGAACATCATCACGGTCGAAGACCCGGTGGAGTATGCCGTAGCTGGATTGAACCAGGTGCAGGTAAACGTGAAAGCCGGACTCACGTTTGCCACTTGCCTGCGGTCAATCCTGCGGCAGGACCCAAACGTAATCATGATCGGCGAGATTAGAGATAAGGAGACCGCCGAGATCGCGATTAAAGCGTCCCAAACGGGCCATTTGGTTCTGTCGACGCTGCATACCAACGACGCCATCTCCGCCGTGACGAGGCTGCTCGATCTCGGCGTGCCGGGATTTCAGATTGCGACGTCGGTGACCGGAATCATCGCGCAGCGGCTGGTGCGGCGATTGTGCGTCTGCCACAGAACAGTTCCCGCAACTCCGGAGTTCACCGCGCAGCTTGTGAGCGCGGGAGTTCTGGACTTGCCGGCGACTCAAAACGTTCCGAACGGCTGCGAAGAGTGCGATCTCACAGGCTACAAAGGCCGCATCGGCATTTACGAGATGCTGGTGCTGGATCAGGCGATCCGTTCCGCCGTCCGCGCCGGCGGGCGAAACGATGAAATCCGCACGCTGGCGAGGCAGAACGGGATGAAGCTGATGCAGGAGTACGCGTTTGACCAAATGCGCGAGGGGCTCACCACGATGGAAGAAATACTTCGCGTCGTACCTATCGAGCAGATTTTGATTGCGCGTTGCGCAGGTTGCCAGCAGGAGCTTTCGAGCGGCTTCGCGTTCTGTCCGTATTGCGGGCGGAACAGAACCACGGTCCGCCGCAAGCCCCGAAAGCTAAAGGAACGAATGCCAGCGGAGCCCGCGGTGGTCATCCAATGAAATCGAAAGTTGCGAAAACTGTTACAAAGGAATCGAGCATCGCGCGTTTTGCCAGCCGAATTCACAGCGTGCGCGAAATCTCGGTGAACTATGAAGGCCACGACGAAACGTTCGCCATTCGCCCGCCCGACGTGAGCGCGCAGGGCATGTTTATCAATACCAGCCGGACGTTTCCTGAAGGCGCCGTGCTGAGCTTGCAGTTCCGGCTGGAGCTTTCCGGCGCTGAAGTTTGCACGCGGTCCGAGGTGCGCTATTGCCTGCCGGGAGTCGGCGTCGGCGTGGAGTTCGTCGGCATATCGCCCGCCGCGATTCGCATCATCGAACGTGAAATAAAACTCAGCCGCCGCAAATCAGTGCCCATCGTATCTGCTAGAAAGAACTAATCCCTGAGAATCGTTTCGCCCATTTTTTCAGTAACGGCATTCGTAGATAACTAAATTTGACACACAGCCTGATCGCTAACAGGTTGCTGAAAACGTAATGTTGAGTGCCATCCGGAGTGAAGCGAGAAATGCACTTCCATTCAGGAAGCCAAGAAAGAGCAGATTCCTCGGGCAAACTCCGCCCTCGGAATGACAGGTTGGGGAGTTTTTCAGCAGCCTCCTAGGGTACAATCCGGCTCAAATGAAAACCGACTCGAGCCTGCTCGATTTCGTCGAAGCGGCAAGGGCACAGGGCGCTTCTGACCTGGTTCTCGTTGGTATGCTCAAAGGACGAGGCTGGACCGACGCGGCGATTTATCGAGCGCTCGGCGCCCACTACGAACGGCTTACCGGTTTGCAGGTTCCGGCGCCCAAGCGAACCGCAGCAGCGGCTAAGGACGCCTTCTTGTACCTGTTGGCATTCTCGACGCTCGGAACGTGGAGTATAGCCTTGGGTTCGCTGATGTTCACGTTGATCGACAAATGGATCGCGGATCCGCTTTCTCTCAATTGGAACTCGTATTCGAATTACGGTGACTACAACATTGCCTCTTCCATGGCGGCAATCCTCGTTGCTTTTCCAATCTATCTCTTTGTGATGCGGCTGATTCTCGCCGAGGTCAGGAAGCATCCGGAGAAATTGGAATCGGACATTCGAAAATGGCTCACCTATATCGCGCTGCTGATTGCCGCGGGAGTGATGATCGGTGATTTGGTCACCGCTTTGACGTACTTTCTCCGGGGCGAGCTAACAGCACGGTTTCTCGCCAAGGTTATTACCGTGATTGCGATCTCTGGCGGGATATTCTGGTATTACCTTAGCTCACTGAAACGAGCCGCATCCGAGGCACTTCATGCCAGCCAATAGGGACAGTGGAGCGGCCGCTGTCGCGACAATAGTTATCGTAATTGTTCTCGTGCTGGGCTTCTTGAGCCTGGGCGGCCCGAGTTCTCAACGGCTTCGTCAAGCGGACAGCAAGCGGATTATGGACCTTCGAGTACTGGCGATAGACGTCAATGCCAGATGGAACGCCTCACACCACGTGCTGCCATCGAGTCTGGAGGAAGCGACTGCGCCCATGCCTCCGCCCAAGGATCCTGTCACGGGTTCGCCTTTCGAGTACCGTATCCTCAGCACCAATCAATACGAACTGTGTTCAATCTTTGCGACAGACACGCAGCGGGAAAACTATCAAGGATCAAGACTCGGACCTCACCCGAAGGGCCATTATTGTCTTCAGTTCGACGCGACACGACCTGTCGAAGGCTTTGACGGCATCTACCCGTAGCGCAATTCAAGCGGACTTCCGGCAGTTCTCCTCAGGACCCGTTCTGCCCAAGCCGCCTATCTTGCCACCGTGCTAGTATCGTCAGCTTATGCAAACAGGAATTATCGGGCTGCCGCAAGTGGGGAAGACGAGCTTGTTCCGCATTCTGACGCGGGCGCGCGTGGATGCGCGCAGCGCGCCGAACCAGGCGCACGTGGGGATCGCACGCGTGCCGGACGCGCGTGTCGTCAAGCTTTCCGAAGTGTTCAAGCCAAAGAAAATTACCTTCGCCACAATCGAGTATGTGGATATCGGTGGCTTGCAGAAAGACCGCGAGAAGAATTCTGCATCGCTCGTTCCGCTGCGGGAAGCAGATGCCCTCGCGCAGGTCGTCCGGCTTTTCGAAAATCCCGCGGTACCTCACGAAGCGGGTTCGCTCGACGCGCTACGCGACATCGAAAACGTCGAAATCGAGCTGATGCTCAACGACCTGGAGCAGGCATCCAAGCGCATCGAGCGAGTCGAGAAAGACCTGAAAAAGAAAAAAGATCCGCACGGCGAAGCCGAATTGCAGCTTCTGCTGCGCTGCCGCCAGGCGCTCGAAGCCGAAAAGCCATTGCGCGAACTTGAATTCAAGCCTGAAGAGCAAAAAATGCTGAACGGCTTCATGTTCCTTACGCGCAAACCGATGCTGTACGTCTTGAACCTCGGAGACGAGCAGGTTTCTGAAATCGGCAGTGTTGTCGAGAAGTATCATCTGGAAAAGCTGGCGACCAAGCCGCGCACCGCCGTCGTTCCGTTTTGCGGGAAGATCGAAGCGGAGCTCGCGGACCTCGATGACGCCGAAGCCGCCGAAATGATGCGAGCTTACGGGCTGGCGGAATCGGGTCGGGACCGCCTGATCCAGGCCAGCTATCGCCTGCTGGGATTGATTTCGTTCCTTACGTGCGGCGAGCCGGAATGCCGCGCGTGGACCATCGAACGGGGAATGACGGCACAAAAGGCTGCTGGAGCCATTCACAGCGACATCGAAAAGAATTTCATCAAGGCGGATGTCGTGAAATGGGAAGACCTGCTCGCAGCCGGCGGCTTTGCGGCCGCCCGGGAGCGCGCGCAAGTACGCCTGGAAGGCAAGGAGTACATCGTGCAAGATGGCGACGTGATTTTGTTCCGCCACGGCGGCTGATAAAGCTCGCGTTCGATCCACCTCTGCCGCTTCGTGGTCCAGGCGCGGAAGCAAGTAAACTGCTGAGAGCCGGAGGGCCGCTGGCGCTAGGAAAGCGGATCGCGCCTCGTCAAATGATGCTAACTCCCGGAATAACCCGGCTCCTTCTCGCGCTTGTGCTAGGGCTGACCGCGGCCGCCGCCAACGTGCTTGGCGGAGCGTTAATTGCCCGCCGCCGGTGGTCCGGCCGCTATCTGAGATATTTCATTGCCGTCGGCGCGGGCTTCATGCTCGCGACCGCGCTGATCGAGATGATTCCTGAGTCGCTGAAGCTCGCCCTCCAGCACACTTCGTTCTTTGGAATCGACACGAACGCCGTGTTCATTTACGTCCTAGCCGGCTATTTCGTGGTGCATTTCTTCGAACACACCGCGGCGCCACATTTTCATTTTGGCGAGGAGACCCATCAGGAAGAAGTCCGCGGCGCTCATGCGAGTTACACCGCGCTGCTGGGCCTCGTGATTCATACCTTTTTTGATGGCGTAGCGATCGCCTCCGGATTGCTGGTCTCAACTTGGCTTGGCGGCGTGATTTTCCTGGCGATCTTCCTGCACAAGATTCCCGAAGGCTTCACGGTCGCTTCGCTGATGCTGGCAAGCGGGCAAAGCCGGCGGGCGGCGTTCACGTCGTCCGCGATTCTGGGAGCCGCAACGTTGCTGGGCGTGGGGCTGATGTTCGTGGTGCGCGGCGTGGTTGCGGAGGCTCTGCCATTTTCGGCTGGCGTCACCCTTTACGTCGCTGCGTCGGACTTGATTCCCGAGGTAAACCGCGAACCGGGCGCGGGAATGGCCGTTCTCGTTTTCCTCGGCGTGGCCGTGATGCTCGCCCTCAAGGCTATCTTCCGCGTCTGACATGGCAGTATCGTCCTCACAAGCTGCGCTGAAATCAAGAAGTTAGACAAAAAAGGGGATATGCAAAACGATAGGGTTCCATCTTCGGGAACACTCACCCGATCCGCAACTTTATGGTGTCGCGTGTGTTAGATACACTGTGGAGGCCATGACCAGTTCTGACGTCCAACTGATGCTGGACGTGAAGGCCGGGGACGAAGCCTCGTTCGACGTCCTGCTGCGGAAGTACCGCGCGCCCCTGGTCAATTTCCTCTATCGT
>JANWJR010000058.1 GCA_025451835.1 Candidatus Acidiferrales bacterium | reverse complement strand
ACGCTCGAGAGCATGTAGGCGTCATCGCGGCTCAGATGTTTTTCAGTCATCAGATAATCAATCATTTCCCAGACTGCCATTTTTGTAGCTTCGTTTAGATCTTGATCGAGGCCCATGGTTATAAAGTGAGTTGGAGTTTCTGCCCGCGGCCAATGAAAGTGCATGTCCTTTCGTACTACGAATTGAAATGTCCCTACGAGCGACGTTTCCAGCGCGGTGATGTCTACTTCTCCGTTGCCTTGTCCTGCGTGGCCGTCGCCAACCTCGAACAAAGCTCCGCGCACATGCACCGGAATGTACAGCATTGTCCCGGCAACCAGTTCCTTGTTGTCCAAATTCCCTGCATTGATCCAGGGTGGCGCGCTGCTGACGCGGCCTCTCGGCGGCGCATCGCCCATGCTTCCGAAGAACGGATGCAGGGGAATGTCGATTCCTGGAGCGAAATGGGCAACGTTGCGCTTCGCATCGAGTGGAATGATTCTCATCTTGGGATAAGGAAACTGATTGGGAAAGATTCCACTTCGCGGCCCGAACGCATTGTACGCATAAGGAATCGCCAGGCGAATTTTTTGGATTCGGACTTCGAGCACGTCACCCGGCTCAGCGCCCTCCACATAAATCGGGCCCGTTAGAATGTGTCCGCCCGGGCCTTTGTCCTTCACTTGGCTGACGATGTCTTTGAGGGACTGCTGTACCTGCGCCGCTGGAACCCCGGCGGCTTCGAGTTCATCGGGTTCGGAAGTGATGAGTGTTTCTACTTCGACGGTATCGCCCGACTTGATCCGCAGCACGGGTGGCGCAGTCGCGCTGTAGTAGCCCCATGCGACGGTCTTCGGCGTCGCCTTGAGCGTATATGTAGCGTTGCCGTCTTGGCACCTTGCAATGGGAGCCGTAAGACTCCAGGCAGCCAGTGCGAGCGCCGCCCATGCAAGTGCAGTTGCTGCCGCGATCCTCGGCCGGACCACGGTCGCGTCGTCATCGCTCCGGACAATAGTTTTGGTTACCACGATAGGCACTCCTCCGTTTGTTTGCAGATAAAGGTTCGCTTCCAGAAGGCGCGCGAACCATAAACCGCGTGCCGCTCCGCGTCAAGCGCGGCCTTGAATTTGGTAGTCGCTCAGTTTCCGGTTTGCCGGCCGGTGGAGTGAGAAGATCATTCCGCCCGTAGCGCTCGAATGGGATCGGTTCGCGTTGCGCGCCAAGCGGGCAAGAAACACGCTGCAGCCGACGCAAGCGTCATCACCGCAAATGCCGCGGCGAAAGACAGCGGGTCTCGCGGGCTTACCTGATACAGGAGGTTGCCGAGCAGACGCGTTAGAAGGAGTGCCAGGGCGATCCCGATAATTACGCCGGTTGTTGTCAGCAGCAAACCGCGAAACAGCACGAGACGCAGCACGTTCGATGTGCCGGCGCCAAGAGCCATACGCAGCCCCAGCTCTTGGGTGCTCTGCGAGACGGTGTACGACATCACGCCATAAAGGCCGATGCTGGCAAGCAGCAGCGCCAAGCCTCCGAACAGGGCGACCAAAGTGACGGCCACGAGTTGCTGGGACGTAGAACGATTAACTTGTTCCTGCAGCGTGATCATTTCGTATAAAGCGAGGTTAGGATCGAGTGCGCGCGCTTCGCGAATCAGAGCCGTTTGGATGATTTGCAGAGGTTGCGCCGTACGAATGTGGATGTCAGGTTCTATGTCGAAATACTGGCGGAGCGGAACATAGAAAAACGGCTGGGGCGTTTCATCCATGCTGTAGTATTTCGAATCTTTGACGAGGCCGACGACTTGCACCCAATTGCCTTTCACTTGCAGACGTTGGCCGATGGGATTCTGCCCGCGCCAATACCGCGCGACCATGGTTTGGTTTACGATGGCAACGCGCCGCGCGTTTTCGTCGTCCGCGCGAGTGAATTCGCGCCCGGAGAGGAGAGGAATGCCCATAGTGGCGAAGTAGTCGGGACTGACCTCGTTGTATAGGACCGTGGGCTGTTCGTTGGGTTGGGGTTCGTAGCCGTCGACGCCAATCGGCGTCGAAGAATACGAATCATAGCCCAGTGGAACAACGCGGGCGTAAGCGGCGGCTTCGACGCCGGGCAGCGCGCGGACACGCTGGATCAATTCATCCTGAAAAGTTTTGGCGCGGGGCGCGTCATAGCCGGCGGCGGCCAAACGTATCCGGGTATCGAACACGCGCCTTGTGGAGAAGCCCGGGCTGGTGGTTCGAATCTTGTGCAGGCTCTGCATCAGCAAAGCCGCGCCCACCAGCAAGATGAAGCCGAGAGTCACTTGGAGGACCACGAGGCTCGAGCGGAACCATGCTCGGCCGCGGAAGCCCAGAACGGCGGATGCCCCGGTTTTGAGCGTATCGGCGAGGGCAAGGTGGCGCGTCTGGAACGCGGGGACCAACCCAACGGCAAGCGTAACGACGAGGCAAATGGCCGCGCTCAGCCCGAGCACACGGCCGTCGATTTGTCCGGGCAGGTACATCACATTTCCTCCACGGACCGGAAAAAGCAGAACAAGCGCGTGACGGCACCAGTACGCCACCAGCACGCCTCCCGCTGCGCCGCAGGCTGACAGCAGCAAACCTTCAGTAACGAGTTGCCTCAACAAGCGGTCGCGGCCGGCGCCCAGGGCGAGGCGAACCGTCATCTCGTGGCGGCGCGCGAATGACCGGACGAGAAGCAAATTGCTGACGTTGGCGCAGACGATGAGCAGAACAAACATCGCGACAACAACCATGATCTCGAAAATCGGCAGTAGCTCACCGGCGTGATTGAAAGGCGTTTGCCACAGCGGCCAGACCTTGATGCCGCGGCCGCGGTTGGTGGCGGGATAATCAGCTTCGAGCCGCGCTGCAATGGCGGAAATCTCTTGCTGAGCTTGATTGCGAGTCACGCCAGGCTTGAGTCGCACATACGCTTCCGCCCATCGCGCGCCGCGATCTTCCAGTTTGTACCTGCCGGCGTTGTAAACTTGCAACATCGAGGCAGGCGCCCAGAACTCGATGCCCCGGCCGACGAAAGTTCCGTAGAACCCCTCGGGCGCGACCCCGATGATGGTGTGAACGACGTTATCCAAGCGCTCCGTCTTGCCGATGATTTCCGGATCGCCCCTGAAGCGGGTCTGCCAAAGATGGTAGCTGATCACCACGACCGGATGCGCGTTGCGGCCGGTGTCTTCGCCTGGCTCAAACCCGCGGCCCAAAATGGGATGGACTTCAATCGCGTCAAAGTAGTTTGCGGAGACGATGCTTCCGGTCATGACTTGGGCGCGCTCGCCAACGCTCAGAGTCGCGCCGGTGATCGAGCTGACAAAGAGGGTCTCACACAGGGTGCAGCTTCTTTGCAGGTCGAGAAGATCGGGCCACGAAGTTTCGTCTCTCTCGCCACCCACCGTTCCGGACAGTGCAGCCAGGCGCTCCTGGTGAGAAACGAGCGGATAAGGACGGAAAAGAATGCCTTCGACCCAGCTGAACACGGCGGCGTTGGCGCCGATGCCGAGTGTAAGGCACAGAATCGTTAGAACGGTAAATCCCGGGTTGCGGCGCAGCATGCGAAAACCGAAACGAACGTCTTGCAAGAAATTTTCGATTAGGCTTGTGCGGCGCATTTCGCGGCACTCCTCCTTGACCTGTTCAACGCCGCCCAGGGATTGCAGGGCGGCGCGGCGAGCTTCCTGGGGATTCATGCCGTGGGCTACGAATTCGTCGATTTGATTTTGCAGATGAAACTGAAGCTCGTCGCTGAGATCCAGCTCCGCTTTGTCCTTGCGGAAAAGCGAGCTCAGGCGAAGCGGCAATTTGTAATACCAACGCATGGTTCTGGCTTCCTAAGACATCTCGAGGACCAGCCCGATGGCCGACGACAGGCGCTTCCATTGCGCTTGCTGCTGGCGCAGGTACTTTGCCCCGTCCGGAGTCAGCGAATAATATTTGGCGCGGCGATTGTTTTCCGATTCGCCCCATTTGGCGCGAATCCAGCCTTGGTGCTCGAGGCGATGCAGCGCGGGATAAAGCGCACCTTGATGGACCTGCAAAACTTCGTTGGAAACCTGACGAATGCGTTGCGCGATGCCCCAGCCGTGCATGGGCTGGAGCGCGAGCGTCTTCAGAATCAAGAGGTCGAGCGTGCCTTGGACCAGGTCCGTTGGCTTAGCCATCTCGGGTCTCCTGTCGATAAATGACAGGGCAACAGTTTAGACTCCTCTCAACGAATTAGGGAAGCAGGAGCGCTACCGCATTCTGTTTTCCGTGCCAAGTCCTGGAAAGTCGGCTAACCGGAAGCTATTCAGCTTCCACGGGGCATTGATCCTGTAACGTCGCCTTGTAGGAAATGATCTCCGCGCTGGGCATCGATCCTGGACGGATTACGCGCCATCGGGAAACTGGCCCATTACCTTGAATTTTCGTGCCTTGAATTTTCAGGCTGTGGGGAGTAACGTTTGGCTTTACCGGGTGGCCATTCCGGGGACGGATTGTGGCCGTGCCGGCCCGCACGGGTCGCCGATGATAGCCCGCTTTGGTTCCCGCGTGAGTTCGCAGCTATCTCGCCCGCGTTTGCAACCAGGTTTCTGCATTTCTCGAAAATAAGGAGAACACATGGCAACAGCAGCAGCCACCCCATCAATCGATCACAATGTTTCCAGCTTCGTCGCCAAGACTCACAAGCTTCTCATCAACGGAAAATGGACCGCCGCCGCATCAGGGAAAACGTTCGCTTCCTACAATCCCGCGACCGGCGAGGTCCTCGCGAATGTCGCCGAGGGAGACCGCGAGGACATCGACCGCGCCGTCAAAGCCGCCCGCGCGGCATTTGAAACTGGGCCGTGGTCCAAGATGTCGCCATCCGAGCGCGGCCGCCTGATGTGGAAGCTCGGCGATCTGGTTGAAAAGTACCTCGAGGAATTTGCGCAACTCGAATCGCTCGACAATGGCAAGCCGCTCAAGGTCGCGCGCGCCGCGGACGTTCCGCTCGCCGCCGACCATTTCCGCTACTACGCCGGCTGGGCCACCAAGATTGAAGGCAACACGATCCCGCTCGGCCTCGCGCCGAGGGGCAAATTTCTCGCCTACACGCTTCGCGAACCGGTCGGCGTCGTCGGTCAGATCATTCCGTGGAATTTCCCGTTGCTGATGGCCGCATGGAAAATCGCGCCGGCACTCGCCGCCGGTTGCACCATCGTCTTGAAGCCCGCCGAGCAAACTCCGCTCACCGCGCTTCGCCTGGGCGAATTGATTCAGGAAGCGGGGTTCCCGGATGGCGTGGTAAACATCGTTCCTGGCTACGGCGAAACAGCGGGCGCCGCGCTCGCCGCGCACCCGGACGTGGACAAAGTCGCGTTCACCGGTTCGACCGAAGTCGGCAAGCTGATCCTGCAAGCCGCCGCGGGCAACTTGAAAAAAGTCTCGCTCGAGCTCGGCGGAAAATCCCCCAACGTGGTCCTCGACGATGCCGATATGGACAAGGCCATCGCCGGAGCGGCCAGCGCCATCTTTTTCAATCAGGGCCAAACGTGCTGCGCGGGTTCGCGCCTCTTTATCGAGAAAGGAAGCTTCGACAAAGTGGTCGATGGAATCTCGAAGGAGGCTGACAAAATCCGTGTTCGGCCCGGCTTCGATCCTGATAGCGATATGGGTCCGCTCGTTTCCGAAGAGCAACTCAATCGCGTCTGCGGGTATCTCGAATCCGGATTGAAGGAAGGCGCTAAGGCCACCGCGGGCGGCGCGCGCGTCGGCGACAAAGGCTACTTCGTCAAACCGACGGTGCTCGTCAACACTAACGACAAGATGAAAGTAGTGCGCGAGGAAATCTTCGGACCTGTCGTCACCGCGACTCCGTTCAGCGATCCGAACGACATCGCCGTCGCGGCAAACGACACCATCTACGGCCTTGCCGCCGGAATCTGGACCCGCGATATCAAGAAGGCGCACACGCTCGCGGCTAAGATCAAGGCGGGAACCGTGTGGATCAATTGCTACAACGTGTTCGACGCGGCGCTTCCATTCGGCGGCTACAAGCAATCCGGCTGGGGCCGCGAAATGGGCCACGAGGTGCTCGAACATTACACGGAGATTAAGTCCGTCTGCGCCGCGTTGTAGTCACGCGCCGCAGTTCTTGTAGCGCCGCCTTTCGCGCGTGGGAACGACAAACGGAACGTTCTTCCGTACGCTGATCGCGCGTTCATTTCGGGGCCGAGTCATTCCCGCTCGGCCCCTTTTTATTGTCTGTGGGAAATCGCCGGTGTCATTCCGCGTCGCAACAAATCGCGGTCCTCTTCGTAGCGCCGGCTTGCCCTGAGGAATACGAAGGGCGTCCGGCCTCCTCTTTTGAGCGGCGCCGCTTGCTGCGCCCGAAGTTCCTATGCGCTTTCTTTGCTCTTTTGCTCGCGAAGCTGTTGCTTCCAGCCGAGAATGCGTGCTTTGTTGCCGGCTTCTTCGGCTTCGGGGACCATGCCCTTACGCTGATACGCGCGAGAAATCGTGGTCCACGCGAGAATGTCGTCGGGATCGAGCGCCAGGATACTCTGAGCGGCCTCGATGGTGCGGTCAAAATCTTGCTTCGCGTGATACGCTTGCGCGAGGCCATGAAGCGCATCGGCAAATTTCGGATCGAGCTCGATGGCGCGGCGATATTCCGCGATCGCTTCATCGAGCTTGCCCTCGCTGAAGAAATCAACTCCCGCATAGTAATGGTCTTCGGCGTTCATGGGTTCAGTCATCGTTGCATGCCTGTTTTCGCTTCAATTCTATCATTGCGCTGCAATCCCTCTCGCGCGCACCGCCTTGCCATCGCCGGAATCGCGCCGTGCTGAACGCGATTCGCTATTACTGGATCACCGCGAAAGGCTATCGTTTCCGGCCGTGGGCTTCGCCCTACATCCAGTGGCGGCTCGAAACCTTTTTCGGCGCGGAAGCATCCGGACTCGACGCGCCCCAATTCTTTCGCCTGATGTGGCGCGAACGCGCCCGCACGCGGCGGTTTCTCGAATGGGTGGCGCTTCGCCGCCGCGCGCAAACGAAACACAACTAATCTTTCGCGCGCGATCGCTTCTTGCGTTTCGTCGGCCGGCGCAATCTCTCCTGAAGTTTCTTCGGCAGCTTGGCAAGCACCAGGGCGTGCGCTTCGCCGAGAAGGCGCTCGATTTCCGCGCGGGGCAGGGCATCGTTAGATTCGAGCGAAACCCAATGCGCTCGCGCGAGGTAAGGCGCGGGTATGATTCGCGGCCGCTCGGTGAGGTCGGCAAACACCTCGGGAGCGCACTTGAACGACAGAAACACCGGCGCTGGCTCCAGTGGCATTACTGCAAACATTTTCCCGCCGATCTTGAAGACGAGATCGTCGCCCCACTGGACCTGTTCGGTCGCGTTCCGCAGCGAAAGGCAATACCGCCGTACCCACTCGATTTCCATGGCCGACAGAGTACACGAACTCCCGCTTTTGGGCACGAACGCGAGCGTATAATGGTCGTAGCGGCGTCACATCATGCCAGAGCTGAAAGTTCTCGAGAAGTCCGAAGCACTCCACGAAGCGCGTTGGTGGGCGCCCGAACCCGGCGGCAAAGTGCATTGCTACCTTTGCCCGCGGCATTGCCACATCGGGGAAGGGCAGGCGGGATTTTGCTTCATCCGCGCGAACCAGGACGGCAAACTTTATAGCCTCGGTTACGCGCATCCCGCGGCGCTGCAAATCGATCCCATCGAGAAAAAGCCGCTCAACCACTTTCTTCCCGGCACGCGCGTATTTTCGATGGGCACGGCCGGCTGCAACATGGGCTGCTTCTTCTGCCAGAATTGGGACATTTCGAAATCGCGTTCCGACCAGGTGCATTCGTCCTACATTCCCCCGGAAGACGTCGCGCTGCTGGCCATTCGCAACGGCTGCCCGTCGATCGCGTTCACCTATAACGAGCCGACCATCTGGGGCGAGTACCTGATCGACATTTGCGCCGCCGCGAAAGAGCGCGGCCTGAAAACCGTGATGGTCTCGAATGGCTACATCACGCGCGAGGCGTTTCACGATATTTACGACCATATCGACGCCGCAAACATTGACTTGAAGGCGTTCACCGAGAACTTCTACGGCAAGATCACCCTCACGCATTTGAAGCCCGTGCTGGATACGCTGCAATGGCTGAAGAACGAAACCGACGTGTGGTTCGAGATCACCAATTTGATTATTCCCACGCTCAACGACGCGGCCGACGAGACGCGCCGGCTCGCCGATTGGATTCTCGAAAATCTCGGCCCCGACGTTCCGCTGCACTTCACCGCGTTCCATCCCGATTTCAAACTGCGCGATAAGCCGCGCACGCCGCCGGAAACTTTGCACGCCGCGCGCGCCGCGGCGATTGCGGCCGGGCTGCATTACGTTTACGAAGGGAATATTTACAGCGACGGCGCGCATACGTTCTGTCCCGGTTGCGGCTCGTTGCTCATTGGGCGCTCCTGGCACGACGTCCAGCAGAATCACCTGAAGGATGGATGCTGCCCGAAGTGCGGTCTCGCGATTCCGGGCCGCTGGTCGAGTTCTGGGCGCCGCGCGGCTACCAGAAGCGCCGCAAAATCTGGCGCGAATCTTGCCGCAAAATACGATCATTTCAACCTCGGGACCCCCCTAAAAATTGTCGATTAGACTGCATCGCCATCCTTTGTT
>JANWJR010000057.1 GCA_025451835.1 Candidatus Acidiferrales bacterium | reverse complement strand
CGCGCCGCCACCACGATTGCCGCGCCTTCCCGTGCGAAGCGGTGCGCGATCGCGCGTCCGATGCCTCGGCCCCCGCCTGTCACAATCGCCACTTTGTCCTTCAGAAGCATTTCAGTTCATCCTCCGCAGATTTGCGGGGGGTCCCCGAGATCATTTTCGGTTCGACTCAACCGCAATCCTTTATTTTCATGGGGTTACAGCAAATTCTACTCGAACTCGTTTTCGGTTGACGCTCTCGTTTTTGGAGCTGGTTTTGAGAGCTTGGTGGCCTGCGTCGCGCCGGTGAATCCATGCGAAATTTTGGCTTCGCGACATAGCTGCAAAGACCGAGTGTCCACGTTACACGGCCGAATCCTCTGCACTCTTATGCGCATTCTCATGCCTTCCGCCCCTGCTCCGCAACAAGCTATCACAACATGGCAAGCATTAGGCGGTGTGGAAGCCGTGGACAACAAATCAGTCATTGCAGCGAAGGCTCGGCCTAGTGACGGCGGCGAAACTCTTGATGTGACTGGACTTCCGCAAGGCGAATGCCGCCAATGCCTTCCCTCATTATGCAACCTATTTCTTTGCGCACACCTGTACCAACGTAATCTATGCGCCAGCGTTTCATTCGACCACGCTGCGAGGCGGAGGAAACCCGTACATGAAACACTTGCCTGTACTCTTTGTCTTCTTGCTCGCCGCTGGGCCCGCCCTCGCGCAGCAGCAGTCCACGACCGTGCAGATGCAGTGCCGCACGCTTGCATCGAGCGGCAATTTTCTGGCTCCTGACGAAACTCTGGTAAACGGCATGGCTTGCAAGCCAGTTCCGGCTTCTCAGGCAACGCCGGCAGCGGTCGCCGTGCCGAATTCACCCGCGCCCCCAGCAATGCCAATTGCTCCTGCGACGCAATCGGATGTTCCGACTGCAGCGGCTCCCGCTGCCGGGCCGGCGAGCACGAAGATCATGCCGGGTTCATCGGTCTACATCGAGCCGATGAACGGCTTCGAGAACTACCTGGCCGCTGCATTGGAGAAGAAGGACGTGCCGCTGATCCCGGTGGCAAGCGAGGGTCAGGCTCGGTACATCATCAGAGGAACGTCGGATGAGAAGAAAGCGGGATGGGCAAAAATGGCGTTTACCGGGCAAATTCACTCGGACGATGCCGCGAGCGTGCAGATGTTCGATCGCACTTCGGGCGCCATCGTGTTCGCTTACGCCGTGAACAAGAAGAATACGTTGCATGGGCAGCAAACGACGGCCGAGGCTTGCGCGAAGCATCTAAAAGAGGAGATCGAAAAGAAGTAACGCGTTCAGCACAGCGCGAGCGGGCTTTATCCGGCCCGCTCGGCGGTATCCTCGGTTCAGTCAAGCAAGTTCAATCGAGCAAATCCCAGGGGCGAGTCGAACAGGCTTACGCGACGAGCGCCGGAAACTCGTCCTTTGCGTTACGAAGGTTGCCTGGCGCGAGGAATCGTCAGGTTTTCACTCATCGATTATTTCCTGAAAATGGCCGGAGGCGCACGAATATGGCGACGCCCACGGGATGTGATCCGTAGATCGGCTGCAGCGTATCCGCGACGCGATAGGCGACGAATTGCGCGCCGATAGCAGAAGCTACCCGCGGAACGAAATCAAAATCGTGGTCGTAGCCGACCGTGTAAGCCTGGACCCGGTCAGTTAACGGAACGAAGGCTCGCCGCGGTGCCGCATATTCCTTCAGAACTCGAAGTCGACGGAGAACTCGATGCGGCGGGCGCCGGTTCCGTCGATGGGGTCTCCGAAACTGGGCAGCGACGCCGGACCCGATCCGAAATACGGGTTGATCTGCGAGACATTCGGGTGATTGAAGACATTGAACGATTCAGCAACCAAGTCGAGATGCGCGAATTCACCGAATGGAAAATATTTCACAATGCGGAAATCCATGGCGATCGACGCGGGCGTTTCCAGGGAATTTCTTGCGGATCCAAGCGGACGGGCTGATAGCGGAAAAGGATTGCTGCGATTGGAATCCAAGCCGGTCAATGGATCCACGGGGCGAGCGCTGCCGGCCGTGAAAATCGGGGCAAGCTCGATATGGCTGAACGCGCGCGTGAGCCAGCCCGGATTGCCCTTGGGCTTTCCGGCATCTTCGTCTTCATCGCCAATGGGCAAATCCCAGAGGGCGTTGAAGACGAAGCGCTGCTGCTGCTGTTGCAACGACAAGGATCGCTCGGCGGCGAGGTCGAAGGGATTCTGCGGCTGCTCGTCGAAATCCGACGCGTCGTCGTAGGCCTTTGAAAGAGTATAGCTGGCCGAGAATTCGAGCTCTTCGTTCATGCGGCGTTCGAGGGTGAAGGAAATGCCGTTGTAGCTCGAACCCGCGGAATCCTCCAATTGATAAATATCGTTGAACGCCGGATTAAGCCGGCCGGGCCCGAAGACTTCGCGCCCGATTTGCTGCGGAGTTGGGTTGGGAATATCCAGACTGGCGGCATTGGCCAGAGTGAGGACCGCTGGCGCCAGGAGGTTGACGTTCCGCGTCCGGGAGAGATGCACGCCACGAACGAAGAGATAGTCCGCGCGCAGAGTGAGATTCGGGGCTATCAAGTATTGGGCTCCCGAGCTGGCCTGCTGGCTGTAGGACGTGGGCAGGTTAGGATCGGCGCGATAAATGGAAGGCGTGATGCCGGGTGCTGGCGCAGACAGCGGCCCTCCCCCAGAGGTTAGAAACAGATTTGCCGCTGCTTGGCCGTCGGCGACCTGCTCGAACGCCGAGACGCCGTTTTTCTGGATAGCGCGAGCAAGATTCGCGAGCACGTAACGGTCGAAGAAGATTCCATACCCGGCTCGCAGCACCAACCTCGACACGGGATTCCATGCCAGACCCACGCGCGGACTGAAATTTCGGGTGTTTCCGCTGAATCCGGCGGGCAAATGCTCGAAATCGTAGCGCACGCCCATGTCCAGGGTCAGCCGAGGCGCGATGGACCAACGATCCTGCAGGAATGCGCCGACGGATTCCACGGGGCTGTTGACGATGGTCTCGCCAAAGGCTTGCCGGAATTGATCGGGACGGCCGGCCAGGAAATCCTGAAGAGTTCCGAAGAGGTAAACGCCGGCGAAGCCGTCGCCAATCGAAGCGCGGAGGCCCACACGATTGACCGTAGCTCCGACTTTCCAAAGATGACGCCCTTGCGTGCGCGTGTAGGTATAGCCGCCCTGATAGTTATTCTCGCGGCGTTCGCTATCCGCGCCATAGGGGCGGCCGAAAGTTGCCAGGCCGACGATGTCGATTTCCGGACCGAAGGCTTGATTGGCGCGGAGAACGGCGCGGCGAGTGGCGGCTTGAAAGCGCAAATCGCCGACGGCTTGAGAGCCGAAGACGCTGGTCAGCGAGCCAGAAAGTGAATTGTCGCTGATGAAGCTGCTGCCGCGGCCGCTGGCGTCCACTAACCCGCTGGTGTTGAACGCGTCGCCCGCTTCCTTGTTGTTTGTGAAGGCGTAGCGAAGCATCAGCGAGGTGTTACTCGCGAGCTGGTGATCGAGGCGGCCGGCCGCTTCCGTCTCAGCGCGCGCGATGGGAAAAAAGCCGGTAGCGATCTCGCGAGTCGCCAGGCGCGGAAAAGCTCCCGTCGCGAGGAACGTGTTGATGGCCGCGGACGCGCTTGGGTTTATGTCCGATCCATTTTGGCCGCGATTGTGTTCCTGCTCGACCGCGGCGTAGTAGAACGTTCGATTCCTTACCAAGGGTCCGCCGAGAGCGAAGCCTTCGCGAAAGCGCCGGAATGACGGTTTCCTGGAATCGGACTCGAACGGATCACGAGCGTTAAAGGCGCTGTCCTGCGCGAAGATGAACGCGTCACCGTGAACGGCGTTGGACCCGGAACGGCTGATGACGTTGATCGAACCACCGGAAGCGCCTCCGGATTCCGCCGAGAGACCGTTATTGACCACCTGAAACTCTTCGACGATTTCAGGCGATATCTCGATGCGGCTGGAGCCGGTGTATTCGTCGTTGTTGTCCAGGCCATCAATCGAAATATTGTTGCTGCGCGTGCGCAATCCTCCGAAGGTAAAGCCGCTGCCGGCAAGCTGGGTGGCCCCGCTGCCCGGAGGCGGGGTGGGAGAAGATGACACGCCGGGAGCGAGAAGAACGAAATCGAGATAATTGCGCGAGCGGACGGGGAGCTCCTCGATTCGTTCCCCGTCGATAGACGACACAACGGAGGTCTGTGACGGATCGAGGGCCTGCGGGCGGGCGTGTACGATCACTTCAGTCGAAGCCGACGCCGGAACCAGAACTACATCAATTCGAAGGGTCCGGCCGAGCGAGAGAACGATACCGGTGCTTCGATAGGGCGCGAATCCGGAATGAAGGACTTTTATCTCGTATTCGCCGACCGGAACTTCACCAAAACGGAAAAATCCGCGATCATCGCTAATAGATGTGCGCGCCTGGTTCGTCGATGTATTGCGTAACGTGATTTGGCTGCCCGGCACCGCGGACTCGCTAGCATCAGTGACAGTTCCCGATAATGTCGCCGCCGTTCGGGAGCTTTGCGCCGCGGCGCTGGGAACGCCTAGCAACCCTACGATCGCAATTCCGAAAAAAAACGCCGTTTTCCGACGGGCCAGCCACGAGGAATGAAGACGCAGAGCCATGGTACGCTCCCTGAATTCAAATATCGCGAACCTTTGCAAGAACCTTGAATCAGAAAGATTTCGCGACAAGTTTTTTTGTATGAATGCTCACGGATAAGAGCGCTCGCTTAAACAGACGAGAGCCTTCCGCGGAAGAGCAGAGGCGAGATTACGAATTTTAGATACGCAGCGAGACGGAGAGAGCGGGCGGGCTGATTGGAATGAGCACGGGCGTGACCGCGGCACCGGGACGGAAATGGAAGGAAGACGCTTCCGCCGTGCAGGAAGGCGCGTCGACCGCCGGAAGAGCGAGGAAAAATTTAGAAATCACGCCGGCAAACGAATAGAGCAAACCCACGCACAAGGCAAGGAAGACGAACGCATATTCCGTGTCGGTTCCGGTTTGCATGGTCTTGTCCCAGAAGTCGAATAATTCGACGACCGGACACACCACACAGGTCAGCAACATAATCGCCGCCGCGATCCGCGATGCGTGGGTTCGCACGAAGGGATTGTATCATTTTCCAGACGCTGCCTACGGAAACGACCGGGAAAGCGAAGCGCGCTACTCCCCGGGCGGAATGCATGGGGTGCAAGGAGATGCACGCGAAATATACGAATTGGGTCCCGAGCGGGATTTCAAGGATTCCGACTTACATTCGAAGATCAAAGTAGCCCCCTACCCGATGGCGAACAAAGTGGCGGGGAGCGGCGCGGTTCGTGTAAAATGAAGACTTTGCGGAGATGGAATTGACGCTGACAAACATTCAAGGCATAGCCAACGGGCGAGACGCGGCCGGGCAGGGAACTGCCGCGAACGGGGATGCGGCCACCGTGACGGGAGCGAAGACGCTGGTGCGGGTGCGGCCGCGAGGGTTTTGTGCCGGCGTGGTACGCGCGGTGGATATCGTTGAGCTGGCGCTCGAGGCTTACGGCAATCCGGTGTACGTGCATCACGAAATCGTGCACAACCGTTACGTGGTGGATCAGCTTCGGCGGCGGGGCGCGATTTTCGTGGAATCGATCGAGGAAGTGCCGACGGGCGCGGTGCTGGTGTTCAGCGCGCACGGCGTGCCGCCGCGAGTGCGCACCGAAGCCCAGGAGCGCCAGCTGAAAGTGATCGACGCGACGTGCCCGCTGGTGACGAAAGTTCATCTGGAAGCTCTGAAATTTGCGCGCGAGGGCCGCACGCTGATTTTGATCGGGCACCGGGACCATCAGGAAATTGTGGGAACGTCCGGGGAAGCGCCGCAGCAGACCGTGGTGGTGGGGAGCGTGGAGGAAGTGGACCGGCTCGAAGTGCGGGATCCGAACCGGCTGGCGTTTTTGACGCAGACGACGCTTTCGCTCTACGACACGCAAGAAATTGTCGCGCGGTTGCGGCAGAGATTTCCAGCGATCGTTGGTCCTGCGTCGGACGATATTTGCTACGCGACGCAGAATCGGCAGGAAGCGGTCGAGGCGCTGACGCGGGAAGTGGAATTGATTCTGGTGGTTGGTTCGGCGAACAGTTCGAATTCGAACAGGCTGGTGGAAGTGGCGAACCGCGCCGGAGTGGCGTCGCGGTTGATCGAGGATGCGAACGACATTGACGCTTCCTGGCTCGAAGGAGTGAAGACGCTCGGATTGACCGCGGGAGCGTCGGCGCCGGAGGTGCTGGTGGAGCAGGTGAGCCAGCGGCTTTCGAATTTCGGATTTACGAACCAGCGCGATTTGGATTTGATTCGCGAGGATGTGCGGTTCACGTTGCCGGCGGAGCTCGCGGCGAAGCGCGGACCCTCGGCACGGTGAGATGCCGCGTTGCGCGGCATACCATCCTGAAGGGCGAGGCTAAGTCCGCGGTTTACGAGCGCACGAGGCAAGGAAGAGAGATTCTTCGCTTCGCTCAGAATGACAAAAGTGAGTTGCAGAACGCGGCCGATGGTTCTTAACTCGGAAACGATGCGTGCGAAATACAAGGAGCGGATGAGTGGCCGCTAGAATCGCCCGGCAAGCGAATAAGATTGCTTTGCTGGGCGCGCCGACGAGCGCGGCGGCGATGTCGCCCGGCCACGAAAAGGCCCCCGCAGCCTTACGAGCCGCTGGGTTGGCGGAGCGGCTTCGCGCGGTCGGCTACGAAATCAGCGATCTGGGCGATGACCCTCCTCAGGTATACAAGCTCGATGAAGAAAGTCCGCGCGCGAGAAATATTCCCGCCATTCTGAAATCGATCGAAGCGCTGAAACCTCGAATGGAAGCGGCCGTGAAATCGGGCGCGCTACCGTTGATCCTAAGCGGCGATTGTTCGGTAGCTCTGGCGACGGTGGCCGGAGCGCGCCGCTACTTCCGCCACATCAGCATGATCTATATGGATGGCGACGCGGATTTGAACACGCCGGCGACGACTCCGTCCGGATGCGTGGACGGCATGGTGGTGTCGCATTTGACCGGACGCGGCGCCGCGGAGATGATTCGCTTCTGGAGCGAACCCCCTCTGGTGCGTGAACCGGACCTAGCGCTTTTTGGCGTGGCACGGCTCGATCAGCCCGAAGAGGACGTCTTGCGGCGCTCGCCTTTGCGCCGTTATCTGGCGGAGGACGTACGACGGAAGGGGGCGGCGGCCGCCGCCGAAGAAGCGATTGCACGGATCCACGGGAACGGCAACGAATTCATCCTGCACTTCGATGTGGACGTGATCGCCGATTTCCAGGCGACGAATTATCCGGGATCCGGCGGGCTGTCGCTGGCGGAAGTACGCGAAGCGCTGGAAGTGTTCGCGAAGCAGAAGCATCTTGCGGCGATCGAAGTGACTGCCTACAATCCGGAAAAAGATCCGGACGGCAGCGGCGCGAAGGTGATCGTGAATCTTCTCGTGGACGTTCTGGCGGTGCGACTCGAAGCCCTGCGGGCTGCGCCGGCGACCGCGGGGACCAGCACAAGTGCGCCCGCCGAAATGGCGGCTCCGGTTTCCGCTGCGCCCGCGTCGACTTCTGAACCTTTGAAGCCAGAGTCCGAGACGACCGAGAAGGCCGTGGCAGCCGCGGCTCCCGGCGACGCGTGGTCCTCGGAATCGCTCGAAGAAGCTCCGGAGCCGAAAGCGGCGGATTCCAAGCCCAACGAAAAAATTTCGGCGTTCGACGAAAGCATCCCAAATTCGGAATCGCGGGAATCGGACGCGACGGGCGAACCTGCCCGCTCGGATTCATCCCAATCTTGAAGAAATCCCCGCGCAAAAATTCTTGAGCCTTCCAAAATCAAAACTGAAGAAGCCGCAGCCGTCCCTGATTATCTTCGACGTGGATGGTGTGCTGGTGGGCACGCGTGAGTCGTACATGCGGACGGTGCTGGAAACGGTGCGGCATTTTACCGGAAAGCGCGTGACGCTGGCGCAACTGCATCAATGGAAGAACAAGCCAGGATTCAACGACGACTGGAAGCTTTCGCATGCGTGGGTGAACTCACTCGGAGGAAATCACGAATACGCGGACGTAAAACGCAAGTTCATCGAGTTCTATTGGGGCGAGAATGGCAGCGGGAACGCGTCGCGGGAGGTATGGCTGCTGCCGAAGGCGAACTTGCGGCGGCTGGCAAAAATGGCGGAATTGGCGATTTTCACCGGGAGAGACAAATGGGAGCTCGATTACACGCTGGACCGCCAGAAAACGCGAGAATTTTTCGGGCGGATTGTCAACGTGCATGACGTCCAAGCGCCAAAGCCCGCTCCCGAGGGCCTGTTGAAAATCCTCGATGGACGCGACCCATCGATTGCGCTGTATGTTGGTGATAACGTGGATGACGCGATGGCCGCTCGGTCGGCGGGGATGCCATTCGTTGGCATACTGCCTCGCCGGAGCGAGGAACGACGCCATCGTGGGGCCCAGCTCACCGAGCTCGGGGCGCTCGCGATTCTTGGACGAGTGATAGAGCTTGAACGCTGGTTGAAAAGCTGATTCCGCGGCCTTTAAGTGCCAGAACCTTCGTCCCACCAATAACATAGGACTAGACGGTAGTACCAAACAGGACACGCGTACCATTGTCTCGGCATGGGCTAAGCCTCATATTTACAGCAGAGGCGGGGCGTCTGCCCCACACCGTGACGACACACTCGCAAACTCGACCGGCAGCAGCGCGCGGCTTTGTGCGCAGCCTGAATATCTTACTCAAGTTCGCCAGGATGTATGACTTTGGACATCCTCGCACGGTGAAACAATACGACACGGCTTGGAACGAGCTGCGAACCGCGTTGGGCTCCGGCACGGACGATCAGGCCGGCCTGCTGCTGGCCGTTTCCGGAGAGCAGCTTCTCCTTGACGGAACACCGCTGGAATCCGCCGCCTCCGAAAAGAGCTTCGCACGGATGCTTTCTGCAGCGGGCATAGCGAGCATTCATTTCTCCCCCAAGATGACCCAGGCCAGCCTGGGGCGGCTGGCGCGCGGATTTCCAACCGGTACGGGAGCCAAACCGACGCAATTAGCAGAGCAACTCAAAGCCGCGTTGCAGGGCGATCCACACATTCACGTGAACGAAGTTTGCTTCGTGCCGGCCGATTCAGCCGTGGCCAAGTCGACGATTGCCGCGCAATTAACGGCGCGCACGCTGGGGCTTGATTCCGAGCAGGCCAATGAACTCTTCAGCGATCCGGAGAGATTGCTACAACTTATCGTCGCGGCGGAGGGCACGAAAAGCTCAGGCGACGGATCGGGCGGACCCGGGCCGCGTGGGATAGATGAACTTGGGAGCGGCGCCGTCGGGCTTGGAAATGGACCCGGCGACGGCGGGTCAGGCGGAAGGTTTGGATACGGGAGCGCTGGACCGGGCGGCCATGGAACAGGCGGCTACAGCGACGGCGACGCAGGGTCTGCTGGCTCGGGTTCAGGATCCGGCTTAGGGTCAGGTTCCGGATTCGGCGACGGCCGTGGTGGTTCGGGAGCCGCCGACGCCGGTGGAAACGGTTCGCCGGCACTTGGTAACTATTCAGGCGACCCGAATCTGCTCCAAGCCAATGCAGCTTCTTTACTAGGCTCAATGACTCCGGTTAGCGAGAGCGGTGCGGGCGCGGAACACGCACCAACCGGAGACGGTTCCGGATCGTCCGGGACAGGGTCTGGGACATGGAATATCGTCGGCGGCAGCGGTGGCGGGCGTAAGCTTGATCCGAACGCCGGAGGATTTTGGCTCAAAAAAGACGGCAATGAATCAACCAACGGCAGCGGCGTGGTTGGAGCCGGGGCGGGGTCGCCAGGCGCATGGAATATCGTTGGCAGCGAGGGTGAAGGTAGCCCGCTCGAGCCGAACGCCGGAGGTTTCTGGTTGAATAAAGACTTGGCGAATCCGAGCGGAGACAAAGGCTCGCCGAAAATCAGCGGAAGCGTTGCTGGAATTTCGGGTAGTGCGCCGGGCGGCGGCTTTTTGGGCGGTACCGGTCGGGGACCGAACGTCAATCTCGAAGCAGTGGGAACTTCTGACGGCTGGGGCGTGGAAGGGGCGCATCGGCCGGCGATAGGCAGAGGCGGCGCGCCCGGACAAGATGGCCGTGCGGGCGGGTCTGGAACCGGAGCCGCACCCCGAGGCGGATCCGGCACGCGCAAATGGCGAGCAGGCAGCACCGGGGGCAATGAAGGTGATGGCGCCACGGCGGGCCGGTGGACGAATGCTACGGCGGGAATTCGCGGGAGCCGGGCCGCACGGGGTGCGACAGGTTCAATGGCGGTTGAAACCGGCCTGATGACTCTGCACGAAGATGAACTGCAGGGAATTCTTCAAGTGCTCGCTCAGATTGCTCGCACGACTGATTCCGCGAAGGACAAGCTCGATCCGAATGCATTTCAATCGCGTCTTTCGACGCTGCCCCGGCGCGCTCGATTCACGGTGAGCCAAGCACTGTCGGCGCTGGCCGCGCAATCCCCCACGGAATCAGCCGATAAGCCGACGCTTTTGAAACTTGCGGAGCACATCGCGATCCGGTTTGCGCTGGAGAGCTACGAGCGCGGCGACATCGAAGTGAACTCGGTCCGGAATCTGCTGAATGAAATGAGCGGAGAGCTGGACGGCCTGCGCAAGATTCTGGGCGTATACGAAGAACGGATGAAGCGCGCGGGGCTCGACGTGCAATCGCACACGGACATGCTGGCGCAGCAGTTCTGGGCGCAGGTTCCCGACGAGAAGAAGAAGGCCGTGCTGGAATCGCCGGAGGCGTGGTGCGTTCCGCCAGCGAAGGTGCGGGAATATGTCGAAGGCCTGCTGTCGCGCGGCGAGAAGGACGCAGCGGAAAGCGTTCTGGGAACGTATGCAAGCTGCATAACGGCACAATCGCCGGAATCGCGGGGCCACGCGGCCATGGGTCTGGCTGAGCTTGCCGGACTCTACGCGAAGTGCAGCGAACGATTGCTGATAAGCACGATCCGCCAGACCGGCGTGCAGCTCGCCGAAGAGCACGACTCGGAACTGCAAAGCCTGGTGGGCGCGGCGTTCGTGCGGCTGACGCAGGAAGCCACAACGAAGCGCGCTTATCCCGCGATACAGCGGGCTGTGGAGTTGATCGACTACGTAGAATCGGAACGGCCAGGCGTGGGAAAGACCATGCGGCCGAGGATTGCGGTCGAAGACCGGTTGCCCGAATTCATCGACGAAACGCTGCGAAACGGCACGCTTCCGATTGGATTATCCGAACTGTTGCGGCGCATGCCGGGACCGGCGTCAGCGCAACTTGCCATGCGATTCAGCCGTGCGGGTTTTCGCGACGATTGCGAGCTTCTGATCTCGATGATGCAAGCGCTGGGAGCCGAGGGGCTCGATCATTTGCGGAAGCAGCTTCGGCACGGGGAGCCAAACGACGCGATCGATGCAATCGGTTTGCTCACGCGCATGGACCTGGACACAGTGGAAAACGTGCTGCCTGCCCGGATGAAAGAGTGGAAGCGGACGGCGCACGACCGCGTGGTACGGCAAATAGCGGGAAGCGGCGCTTCCGAGCGAGGCAGGCTGCTGCTGTCGCTCTTCGATCAACTCGACCGTCTGATACGACCGCTTGCCGTGGACGAAATAGGATTGAGCGGCGAACAACTTGCGGACATGCGGCTGGTGAGGCTGGCGGAAGGCGATCTGCCGAAAGACGGGACCGATTACCTGCGCCTCAAAGCGATTGAAGCGCTGGGGCGCCTGCGAACAGCCGGAGCGGAAAGCGTTCTGCGAAAAATTTCCGAAGGCCGCAAGGCGTGGCGCTGGGCCAGCCCGAGCGAATTGCGACTGGTGGCCGCGCAAGCAATGGCAAAGATTGATTCCGAATGGCTGCGAAGTTTCGTTCCGCGCAGCGGACTGAGCGTCGCGGAGCTTTCGATTGAGCCGCTGGATGCGGATCCGAACTCTCCCGCGATCCGGCAGCGGCGCTATCCGAGGCTGCGGCTGGAACGACCGGTCTCTGCGGAAACGACGAACCTAAAGGACAATTGCAGCCTTGAAATTCCGGAAATGGCGTTGGGTGGCGGAGTGGCCCTATGCGTACAAAGCTTGCATCCGGGGAGCGTGGTGAGCCTGCGGATCAGCACGGATCAAAAGCCAGTGAAGGCGCAGACCATCGTGCGCGGAGCAAACACTCAGGCGCGGGCATTCGAAGTGGTGGAGATGGAACTCGAAGAACGCGCCAAGCTGCGCCGGCTACTCGTCCAGCTCGGGAATTTACAAAAGCAATCCTCGCCTCAGGAGCGAAATCGCCGCGGCACCAGAACGATTATCTCCACCCAATCAACCCAATCCTGATTCCTGGCGCGGCAAGGCCTTGGGTGCATGAGGCGCCGCGCTCCACCGTCCAACCCGATCTTTCATTCGCAACGAACCCAGAGGAATCGCTACAAACAGGAGGATTACCAGAACCAACGCAAACAGTGCGATCGGGTATCCAGTGTCGTCCTTTATTTCGGATCGGGCAACGATAACCAGCGTCCCTGTAACGGCATAACACGCGAGCGCCACCTTACGGTTCGACCAGCCGCGCACCATTAACAAGTCATAAAAGTGCCGGCGATCGCCGCAAAACGGGGAACGTCGGTTAAGCAAGCGGCGTAGCACCGCGAGCACCGCATCGAGAAGGGGAAGGGCCGCGATAAAGAGCGGGAAAATCAAGGCTGCGGCGGCTGTCCGAGTGAAGTCCGCCCCATCGGCAGAGCCTGTGTCGAAGCGAATGCCGAGGGACCGATAAAAACAGAGATCGAGAAATATCGTCGCGAACCCGAGAACGTTGCTCCCGGAGTCTCCCATAAAGATTTTCGCCGGCGGAAAATTAAACAACAGAAAGCCAAGGCAGGAACCGGCGACGGCCCAGGCGAGGGCGGAATCCACGTGATTCGCGGCGAATCCCGGCAGAATTTCATATCCGAGTGCGATGATTGCCGCGATTCCCGCCGCCAAGCCGTCGGTGCCGTCGAGGAAATTGAAGGCGCTGACGAACAGCACTACAAGGATGCACTGCCCGACGAGGCCGGGTGCGCCCTCGAAGGGAATCCGCCATCCGCCATGCCACAGGAGAATCGCAGCGGCGATTTGTGCCGCAATCCGAAAGGCGGGTGAAAGACCGCGAAAATCGTCGATCAATCCCGCCAACCAGACCAGGATGAGAGCCGCAAGGAACGGCCACAAAGCATAGCCAGAGGTTGGAGCAACGATGACGGCTCCGGCCAAGATGGCGAGGCCTATCGAGATACCGCCGAGCCTGGAAACCTGATGCGAGTGGATCTTCAGCGGCCCCGGTGAATCATAAAACCGCCAGCGAGCGCAGAATCGAATCACGAGGGGGAGTGACAAAGCTGCGACGGCGAACGCGATGGCGCCGACCATCCAACCCTGCCCGTAACCAAAAACTGAATTTGTGGAACTTGGCATTTCACTCACCGAACAATCTTGTGCACCAAGCGGCGCAGGTGACGCAGGCGCAGACGGCTGGCCTTGCGCGCCAGACCACGCGCGCCCGCCTGACGGTAGGCCGTTCGAACGTCGCGAAGGTAAAGTTGCGTCAATCCGGGCGAGACGTCCTCATAGAACCGACGGATAAAGGATGCGTCCTCAATTTCGCTCGAGAGATTGCGAAATCGGTTGAGGATGGTTTCACTGGCGCGTTCGTTGGGAACAGAACCGAAACCGTTTTCTTGAAGCAGAATGGGGCGCAGCTCGACGCGAGCTAAATCGCCTGCCGCCGTCAATCCGGCCACGACGACGAGCCCTTCTCGTTCGATAGGGTCAGCGACATACCCGGATACCAGGCTGCCGAGGCCATAGAAACAAAATGATGTACGGCCGCGAGGGCCGGGGATCTCGCGGTAACCGCTGATGCGATGCGAATGCGAAGCCGCCACGATATCGAAGCCGCATTGGGCGATTGAATCCATCAAGCGAACGTCTTCCGGGTCCGGCCGGTTGGTGCGAAGACACCCCACGTGCAGGAGGGCGATGCGAACGTTCGCGTGCCGAGCCGACATTTCGTTGCATGCCGCCCGGGCGCGTTCGACAGTGGCGGGTTCCACCCCTTCGCGCGAGCGGGTTGCGGGATCGAGAGTTGCTTTTGCGGCGCTCCAGAAACCAACCCGTATGGATTCCGGCCCTTCCCACAAACAGATTTCCGGCGGGGAGTCCAAATGATGCCCGGCGCCGATCGCATTCGTTTTGCGGCGATCGATCGCCGCGCGCGTTCTTTCGATGCCGGCGGCACCGAAGTCATATGCATGATTGTTGGCGAGGCCGATGATACGAGCCTGAATCGAGTCGAGATAATCGAGTGCGGCCTCGTGGGCTTCGACGATTTGGCCGATTCCGCAGAGTACGCGCGGCGCAAGTCCTTCGCTATTGATGGCGCACTCGAGATTGGCGAACGTGAGGGCGACGTCATCAAAATATCGCTCGATGGGCTTGGCCATATTACGCCAATTTGCATTTGCCGGAAGCGCTAGCTTCCCGGCGGGCAAGAAATCTCCGGCAACCGCGACACGGGCGACAACCGGCTGGTTTCGTTCCGATCTCCAGACGATGTGATTTGGCAGGCTCATTAGGGCTGGCGTGAAATCACGCGGGCGACCGAGACAGAACCCAATCCATCAAGCGTTTGCGCATGGGATGAATCCACATCGGAACGAACAGGAGGGCAATGAGCGCAAGGCTTGCGGCGATCGGAAAAGGAAACAAACGGAAGCGAGCCGATGCGCGAAAGAGCGGAAGAAAGATCAAAGCCGCGACCAGGCTCGAAGCAAGTATTCCCGCGCTCTTATTCGGCCAGAGCGCCGCAAACGGGACGCGATTCGTCAGGTGATACGATGCGAGCACGATGGCGTAGCCGAGAATCAGGCACCCAACGGAACTTACGACGACAGCATCGCCTCCCAGATATTTCCCGGCAACAAAGCCGATAGAAATGTTCAGAATCGCCGTAACGCCGCAACCGATTGAAACCCATTTCAGCTTGCCCGTTCCGACATCGACTACGTATGCGGGGTTGCTCAAAATATTTACGAGCCAGCCGACTGCAAGCAGCCCCACGAATCGCACGAATAAGGGTTCGTAATGGCCGAGCCATATTCGCGAAACGACCGGAGCCATGGCGGTGAGGAAGGCGAAGGTCGGGACCGCGAGAAAGAAAATCAGTCGATAGGACTCGCGATAAATCACCGGCACAGACCTAGGATCGCGCTCCTGCAGGCTCGCGACGGTAGGCACTAAAACCTGATTGGCCTGCACGATGAGCTCACGAAATGTGATCACCCAGCGCATGGCCATGTCGTAGAAGCCAGTCATCGCAAGCCCGCCGAATTTCGCCAGGAGGGCTTTAGTGGCGGGTTCGCGCACGGCCTGGCTGATCGTGATGAGCTGGAACTGGAGCCCATAGTTAGCCATTTCCCGGAAGAGCGCGAGGCTCCAACGCCGTGGGATGAATGGAAGAAGAGGAATGCATCGGCGGAGCAAGACCCAGGCGATCAGGAAGCCGCCTGCGGCAACGATGGTCTGCGAGTAGGCGAGGCCGAGCAGGCCAAATGGTGGCACGAAAAGCCACGCCAGCACCAAGTAGCCGACGGAGCTTCCGAGCACGACGTAGTTGCGATGAGTGATGAGTTCGTGCCCGGCGAGGCCTGCCTGCACGATGCCGGCGAGCAGATTGATCCAGAGCGAGGCCAGGGCGTAAGGCAGAATCGCAGCGGCTTCCGCGAGATACGCGCGCGGCAGAACGATTCGCAAAAACCATCTTGCCGCCGGGTAAAGCCCGATCGAGATCACGGCAAGCCCGATCCCGATGGAAAGCAACGCCGTCTGAACGAGCGCTGAGACGTCTTCGGCTTGCTGCTTCGCGACATACTTCGCGACAAATTTGACGATGCTGGTGGAGAATCCCTGATTCGCCAGCGTGACGACGGAAGTGGTGGCGAGTACCAGGGACCAGATTCCAAGACGCTCGATTCCAATCGTGCGAATCAGAAAACGGTACAGAAAGAAAAGTGCGCCGGCGGTGCCGACCACCTGAACCAAGGTAGTCAGCGCGTTCAAAAGAATCTGTTTTTTTTCCATGAGGAACGAATGCGAATGGCCGCTTAGGCAAGCGTCATGCGGCCGGATGTCTTGCTCGCAGAGGATCCCATTGGCCCGAAGGCTTGCGCGCGAGGCATTTGAACATGCCGCCGAGTGCCGCCAAATTTACGAGACAGAAAGAAAAGGGAATCGAGACGAGCCGCGGCGAGCGTTCGCGAAGCAGACATCCCGCCAGAGCAAGGGCATAGAACGAAGCCTGCAACAGGAATGCGATTTCAAAGAATGGGCGCCCGAGCAGGAGCAGATTGCTGCTAAAGAGTGCGATCAGAAAGATCGGAACGAACCAGCGAAGGAGTTTGTGGGACCACAGCGCCAAGGCAACCCGTCCATATTTCACCGGGTTCAAGAGGCCCGCATTTGCGAGCAGGCCCGGAAAATCCTTGCTGATGATTCGCGATTTCAATTGAAGCATCGACGCCGGGCCGGTTTGCGTCAAACGCGTGGTAACAATAGCTCGTCTTTCGAGAATCTCGCGCAAACCTGCCCTGGCCACTGCAAGAGGCAGCACGAAGTCTTCTCCCAGATTCGGATGGAGCGGCTGCCATAGCGAGCGGCGCATGGCCAGAAGCGAACCTGAACCCATGGCAAGGATTCCGCGCTCGCTTTCCTGGTTGCGAATCCAGGTTTCGTACCGCAGGTACAGGCATTCGTTCGCGGTGATATCGGTTTCACCCTCGTTTTGATACCGAGGACGCGCCGTCACCAGGCCGACGCGCGAGTCCGCAAAGTTCTCGATCACACTGGACAACGTGCCGGGTGAAAAGAAGCAATCTGCATCCGTGAAGACCAGGATCGAGCCGGACGCGGCGGGGACGAGGCCGTTCTGGATGGCGCTCTTGCCGACCTGCTGAGGAAACGAAATCACTCCGACGCCATTACCCGCAAAGCGCCCGGCGATTTCTCCGGTGCGGTCGGACGAGCCGTCGCTGCCGATCAAGATCTCGAGCTGGTCGCGCGGATATTCCGAAGCCAGCAGATTTTGGAGCTTTGCTTCGATCACCAATTCTTCATTGCGCGCCGGGATGATGATACTGATGAGTGGGTGGATGGGCGCTTTGTTGACCGGCAGCGGCTTACCGAATGCTCCGAGGGCCAGCAGGAGTGGATAACCGAGATACACGTAGGCAACGACGGCCAGGCAGACCCAAAAGAACATCAGCGCTGGACTTAGCGGCAACGTCATGCTCGAACGGCCTCGGGTGTCGCGCGACATGCGAGGCGCGGGGCGGACAATTCTTCGTATGTGATCAATTGGATTCCGCGGCGATCGATGATCTTTCGCAACCCTGGGTCCACGAGGCAGCGCAACTCCCTTTCGCGCTGCGAAGCCAAGCCGTCTCCTTCAATTGAATCTTGTCCGGCAAGGCCCGGATGGCATGCAAATTCGAAGGTTCCAGGGGGCAGGTTTTCGAGCATGGATTTCCATCGTAATTCGATCGTGCTGCCGTTTGCACGATCGCGAGCCGCGAAGGTAACTCGGCTATCAGGCGACTGGATTTCACTTAACACGCCAAACTGGACGGCCGCCCGGTAGCTTTGAACGAAAAGTTTGCGGACAATTCCCCCGCCATGGGGACCGCCAATGCTGCCGGTACGTGGCCAATGGCTGCAGCGGGGAGCGCGCGCCCGGTAAATTCCCTCCGCGGCTAGCGCGCGCGCGAACGGCTTGAGAGCAGCCGGATAGATATGCATGTGATGGTGCGAGTCGGCGTGGCTCGGCGTGATCCCGCGATACTTCAGCCAGCGTATCTGCTCGCGGAATTCTGCTTCGAGCTCTGTTCCGCTGATTTGCCAGCGCCAAAGTTTGCGAGCCATCACGTGGGGAGCATAAAAGAATCCACCGGAGTCCAGCAGCGAGCGTACCTCGCATGGATGCAGAATCGGCCTGCCCTGGCAGATATTGAGGTGGACACCTACCGCCAGGCCGGGAGCGTTTGCAAGGCGTGCAACCGCGTATTCAGCGGCGGGCATGTTGGGCATGAGCGACGCGCTGGTGAGAAAGCCGCGTTCATGCGCGATGCAAATTCCATCGGAGATGGCGCGGGTCATTCCGAAGTCGTCCGCGTTGACGATGAGCCGGCACGCAGTCATCCCTGCACCTGATCGACGATGAGAGGTATCTTGCCGCCCGGCCGCGCGAGGGGAGCAGTTGCGATTTCGGATACGACGTGCATTGCAGGCCCGAGTAGAGCCTGGAGGCGGTCGCGAATGGCGGCGGTTTCTTCGACCGGCGTCCCGGCGCCCGGCACTGCTCGGACGATGATGCGCTCAGGGCGGTCGTGCACGAACTGGCAGAATCGCAGCGAGCTCGATTGCTTGAGAAGCTGATTCAGCGCGCGCGGCGAGAAGATGCGGCCGTCCGGACAACGAAGCGTGTCGCTTTCTCGGGTGATCGTTGGCATTACCAACGGGAACGCGCGGCCGCACGGACATGGCGAATCCGCCTGCCAGGCGCCGCGATCGCCGATCCGATAACGAATTAGCGGCATCGCACGATTGAGAAAGCCGGTCCAGACGAAATGGCCCTCCTCGCCAGGGGCGGCCGGCTCGTCCCGATTGTTGAGGATTTCCAGAAATCCGAATTCGGGGATCAGATGCATGCCGCCGCGCTCGCATTCCTGGATCGAGCCGCAGTATTCGGTCATGCCGTAGCTATCGAACACACGCGTCGCAAATGCGGCGGCAATTTTCGCGCGAGTATCGGGATAGAGCGGCTCGCCGCTGGTGAAAACAACCCGCATCGGGACGGGCTCGCCACGTTCGAGGATGAAATCAGCGAGAATGGCGAGCACGGATGGAAATCCTTCGAGCACAATGCCGCGATGCGATTGCAGAAAGCCGAGGTATGCGGGCGCGGCGCCTTTCGAGAGATGAAAGATGCTCATGAGGATTTGGCGTTCGGGTGCGTTGCGAGTCCAGAACGGCGGCGCGGTGCGTGCGGGAGGAATGATTTGCGCACCAAAGAGCGTGATTCGTTTTTCGAGCGGCGCAACTCCGGCCCATTGCCACTGGCGCAGGAGAATGGCCCAATTTGCGCGGGCCAGCGCTTCCGTGTATGCCACTTTCAAATTGGCGCCGGTGGTACCGGTGGTTCCGGCGCGAATACGGGAATTCGGCGGAATCTTGCGCGAAAGCAGATGGTCAATGCCTTGACGAACCGTTTCGCGTTCGAGGATGGGAAAGCGGCGAAGGTCTTCGAGGCTGCGAATGGGCCCACGGGGGTAATCGGCGCAAAAGGGAACCGTGGCGCGAGCGTGCTCGACGATTTCCTGGAGATGGCTTAGCTGGTACGCGGCAATGTCGCCGGCAGACCACGATTCGTGCGATCGAAACGTTTCCAGCATGGCGAGAGTTTCTGGAGCGTAGCGGAGCCGCGCCAGAAACCATCCCCGAGCGCCGGTAAGGAAATTGCGCAGCGGCGATGGCGCGCGGTGGTATAGCGGTTGAAGGCGCGGGATGTTTGCGCGAATGAGAGGTTCGAGCATGTGTTCGTCGGATCCCGATCAGTGATTATCCGCGATGGTCAGGCAAAATCTGACAAGTTTTTGTGTTTCGTTGCGATTGTTAAATCTTTCGACGATCGCCGAGCGACCGCGGCAGCCCATCCGTTCCGCTGTACACGGATGATCCAACATCCATCGGATGGACCGCGCCAGCTCCTGCGCATCTCCGGGAGGGAACAAGAGGCCAGCTTGCGTGTTGCGAAAGAACGGGCGGATCGGCGGCAGATCGCTTGCGATTACCGGCAAGCCGCAGGCCCAGTATTCGAAGATTTTCACGGGAATGTTCAGAAGAAACTTAGGCGTGGCGCAGAGCGGACTCACCCCGATGCGCGCCTGACTCAAGGCCGCCGCCATTTGTTCGTGACCAATTCGTCCCTGAATCTCGATGCCGGAATCAAGATCGAGAGCACGAATTCGCCGGCAAAGAGTATTTTCGGCTGCGGCGTTATCGAAGTATCCGATAAGAAGCACGCGTATGCCGAGGCCTTGGCGCGCAAGTGCGGCTGCCGCATCGAGAAGCAGGAACGTGCCGGCTCGTTCGGATAATCCACCCCGATAGACGACGTCAAAGGGCTTTGGTTGCGGAGCAGGATGCGGGAAGAAATCGAGATTTGGAAAATTGTAAAAGACCAGTTTGCGGCTTCGCCCAGTATGGGCCAGACGCCGCAGGGTGCACGGGTCAGCAGTTATCACGCCGTCAAAGCAGCACGCAGCGAGTTTTTCGATAGCACGAACGAGCTTTGCGGATGAGGAGCGGAGCGCTTTAGGAATCGACTCCTTATCGAGAGCCATCGAAGGGAAATCTTCGTATGCGTCGTACACAACGCGTTTGCGAAACACGAGCTTCAACAGGAGCGCAGTGGGGAGAAGCTCCGGATCCTGAAAATGATAAACGCCGGCGCGCTGCTGAAGCAGCTTGCGGACGAGCGGCTCACTACCAAGAAAGCGCGCGAGGCGGCTTTTGCGCTTGCGAAGAGTCACGAATTCGATGCCGCCGCAGGTTCCCGTGTGGCCGGCAGGAGAAATATATCGAACGCGGAAGCCCGCTGCCGCGAGCGGCAGAAACTGGCGATGGAACGAGCGGCTCTTCAGTTGCGTGTGCGCCGTCGAAAAGTGGCATAGCGTTATGGCCGCCAGGTGACGTGTTTGCGCACGAAACACCGCGCCGGCCGGCCGGGCTGTATCAATTTCCGCGGGCAATGTAGAAGTCATTCGCAGGCCGTCGAAAAATGGTTCACGTTCTGAAAGCTCCTGTGTTCTGAAGAATCGCCGTGCAGGTTGTGGCGAAGTCCGCGCACCACGAATACCAGAGCGACGAAGAGCCACGTGAGACGGTCGGAATTAATGTCGCCCGTGTTAAGTCCGTTGATGATTCCGGAGAGCAAGAGCGCTGCCGCGAGCAGCGAAAACGCAAAGCCCGGAGTCAGGCGATCCATGGCTTGGCGGAACGCCTCGCGAATCGCGCTGAAGAAAATTGCGAAAACCAGCATCGCGGCGGGAATGCCGATCTCACAAGCGACCTCGAGAAAGATGTTGTGGGGCCATTTGTACAGGCCGGGATTCGGCGAGGAATAGCGGTAGCCGGCCAGCCCGGCCCCGAATAGCGGATGGCGCTGCAACAGGTTCCAACCGTAAGACAGCAAGGCGGTTCGAAAGCTGAGCAGGCCTTCGAGATTCGTGCTTTGAGTGAGCGTTGCCAAATAATCGAGCGACGCTCGCGGAAGGCCGGCGAGCGGCAGAGCTAGTAGTCCTAGCGTCGCAAGGCAGAGGAGATCGAGCGCAAGGCGGCGGTAGAAATAAATGCCGAGCAGAAGGGCTAGGCCCAACGCAATGACGGAGCCCCGCGAGCCGGAGCCGATCAGCGCTATTGCCGGAACCGCAAGCAGCGGATACAACAGGACTCTTCCGCGAAATGAGAGTTGAGGCAAAACGCCAAACCAAATCACAATCAACAATGCGCAGGCAACGTGGCCCAGGCCGATCGTGTTGCCACTGAGGGATTCGAGGCGCTCCGTTCCTTCGAGACCAGTGAGTGAACAAGCACAAATGGCGAAAGCCGCGACGCAGAAGCCGCCGAGAAATCGCGTCATCGCGCGGCGGGTCCCGAGAACGAAAAACGGCGCAACGATGACGACGGCTGTGAATGTGAGGAATCGCCCGAGCTTTTCAACGCCTGCGCCGAGCGCGGGAGTGTACGTCAGGCTCGCCGCCATGATCGCGACGAGGACAACGTACAGGAAATAGACCGGCGGCGGCGACAGCACGGGCTTTTTACGCAAGAGGTTGACGGCGACTCCGATGAGAAGAATTGCGGCCAGAGCAATCGTGAAATCCACGGGAAGTAGCGACGCGATGCGGTCGTCGCCTTTGACGTCGCCTACAACTACATAGAGTGCGAGCGCCACTTCCGGATAGAAGATCAAAGCAATGGCAGCAGCGATGCCGAGGGTCGCTGCAAAAATCGCGGTTGGGGCAACCTCAAGCGAGAAGAATACGAAGCCAACGGCAATCGCCGTGATTAGCGTGGCAATCTGCCAGACGGATGCAGAGAAATTGTTGAGCGGAAATGCGCGGAACGTGCGTTCGGCGTTCATTGTCGTCTACGCCGCTCTCCGTGCGAGAAATAGGACATCATCGACGTGCTTGATCTCAGTAATGTCGACGGGGGTTGAGGCATCGATCAAATCGAACGCCGCGTATCCCTGCTCTTTCATGTAATCCGACAGCTCCGACAGAGCGTTTCCCATGAGCGGGTAAGCACGCGGAGCAATTTCGCAAACGATCGGCGGACGGTGTCCGGTAGTTGCAAAGTAACGCTGGAGTCCCTTGAGAATAGGGAATTCGAATCCCTCGGCGTCGATCTTGATCAGCGAGATACGCTCGATGCGGTGCTGCTCGATATAGCAATCGAGCCGGATGACGGGGATATCCTGCGTGTCGATGATTTCGGGACCCGATTTGTACGCAGGGACCACGGTGTTCTGCCCGGCTTCGCGCGTGATGTAAATCTTCGCGTGACCCGCCTGCTCTCCGACGCCACAGGGATTGACGATTATGTTGTAACCGGGATTCAGTTGCGCGAGGCGACGCAATCTTTCGAAATAGGGAAGCGCGGGCTCGAACGCGTGGACCTCGCCTTGGGCGCCCACAAGTCCGGCGGCAATCGCCGAAAGATATCCGATGTTCGAGCCGACATCGATGAAGACACCGCCCGGCCCGAGGAAGCGTTTCATGGCTTCAACCACCAACAGCGCGTATGAACCGAAATACATCGGCGCAAGGCCTCGATAAGCGGCGAGATCGTATTCAAAAGTTACGCCGTTGATTTCCTTCCGCGCGGGGAGCGGCGGCATACGTCGCGTGGTGGCGAGTTTTGCAACCATCATCCGGCAAAAAAGCCCGGGATTTTTTGCGAGCAGGACGCTAGCTCGCGAAGCAGTGGCGCGGAGCATCATGTGCCTTGGTCCTTCATTGACTTAGCCTGCGTGAGCCAGGACTTTTCTGCGCTCTTCCGTGAACGTGGCATGGGCGAAAAGTCGTTGAAGTTCGGTCATACGATCGAAATCCGCTCTGCGAATGCGGTTTTCGCGCCGATCGCGCGCAACAGCCGCTTTGTAACCGTGCAGATCGAGCTTGATCGCGGTACGCGGCTGATTACCGGGGTCGCCGGGCCGCGTCCATGCCGGCCCTTTGTGGATACCATTGCCATGAATGGCTGCGAGGCTTCCGCGATCGGTGCGGAGAGTGACCCACGATTCGCGCGGGTAGACGCGGAGCACTTCTTCGTCGCTGAGGCGGCCGTCATTGGCAGGAATCCCGAGGTCGCGCGCAAGCCGCGGGCGGCAGGAACGCACGTCGTAGCGGTTCGAACCGGGAATGTAGACGAGCGGCCCGTGAGCGTCGTCGATGTCCACGAGGTAAATGAAAATTTGCAGCGAGTCTGCTTCGTCGTTGTCCTTGTGGAAGTTGCTCGAATGCAGCGGCCGCGCATGCGGAAAATCGCGGACGAGCGTGACGCGATAAAGAGGCGGAACGGCGCCGAGGAAATTGGCCGCGATTTTCAAAATGCTTTCGTGAAAGGCGATGGCGAGCAATTCGGGGATGCGGATCAACGGATTGCGCAGGGCGATCATTTTTTCGGTGGCGGCTAGCTCGTTGTAGGAAAGTCCCGCAAGATTGGCGCGCTGGCCAGTCTGAACCGAATACGCACGTTCGGGATCGATTGCGAGACCGTGAAACATCGCATCGGCTTTGGTGTGAATTTCGTCCATCACGGATTTTGAAAAAAAAGAGGGCGCGAGCGCGTAACCATGGGTCCGAAGGTTTTCCACCTGTTGACTTTCGAACTCGTTCATCGAGAAGAGCCTGCGGTTTTGGCGGAAGAGCGAACGCGCCCCGGCGCCCGCGATGCGGCGAGAGTATAGCAATCGCGCTTTGCAGACCGCGGAGTAAAGATGCGGATGCTTCCGAATCGTCCGCACGACGAATGGAGATCGCATCACTCCTGCCTCCGCTTTGTTTAGGGCTTCCATTCGCGCTGCGTGAGCCGGCTAATTGCCGTTAGAGATAGGCCTGAGAACGATAAACGAGAGGAAAAGGCGACCGCCGAACGTCCGGGTGTATAACTTTTTCAGGGCCGGCAGTGCAAAGGGTGTCCGCAACCCGGCAATCTTCGCAAGATTTACAAGCCGGCTGCGGCCCGTCTGCCGCCATCGCGATGGCAGAAAGAGCTCGTCATCGTAGGGGGTGCATATACGGCGTGTGACCGTGAATCCGTATTTCTGGGCGAGCAGGTCGAGCGTTCGGAGCCCCAGGAAATGAATGTCGTCAGGTATTCCCCAGTGGAGCTGGCTCCAGCGATGAACGTTCGGAGCCATTTCGGTGGTCCTGAGAACCACTTTTCCGCCGGGCTGTAATGATTCGCGCAGCGCATAAAACATCCGTTCGAAAGATGGAATATGCGAGAACACGTTGATCAAGGTAATTACGTCAAATCGCCGCGCTGCCTGAAATTTTTCAAATGGAGTTTCGATGATTTCGCACCCGGCCGTGCGCCGCGCAAATTGAGCGGCCTGCGGATTCAGCTCGATTCCCGCGCGATATAGTCCTGGTTGCGATGCGAGCCGTTCCAGCAGGTGTCCAGCGCCGCAGCCAACATCGAGAAGAAATTTCGCTCCGGTGCATTCCTCGGCGATCAGTGGAAAGTGGCGACCATAGTACAGCTTCTCGCCCTGGTAGCGGCGCTGCAAATCGAGGATTTCAATCTCTGCTTGGGAGCCGGAAGCCACGCGGACGTGCTGGCTTTCGCTCGCCGGATAGGGCGAGACGAAAAACAAATCGCAATGGCAGCAAGTGCGGAGCGCGACATGATTCTCGGCGAATGCAAAACGTGTTTCGTGCGACCCACACAGGGGGCAAACCTTGGCAGCGTCGATTCCTTTGGCGGTCGCGCTCTTGGGGAGCGAACGTGCGATTCCAGAAATACGAATGTGATTTGCCGATGACATTTAAGCGTCCGCGAACGTCAGAACGCGGACCGTGCAACCTCGGTCGGGTGCTCTTGCACTTCGGAGTAATCCGCGTGAATCTGCGAAAGAATCTCGATTACCGCGGCGCATACTTCGTCCACCTGCGAATCAGTCATGGCGGAGAAAAACGGAAGAGAGAGGCACCTGCCAGAAGCTGCTTCGGTGTGCGGCAGGAAAGAGCGCGACATGGGCGCATAGCCGCGAAAATAAGGCTGGCGGTGAATTGGCGGAAAATACGCGGCGGAGGCGATGCCTCGCGCACGCAATGCAGCCTTCAGGCGATCGCGAGCGGGCCTTGGCGATGGTCGCTGCAATTGAATGACGTAGACGAACCAACTGCGTTTGGCGTCCGGCGCGTTCTCCGGGATGGAGAGCAATGGACAGCCTGCGAGGCGGGCGGAATAGGCTCGAGCAACTCGCGCTCGGTCGGCGAGTAACTCCTCGATGCGGTCCAATTGGGCCAGCCCGAGGGCCGCATGAAGATCGCTGAGGCGATAGTTATAGCCAAGACGGACGTGATGCAGCCAGCCATCGCTATCATCGCGGCCCTGGTTGCGAAGGCTGCGGCATAACCGGGCGATTTCGGAATCGTTCGTCACAAGCATGCCGCCCTCAGCGGTTGTCATCTGCTTGTTTGGGTAGAAGGCAAAGACGCCAGCATGGCCGAACGTGCCAACGCGTCTGCCGCAATATTCGGCGCCGACGGCCTCGCATGCATCCTCGAGGATGCGAAGGTTGAACTCGCGTGCGATGGCGACGATGGGCGCCATATCGCACGGAAGACCGAAGACGTGGATCGGCAGAATTGCCTTGGCCACGCGCCCTGAGAGGCGGTTCACCAGCCGGCGATCGCGCGGCTCCCAAGTGTATTCACGCGTGATCGTTGCCCAGAGTTGGGCGGGATTCAGATTCAGGGTGTCCGGGTGAACGTCGACGAAGACGGGCCGTGCGCCCTCATAGAGCAGACAATTCGCCGAGGCCACAAAGCTGAAGGACGACGTAAAGACTTCGTCTCCCGGGCCGATTCCGAGCGCCTTTACGGCGAGATGAAGCGCGGACGTGCCGCTATTGACCGCGACGGCATAGCGCGTGCCTGCGTATGCTGCGAAGCTCTCTTCGAATTCGGCGAGGCATGGACCAAGGCTGAGCTGGCCGGAGCGAAGAACGCGAGTGACATATTCGATCTCGCGTTCGCCTATATCCGGACGCGAAAGCGGAATTCTAATGTGGTCGCGGCCGGGAGTTGGGATTTCGGCTGTTACTGGCATAATTCCGACTTCGAAAGCGGAGTCTGGCACAGTTCGATTGGCAGCTGTCCTGGTGTGGCCGATGTGTTCGAAGCGGCCTATCGGCGCGGAGCAATCGCCGTTCGGTTAAGGCAAAGCTCCGCTCTTCTCAGTCACAGCGGACGATTCCGCGCGCGCTGTATCCCACGTTGTGGCGGCTCAAGCCGACCCCAGTGCCCGTTTTACAGTCGTCGATAAAGCCGCTCGGGGATCGGAAACGTTCGTTTGTTTAGAACCGCACCCAGTACCGGCACATTCGCTGCCCGCAAACCCTCTTTTGCAATTCGCGCCGTCTCGCGACGAGTTGAATTGGACCCTACGACGAGCACGATTCCGTCCGCTACCTGACCCAGCAAGACAGCATCGTTACAAATGCTGAGCGCGGGCGTATCAACCAGAGTGTAGTCAAATTGGCGCCGCAAGCCGGCCATAAACGACTTCATCCGCAGGGGATTAAGCGCACTGGCAATGTCCAGGTCTGCGCCATCCACGCCGATAAGTGAGAAGTTGCGGCCAGGAAGTTTTCGCACGAATTCGCCCGGTGGCGGCAGCGTGCGAGGCGATGAAGCAAAGTCAGAGCCGTTTTCGAGTCGAAAGTGCTCGTGGAATGCCGGAGACCGCAGGTTTGCGTCCACAAGACAGACAGTGCCGGCAGCCTGCTCCGCCAGTTCATGGGCTGCGTGTATGCAAACCCAACTGCATCCATCTCCGGGTTCGATCCCGCTGAATGCGACGATTCGAGGAGCCGCAGACGGACCCGGAAGAATAAAAATACGCTGAACGAGCTTCAAGACTTCGCCATGCTCCGGCGTGCGATTTACAAGACTTATTGGCCGAACGGAGGCACCGGGGGCCCGAGGCGCTGGTGAAGCCACGGGAGTGAATGGATCGGCGCGTGCTTCAGATCTATCCGGAATATCGAAACTCCGGCTCATGCGTTCTCCTCTGGCCGAGCAACGGCCGTTGGAATCGCCGCCAGAACGTTCACATCGAGGTAGCGGCGTAGTTCATCCGGTGTCCTGAATCTGGGATCCAAGCGGTCCGCGGCGTAGGCCGAGGCAACGCTCAAACTTCCGGCGCCGAAGAGCGCGCCAATCAACAGCCATCCCAGATTCATGGCCGGAAAAGCAGGCACGATGGCTGCCTCGGCGATCGATACGTTAACGATTCGTTGACTGTCGAGCGCGTCAGAGATCCGCGCGTCTTCCCGCTTGCGCAGATACAGGCTGTAATTGTCCTCCGCGGTTTTAACGTTGCGGATTAAGTCCCCTTGCTCGGACCCTTTTTCGTCGAGCGTTTGCGCCACACCTTGATAATAACGGGCAACATGAGCGTAGGCCGCGACCTGCGCTTCGAACCCGGCATGATCGGTTTCGGCCTTCACCATTTCGGTGGCCATCCAATCCTTGGCCGGGATGCGATCCGTGGTCGTTTCCTCGATGGGCGACTCTTGCGCGCGTGCGATGGCGGCGCGAGTATCAGCGATCTGAGTTTCCACGTCTTGCACCAGCGGATATTTGGGTGAATATTTGACGAGCATGTCGGTGTGCTGCAATTCGAGCTTCAGCAAAGTGTCTTCCAGATCCGCGAGCAGCTGAGCGTTCCCAGCCTTCTTGACCACGGTTGTTTGCCGCTCCGGAGTTGTAGACTCCAGCAACGTCAGCTCCCGAACGCGCTGGCGTGATTCGCTGGCATTTGCCTGCGCCTGCTGCAGTTGGGATTCGAACTGGCTCAACTGCTGAAGCGCCAGTTGCTTCTGGCCTGCGGCGTCGAGAACGCCTTCGCGGCCATCAAAATGGATGAGCTGCGATTCCGCCGCGGCGAGCTCGCGGCGGTAGCGAGTGGCTTCCTGATCGAAGAAACGGAAGGTCCCGGGCGGACGATGCACGGCAGCGTGTTTTTCCTGATACAGCGTGCCCAGGGCATTCAGCACGCGCGCGGATTGCCGAGGATCGCGGGATTTGTAAGACAAGCGGATCAACGTGGTTTTCTTCAGCGGTTCCACCACAAGCCGGCTTTCGAGAGTCTGCACGGCGCGAGCAAGGCGCGTCGCATTGCCTGGCCGCGCGCCATGAAGGAAGTCAATTGCGCGATCGAACCAACGCGGATTGCGCTGTGATTCCAAGCCACAGGCGAGGACTACTTTTTCGAGCAGATCGTGGCTCTTGATGAGCTCAACTTCCGAGTTCAAATCTTCTTCGCTGACCGAGGCGAGAGGCAGCGCGCTGACAGGCACGTCGGGATTGGGCGTGACCACCGGATCGACGCGCTCGCGATTTACGAGAATTTTCATCTCGGCTTCGTATTCGGGCGGCGTCAGAAAAGCCGCGAGAAGGGCGCCGAGAAATATACCGATGAACACGATTAACGCGAGCCGACGCTGGCGAAAGATGGGAGACACGATGTCGCGCGGCGTTATTGTTGCGATGTGACGGTTATCGGATCGAGATGCCAAACCGTTCATTCCGTCTTCTTTCCACCGGGTTCAAGATCGCATGCGGCGCGTAAGTCCGTGCGGTGGATGGCGACCGCAAAACCGCCCCTGAATTCCGTGCTTCGCGGCGATTCGACTCGAACCACGCAGGCATCCGAATCAATTCTCGATGCTCGCGATTCCCCTGCTATCGCCGGTAAAAGAATGCTTAATGCCACGGCAGTTCCCGGAGGAGGACACTCAACCGCAATGACGTAGGCACCCTTTCGACTCACATCGCGGGTATTTCCACGGGCCTCGCGACGCTCCCTGTTGCGGCCGGTCCAACTGAAGTTCACACGAGCATTAAGAGCATAACGGCCAGCCGTACGCTGATCGGCGACGATCGCATCTCTCATCAATTCATGGTGATTCTCACCGTGATTTGGTTCGGCATGCGTTGTGTCGCCGCGCTTCTGCGAGGGGCGAATTCGGAGTTGTGATTTGGCTGAGTTCTGCATCGGAGTTTGGAAGCGCATGCTACGTCCTGTGCCGAAGCGGCACAAGTGGTCTAACGTTCCGTAAAGGAGGATGTAGTGTGGCCCTGAGCGAAAGGCTACAGTTGGATCGGTTTCGCGAAGGCAATTGTCCCTCGGGGAGGTTCCATTCGTTAACGACGGCAGGGCCAAGGCTAGCGGTTGCAGCGGTGATATGTTCCCGGTTCCCACGAACAAAAATCTTCGGGTCTTTTGCTGATGGTCGCAGTAAAGACCGCATGTGATCAGCGCGCACTACTGAGACGAAGCGATCCCAAAAACTACTACGCAACCCGCGTCGCCACACATTGCTTTCGCCTGATATCTCGATGGGCTTCAGCAAGATAAAGCAAGATTCGCCTTGAGGCTGTTACGGTCCGGCAGCAGACCACTCAATGCTCTGCGCAAGACATCGACCCGGATCAAGAAGAGAGGCGGTCCTAACGATGGCGACATTCGAGAGGCCGAATTCAGCGAACGCTTTTGGAACTTTGACGCGTTGCAAAAGGCAAACACATCACCTGGTACGGTCGCTTTCGTAGCAAGGTTTATTTAGAGGTTACGTGCACTTTTATATTGTCATTAGACCGCCGTGCTACTAGAATCGACGCACCCTTCCAGACTCCATCGCGACAGAGGAACCAGATGGCGAAGGCGCTGCAGTCGCGGAGTCCCGTTGTAACTGTTGTAGTGGCAGAAGCAAATCCGATGAATTGTCAGTTGGTCGAAAGCGCATTTCGACCAAAACGGCACCGCGTGGCGATCGTTGCGAGCGCGGCGGATTCCGCGCGCACTCTAGCAATACTGAAAGAACGCGAGCCCGACGTCGCGGTGATTAGCGCGCAACTCCGTGACGGTTCGCTGGAAGGCTATCGCGTGCTGCGCGAGCTTCATTCACTGCAGATAAGGACACGCGCAATCCTGCTGCTTGAATTGCGGGAGCGGGAGTTTATCGTCGATGCTTTTCGCTGCGGCGCGCACGGCGTGATCGGCCGAGACGAGCCGCTCGAAACCCTGTGCAAGTGCATTCATGCCGTGCATCAGGGGCAAGTGTGGGCGAATAGCGAGCAACTCGGATACGTGCTCGACGCCCTGGGACACGCCATGCCGTTTCACATTCAGGACGCGCACGGGACGAATCTGCTTTCGAATCGTGAGGAAGAGGTGGTCAGGCTGGTCGCGGATGGCTTGACGAATCGTCAGATATCGAGCGAGCTCAAACTCAGCGAGCACACGGTGCGCAACTACCTATTCAGGATCTTCAACAAAGTCGGCGTTTCAACACGAGTCGAACTGGTGCTCTATTGCCTTCAGCAACGGCAAAACGGGACCGCAAAACGCGCGGCCATGAGCTAGATCGTGCCCGCAAACAATTTTGAAATAAACCGCGCGCGCAATCTTTGACCCCTACGATTCTTTCGTCTTTTTACATTCACCGTCCCGGCACCTCAGAACGAAAAGGCCCGAACCCCGGAGGGAAGCCGGACTGATAGGCCGCGCGAAGATAGTATCTCGGCGGCTCGTAGTGATTCTCCGCAGTGAAGGGCCGGCAAAAGGCATCGGATACCAAATCGTTGCGGACAAAAAATCCGTTTGTGCCGAGCAGATTGCAGCCGACGAGCGAATACCCGCGCCCGGCCAGCAAACTTTCGAGCGCTTTGAGCGACGCGCCGAAGTAATCCGTCGAATCCCAGCGATGCGTTTCGCGGTATTCCATCACCCAGTGCATGTCCCGCGGAAATTTCGCGTTGTATTCGGCAACGATCGCTCGCGGCGAAATCGAGCGTATCGCGCAAAGGATGTGATAGTCGTTGCCATCGAGGTCGATCGAGAGAAGCGAGACATCTTCGCCCGGGCCGAGCTTCTGGATCGCGCGATCGACGTTGGCGGCCGTGACGACGTGATGCTGCACGCGAAGTTGGTCTTGCGCAATGCAGGAGCGGACGTTTTTCGCGGCTGCAGCGGCCCTGCGCGCCGATCCTTCGATCCAAAGACCGCGCCAGCCTTGAACGAGTAGAAACAAGGTATTGTTTTCGAGGCCGTCCCCGCTGCCGAGTTCGACGAACGTGCGGTTGCCCTCGCCGACCCGCCTGAAAATTTCGTGAAGGATGCCGTCTTCGTCGGCTTGGGAATAGACGCGGTAGCCGAATTTGAGAAGGCGCCGGTCATCGCTGTTGCGTGGCTCCGCGAGCAACGTGCTGCGGTGTTCTTGCAATTGAGCGAGTGCGCAGGCCCACTGAAGCTTATCCGCGCCGGCGCTGGATTTGCTTACATTGCTTGCGATTGCCTTCCAGACGGATTTCATGGCGTCGCTTTCGGCCTCGCCGTGAAGGGTCTGCCGGCGATGGATCTGTTTGCGGGAAGCGCAAGGAATTTCGCAACCTCCCGCGCGGATGGCATCGACGGCTGGGCTCCCGGACGCGTCACCGAAATTGCCGCGACGGCCGCGGCGTAACGCGCGGCATCGAGCGGCTGCTTGCCGGAGAGAATGCCTACCGCGAAACCAGCGTTGAAAGCATCGCCGGCCGCCGTCGTATCGACAGCCTTTACCCGGAACGCCGGCGCCATCTCCCGCAAACCGGTGGCTGTAGCGAGGTACGAGCCTTGCTCGGCCATTTTGATAATCACATTTTTCGGACCTCGAGCGAGCAGCATTTCGGCACAGCGGGCGGCCGTTGCGGAAGAGACGTTCTCGTTTGCATTGAGGCCGCACAGAATTCGCGTCTCGTTTTCGTTTGGCGTGATCCACGCGATGTTCCGCAAAAGGCCCGACGGCAACTCGCGCGCAGGAGCGGGATCAAGCATCAGCGGAATATCGTGGCGATGGGCGAATACGGAGAGCGTCTCGACGGTTTCGAGAGGAATTTCAAGTTGCGCGAGGAGCATTCCAGCCCGGCGCAGCAACGCGGTGTTTTTCGTAATGTCCGCAGGCTGAACTTTGCCGTTCGCACCGGGAATGACCACGATGCTGTTGTGACCGTCCCGGCCAATATTGATGAGGGCCACGCCTGAAGAGCCTCTTGCGGCTGCGACAGGCCCTACATCAACACCCGCTTCGCGCAAGGCGCGTTTTAGCGTGGGCCCGAAGGAATCATCGCCTACCTTCGCAATCATGCTGACTGGATGACCCAGCCTCGCGATCGCGACGGCCTGGTTGGCGCCTTTTCCGCCGTAGAACGTCGCAAAATCGCGGCCGGTAAGAGTTTCTCCGGGCAATGGAACGTGGTCGGCGCTCGCCACGAAATCCAGATTGATGCTTCCGACGACGACGATGGGCTTTCGCATGCGAATCCAATCTCCAGCAGCGGATAAGGCTACCACCGATTGGCGCTACGTCGTGCGAGGTGAATAAAATTTGGGAGGCGGCTGTCCGCGTTACTTTTGTGAGGGCATCAGGTAAGGGACAAATCCGTGAGTTTTCGTTCGCAGCCGATACACCGAAGTGGTCGCTGTGATGTAAAGCGTGCCGTAATCCTTGTCGCCCCACGCAAGATTGGCGGGCTGTTCGGGCATAGCGATTGTGCCGAGATGACGCCCCTGCGGATCCCAGATCCAAATCCCTTTCGGGCCGGTGACGAAGATGTTTCCGGCGTGATCGAGTTTCATGCCGTCGGGTACTCCGTCGTCCTTGCCGCCGGGCTCCTGGCCGAAGATGCGGCCATTCGAAATAGTGGCGTCGGAGTGGAAATCGTAGACGCGGATATTTCTTTGCTCGCTATCGTCAACGTAGAAGAGTTTTCCGTCGGGCGAGAATCCGAGGCCGTTCGGCTGCGACAATTCTTTTGTCAGAAGGCGCACGTTGCCTTGCTCGTCGAGCCGATAGACGCCCTGATAGGGTGTTTCCTGCTTTTGTCCGGCTGGCAAATCGAGCGTCGGGTCGGTGAAATAAAGCGCATGGTCCGGGCCGACGATCACGTCATTGGGGCTGTTGTAGCGCATGCCCTGGAAATGGTCGGTCAGCGTGGTGTAATGCCCGCCGGGAGTAACCACGATGATGGCGCGCAGGACGCTGGCGCAATCGATCAGCCGGTGATGCCTGTCGTAGGTGTTGCCGTCGGGATCGCCAAGAGAAATCACTTCTTTTTTCTGTCCATCCATCTGGACGCGGAAAATCTTGTTCAGGGTTTCGTCGCTGACGTAGAGAAAGCCTGACGAATCCCAGACCGGTCCTTCGGTGAATCCGAAGCCAGTCGCCACGGTTGCGAGCTTGGCGTCGCGAGCGACGAGTTTCCAGAATTGCGGCGATTGTGCTTGCAGTCCGAAACTTCGCTTAGCCTCGTCAGCCCTGGGATAGCCTGGCACGAGCCAGATGAAGAGAAGCGCAACGGCCGCAATTGCTAGTCTGTTTTTTCCCGGCATTCTGTCCTCGATGGATGTTGCTGCTCGATCGGTGCCCGAGAGCAAACGTAAATGCTTTATTGATCCTCGTCGTGCCGCGAATCGGGCTGCTCTGATACTGCCGGTGCATTCGTTTGAGCCACGCGCGTCAGGTAACTCACGAGATCGTCAATCTGGCTGGAGCTAAGCTTTGAGCCGTAGTCTCGCGGCATGACTGGCTGCGGCCCGATTTCGATGCTCTTCAGGTCCGATTTTTCGAGCGAGTGAAATGCGCCGTCGAGAGACTGCACTTGCAGCGAAAAATTGTCTTCGTTGCGAAGAACACCGGCGAATTTTTGGCCGTCGCGCGTAACCACAGCGACCGCTTTGCTGCGCGGATCGGGGTCCTGCTCCGGATGCACGATTGCCTCGCGAATTTCTTCCGCGGAGTGATCGCCCGCGTAAACGGACAGGTCGGGACCGATGAAGCCTCCGTGGCCATTTACCATGTGGCATCCTGAACAGCCGGCGGAGGCCGAAAAAAGCGCCCGGCCTTTCATTGGATCGCCGGGAAGCGGGAAAGCCGCGTGCTGGCCCTGCAGGACGCGAAGATAATCAACGGTGGCCTTGATTCGAGCTGCGTCGAGTAGCGCGCGAAAAGCCGGCATCCCTGCCGACGGTATTCCGTCGCGGACGATCGCGAAGAGCGCGCCGTCAGACTTATGCTGGACGTCGGGCTTGGTGGCAATGTTGGGCGCGTGCTCGCCGCCTCGACCGTCAAGGCCGTGGCAACCGGCACAACGTGAGATGAAATCGATTTTTCCGGCGGCCGATGACGTTGAAAATGAGTTTTTGGGCGCTTGATCCTGGGGAGAATCCGCTCGAAAATCTCCGGCACCGACCCCAAGAAACAGAATCGCCGCCAAAATCCAGGATATTCTCTTTGCAACGAGGGATATCGCCGCCTCCATGCGCTGCAGCCGACGGCTGTCGATCCCAATTTCAGAATAGGTCGATCGACATCCGCGACGCCGCAAACCGTAAATCCGACGCGTCCTCTCAGAACAGGAACTTCAGAGCCGCCTGCAAGACGCGCGGACTTTGGGCGCCCGTGACGAATCCAAAGCCAGCGACCGGAGTGCCGCTGGGGCTCGTAACCAACGAATCGAACAGGCCGTTTGGATTTTGAAACTGAGTGTGGTTGAAAGCATTAAATGCTTCGAATCTAAACTCCAGCGACTTCGATTCCGTGATTTTCGTGTTTTTCAAAAGCGCCAGGTCCCAGTTGTTTAGCCCCGGTCCATGAAAGAAGCGCCTCCTTGAATTTCCGATTCCTCCGAGCGGTTCGGCGCTAAATAGTCCCACATTAAAATACGGTCCCGCATTGGTTCTGGGATTCGTGTTAGCAAGGATTTTGCCGGGCGCAAGATCCGGCAGATCGAAAGGCGCTTCGGTGTTCTGGGTTCCAGTAAAGGAATTGTCGCTGTTACTTGAGATGCTCACAGGAAGGCCAGTCACGTACGACGTGATCCCCGAAATGGACCATCCGCCCGCGATTTTGTTGGCGAAGCCAGACGTTGCGTGGAAGGCTCGATCGAACGGAAGTTGCAATTCGTAGCTGGCGACGAAATTATGGGTCACGTCGAAAACGCAGAGAGACATGCTCTCCTCGGGATTGAACGGATTGACGCCCTCCTGCAGACCGGACGCGTTATCCATACATTTGCTGTAGGTATATCCAAGGAGAAACGTCGAGAGACCGCTTGTGTGGCGCACGCTGGCCTGAAGCGAGTTGTAGGCCGAATGCGCAATAGTTGCCTCGTATGGATTGTTTCCAAACAGAGGCCCTAGGCGTGTGAATGTTGTGTTCACAATATTGCATGTCCCAGGCCCGGATGCACACGGGCCCGTGGTTTGCACGTTCGGTGTTGCCGCAGAAGGGAATGGCGTTCCAGGCGGCAGTGTGTACGCGGCTCCTTCGCCGAAGCTGCCGCATGTGGGAGTGGCACCGTCCTGAATTAACTGCAGGCAAAGGGCTGGATTGCCGGGATTCGCTTCCAACTCGGTGATGAGATGATGTGCTTGGTTTCCTACGAAGCTGAGGCTCATCACTGTGTTCGAGCCAAACTGCCGCTCCAACGACAGCTCGTAGTCCTCCGAATACGGGGTCACGTTGCTGGGCTTGTACAAAAGCGTGCCGGAAATCGGCTCGACTCCCGCCCAATTAAACGTCGTATCCGGATTTTTTGCACTTACTCCCGCCGGCGGAAAGACAAACGGGAATCTTTGAGGTCCAAGGGTGCCAGAACTTCGATCGCTATAGGGCGCTTCGAACAGCGGAGGCGTGGGGCTTCCAAAAAACAATCCGTACGGCGGATCGCCAATCTCCTGGAATTGCGTGAGGTCTTCCACAGTGGTGTAAAAAATTCCGTAACCCATGCGAATGCTGGTTTTTCCTGGACCACCTGTTAGCTTTGCGAGCAACCCCGATTGCGCCCCAGGTGAGTAGGCAAGCCCAAGCCGGGGAGAAAAATTATGGTAGCGGGTCGGTGCTAGGGTGCTCGGCACCCCGGGGTCGCCGGGTACGAGGTAGCCGGTCGGCGCTCCGGGAAACACGACAGACTGTTCGCCAGGTATAAGAGTCTCAATCTTATTTCCAGTATCATACCAAGGGTTGCTGAACTCCCAGCGCAACCCGTAATTCAGTGTGAGGTTGTCGGTCGCCCGCCAGCTATCTTGCGCGTAGAGTCCCATATATTTCGATCGGGAATCGAGGATCTGCTCGCTTGCCTGGATGAAGCCCGAAGGCGCTCCAAGCAGAAAGTCGGCAAAATCTGACCCGGTTTCGCTGCCACTGAACGTGAAATCGCCGTTTTCTCCGAAGAAGTTTCTGTCATTAATTTGATCGTAATGAAATTGGCCGCCGAACTTCAGGCTGTGCCTGCCGAAGATCTTCGAATAGTTGTCCTGCCATTGGAACGTGTTGTTGAATTGCCTCGTCGTATCCGACGGAACGCCAATCGTAAAGTTATTGAATCCTACGCTGGGCACTCCTTCGAGACTCGACTCAATCGGCCCAATGCCGCCCGGCGTGCTGAATCCCCCGACAAACCCAAGCGAGCTAAGCGACGGTCCCAGACCTCCTTCTGGCGTGAAAAGGTGATTGGCACTTCGCAGCCAGCTAAAACGAAATTCATTGACGGCTGTGGAGCTTAAAGTCTTGGTCGCACCCAAGACGAGAACCTGGGCGCGCGAATAGCTGACCGAATTGAAGCCAGGAACGGTAGCGCCGCCGTTGGGGTAGGGATCGTTTGTCACATCGTCGTCGACGTGCCAATAAGCGGAAAGCAGCCCGAATCGTTCGGTATTTTGATCGACCCGTACTCCGGCCTTGTCATCCCGAAGCCTTTGCTCGAAGGCAGAAGTAGTAAAGTTGGTTCCAGAGCTTGTAAGGGCAATATTCGGTTTTGGGATAAAAGGAAGGATGCCCTTTGCGGCGGACGACCACGCGCCTTGGGGAATCGTCTGGGTTGGGAAGACGCATCCAGTTGGGGAGCTCGCGTTCGTGGTGTTGCACCCGGGCGCGAAATAGGGCTCATTGGGCAGAACTTGATATCCGAGACGACTTGAAAGCACGTTGGCCCAGGAGTTGGGGTTGCTAAGCGGGTCGCTTGTTACCGCACCGCCGAGAGTTCCTGTAAGACCGTCAGACAAATTGCCTGTTCGGTCCTGAACACTAGGAACTATTGTGCTTTGTGTCTGGCCAAAAATGAGCCTGGTGCCCTGATAGTCGGCAAAAAGGAACGTCTTGTCCTTCCTGATCGGGCCGCCGAATGTGCCCCCGAATTGGTTTTGGATTAATTTGCCCGCCGGGCCAACATCGAAGAAATTCCGAGCATTGAACGCTGTGTTGCGATTAAATTCGAATAGGCTGCCGTGATAGGAATTCGTCCCCGATTTCGTGACGACGTTGATCTGGCCGCCGCTGTAATTGCCATATTCGGCGTCGAAATTGTTGGTTATGATTCGAAACTCTTCGATCGAGTCGAGGTTGGGTATTAGCGCTGTTCCGTTGTTCTTACCTTCGTTGACGTTGGCACCGTTGACCATGAACCCATTGGCCGCTTCTCGCTGTCCATTAATTGATTGATTTCCGGCGTTCAGACCGTTGCTGCCGCTCACCGTGCGGTCGTTAAGCCCTGCCGCTTGAGATGCATAGGCGCTTGGAACGACGCCGGGCTGGAGATCCAGAAGGTCTGTGAAGTCGCGGCCATTCAGAGGAACGCTCAGAATTTTCTGGCTGTTAATGACCTCGCCCATCTGGGTGCTTTGCGTTTCGACCTGCACCACGTCGCTGCGGACCGTCACTTTTTCGCTAGCCTCGCCTACTTCGAGGTTCGCGTCCACGCGAATTGCCGAATTGGCGTCAATGTGAATGGCGGTTTGTTGGAAAAGCTTGAAACCGCCGGCCTGAATTTGAAGCGTATAGTTGCCAACCGAGAGGTTAGGGAAGCTGTAATAGCCGCTTCCATCCGTTTGCACGGTGGACGCGACTCCCGTCGCCGTCTCGGTTGCCGTGACGACGGCGCCGGGAACCACCGCACCGCTGGGATCGGTGACGATGCCCGAGATACTGCCAGTGATGCTGGCCCACGCTGTTCCGGCCCCCAGCAAGAGAACCAGCAGGAGCGCGGGAAGGGATTTTCGAAAGGCTTGCATTCTATTCCTCCTCATGGAAGGAGCCGCGCGCAAAATCCGCAGCGGCCCGCACATTCTCACCAGATGAAAAAGCACATTTCGATTTTGAGAGCCTGGAGACACCACCCAGCGCGTAGTTATATCACTTTCCAGGACGTGTCAACTCGTACTTTTTTATTTAAGTTCATTGAATCACCAAACAGTCTCCGGATTCACACGCCTGGCGGCACACGAGCGCGAAACACGTTTCGGCACAACGACCGTCGAATCCTCATGGATCCAGCCGACTTCATCCGCCGCGGCGAATCCGCGTTGCCCGTCGGTCATCGCTGAATATTTTGGAACGCCCGCGGATCTCTGACTGCGATCGCCGAAATTTCAATCTTTGCGCCACCCACGAGAGCGGCCGCTTGGACCGTGGCCCGCGCCGGCTTGGGATCGGGCATAATGCTGCTATACGCTTTGTTCATTTCCGCGAAGTCGTTGATATCCGCCAGGTAGACCGTCACGGAAACAATGTCTTTCATTTCAAATCCCGCCGATTTGACAACTTTCTGAACGGCCTCGAGTGCGCCGTGAGTTTGCGGCCCGATTCCGTCCTTTAATTTGCCGTTCTCGTCCGCGCCCTGTTGTCCCGCGATGTAAAGCGTATTGCCTGCGACGATGCCATCGCTAAACGGCAAGTTTTGTCCGGCAGGCGACAGGCTAATTGCGCGTTTAAAACGGGAATCCGCACTGCGCGAGGCGCCGAGCAGAAACACCGAAGCCAATGCAACACCAACGATTCCGAACTTCACAATTCCAGTTTTTACGCTCATCGAAATCTCCTATCTCAAGTTTTTTCCCGCACTAAATCGAATTTCCGAGGCGGATCGCGGCGAGCTTCGCCGTTCAGGACGCCGGGTTGCCCACGCAGAAGACATACTTCAAACCCTTCTGGAACGGTGATAAAGTGCGCGCATTATATACAACACGGGAGGCGCTGATGAACAAGCATTTTCATTTTTCGCGACGAACGCGGATTCGAATTGCCGTGATTGCGATTGTGCTGCTATCGGCCGCAGGACTCACGGTGACGGCTCATTTGTTCGCGCAATCTTCTTCCAGCCAGTCGGCCGCAAATGAGGACGGGACGCTGCTGGACGGATTTCGCCACGTCGAGGTCGCTTCCGTCTCAGACGCCGTGGAACAAATCTTGGGCCGGCGCATGTACATGTCTCACCGCATGCGGCCGATTTTTCCGTCCAAGTTCGCTGGCTACGCCGTTACCGTGGAACTGAAAAAAGATGAGGGAAATCAGGATCCCAATGCGCTGCATGGAATGCTCGCTGCGATCGATCAAGGCGGCCCGGACTCCGTGTATGTAATGGTTGTTGAAGACGGAACGGATATTGCCGGGATGGGCGGGTTGATGGGAACGGCGATGTCCGCGCGCGATTACGCAGGCGCTGTGATTGACGGCGGCGTTCGCGATGTGGCGTATCTCACGAAGATCCGCTTTCCGGTCTACGCCGTTGGCATCGTTCCGTCGACGTCGGTTCATCACTATCGATTCGCGGGCGCGAATGTTCCGGTGGTCTGCGACGGCGTCGGCGTGAACGGTTCGGACATAATAGTGGCGGATACCGATGGAGTCGTTGTGGTGCCCAGGCAGAAAGCAGCCGAAGTTCTAGCGCTCGCTCAGGAGATGGATTTTAAGGAGCACTCGATGTACGCCTACATCGAGAAGCTCAAATCAATCGAGGAAGCGGTCAAGAAATTTGGGCGGCTGTGAGGGAGACGGCAGCCGGCGAGCCCGATGCAGTCAAAAAAAGCTTGAATGTTGCCCCGATATCGTATATCAGCATTTTCACCAGATAAGCAGGACTTTCATTCATTGGAAGGGCGGGCGGAGAATCGGCCGGGAAGGAATTTATGGGCGTCACAGGCAAGCGCGATTACAACATCACATCTCTCCAGCGAGGTCTGCGATTGCTCAGCCTCTTTGCAAAGGCTGACGGCGGCCTCAGCGCGACGCAGCTCGCCCAGCTTTCGGGACTGCCGACCAGCACGCTGCACCGTTTTCTCGTGAACCTGGAATCTTCGGGATTCTTGAACTGCGACGGATCCGGGAGTTATCACCTGGGCATCGCGTGCGTCTCGCTGGGGCAGGCGGCGATCGGCCAAATGGATATGCGCGCGCTGAGCCGGCCGTTCCTCGAGGAACTCAACCGCCGAACCCGTGAAACGGTTCACTTGACGGTTCGCCACGGTTTGTCGGCGGTTTATTTGGAGAAGCTTGATTCACCTGAGCCTCTTCGCATCTATTCGCGCATTGGCGCTACCGTGCCTCTGCATTGCTCGGCAGTTGGGAAGGTTTTGCTCGCTTATCTGCCGGAGCAAGAACTCGCCAAAATTCTCGAACTTCTGGACCTCAAGCGATTTACGGCGAGCACTATCGGAAGCCTTCAGGAATTGCAGACGCAACTGCAGCGGGTGCGGAGAAATGGATACGCGTGCGATATGGAGGAACACGAAGCTCACATACGGTGCATCGCCGCGCCCGTCTGGGATCACACCGGCGCGGTCAATGCGAGCCTTAGTATTACGGGACCTGCCGTTCGCATGTCCACGGCCCGGTTGCGGGAACTCGCGCCCTTGATCCAAGAGGCAGGGGTGAGAATTTCGGGGGAACTCGGCTACGGCAGCGGAGAAAAACTGCGGGTCATCCGCGGGAGCGTGAACGCGGGAGATAGGGACTCTGCCGATGACGTCCGCAACCCCGCTCCTAGAGCCGCACGAAAATGAAACATTTTTTCGGATGGACTGGGTGCGCGGGCCTGATGGCGGGGATCGCGGCATGCTATCTGGTGCCGGCGCAGGCTCGGACTGCGCCATCGGTCCAGCCGTCGAATCGTGCGGGTTGCAGCATTGAATCAACTGACTTTGACGGCTGGAAAGCACAACGGATCGTGAATGGAAGCGTCGAAATCGTCATCACGCCGCAACTAGGAGGCCGTGTGATACAGGTGACGTTCGCCGGCCATCCATATCTATTCGTGAATCCCCAATATCAGGGTCAGTACATTCCTCCTTCGCAAGCTGGCGCGAAAGGTGGGTGGATCAATTACGGCGGCGATAAAATCTGGCCGATGCCCGAAGGATCGCAGGACGATCATCACTGGCCAGGCCCCATATCGGACGAACTGGACGACGGAGAATATGCATTCGGCGTTCTCTCGCGAGGAAGCCGCTGTACGGTACGATTGGACGGGCCTCCCGATCCGAAAACGGGTTTGCAGTATTCGCGGGAGCTCAGCGTTGAAAGCAATTCGCCCGAGATTTCTTTTCATGCGGTGATGAAGAATATCTCGAAGCATCCGATTGAATGGTCGATGCAGTCGGTGACGCAGTACGACACGGCGGATGCGCGGCAGCCTGCGGACTTCAATCGCGATTTCTGGGCGTTCGCTCCGGCGAATTCCCACAGCGCCTACCTCGACCGCTATCATGTCCGGTCGGGCCTCGCTGAGGATCCGTCGTTTTCGCTTAGCGGAAATTTGTTCGCGCTGCATTGGCTCTACCTGCAAAGCGAAGTGTGGATCGATTCGCCCGGAGACTGGATCGCTGTGGCCGATAAGTCGGCGCACTTTGCAATGGTGGAAAGATTTAAATACCGGCCGGACGCTGATTATCCCGGCAAGGCCACTGTGATCTTCTATAAGAACGGGCCTGGCGTGGAAGTGGATGGCAAAGGCATGCCCGTCGTCCGGTTGGCTGCGGAGGATCGTTCGTATTACATGGAAGCGGAATTGAACAGTCCGATCGTGCGCTTGAACCCAGATGAAACGTACGCGATGGATACCGAGTGGCTTCCGACGCGTGTCGGCGACAAATTCGTTACGGTGGCAGCAGCGGGTGTGGTCAGCGAGCCTCTCAGCGCGTCGAGGGAGGCGAATCAGGTAACCCTATCGGGATCGTTCGGAGTGTTCTACTCCGGGAAGCTCGTCGCGCACCTATATGACGAAAGCGGCTCGGAATTGAGTGCGGCGCCTCTGCAACCGGCCAATCCTGCCGAGTTGGTGAGTCTTCACCAGAAAATTCGAGTGCCTTCAGGAACCGCGCGGATTTCAGTCCGATTGTCCGACGAGCGCGGCGTGGATCGCGGGTCGTTGGGTGACGCGAACACAGCGCGTGTGGCGGGAGGCTCCTAGCGGATGCGCGCGGCGGCAAAGATCGCATGCGGTGCGGCGATTTGCGCCTGCGTGGCGGGATTTAGCCTCGCACAAGACAAGAGTGCCGCGACGATTTCAACGACGATCGACGTCCATTCCGAGGAATTGATGCGTCAGCCGGTCGGGTCGAATTGGCTCTCGTACAACGGTGACTATACCGGACGGCGCTATTCGGGCCTCGATCAGATCAATGCGACGAATGTGAACCAATTGCGTGCGGAGTGGGTCTTCCACGTGCCGCAAGCAGAAAGCGAACTCGAGGCAACCCCCATCGTCGTGGATGGGATCATGCTTATGACTTCGGGAAACGACGCCTTCGCGCTCGATGCCCGCACCGGCAGCATGATCTGGCATTACTCCCGAGCCGTCTCCGAAGGGCTGATCGACGATGCATCGCAGCATCATAGCCGCGGCGTGGGTGTTTGGCACGATCGCGTTTATATCGAAACGGACAACGCGCATTTGCTTTGCCTCGATGCGCGCTCCGGGAATCTGCTGTGGGACGTTGCCTACGCGGACTGGAACAAGAATTACGGAGCGACCAGCGCGCCGCTGGTGGTCAAGGACAAGGTACTGGTGGGAACTTCCGGCGGCGACGATGGCGTGCGCGGCTTCATCGCGGCGTTTGACGCGCAGACCGGGAAACTTGCCTGGCGGTTTTGGACCATACCGGCTCCTGGTGAGCCGGGGTCGTCGAGCTGGCCAGGCGATATATACAAACATGGCGGCGGAACCACTTGGATGCCCGGCACGTACGATCCGGAGCTCGACACACTCTACTGGGGTACCAGCAATCCTTCGCCGGACTTTGACGGGAACGTTCGCCCGGGCGACGATCTTTACACCGACTGCGTGCTGGCGCTTGATCCCGACACCGGCAAACTCAAATGGCATTTTCAATTCACTCCCCACGATCTGTTTGATTACGATGCCACCGAGACGCCCGTTCTCCTCGATGCGGCGTATCGTGGAGAGAACCGCAAACTTCTTGTCGAAGCGAACCGCAACGGCTTTCTTTACGTTCTCGACCGAACCAACGGCAAATTCCTTTCGGCGACCCGGTTCGTTAAAAAATTAAACTGGGCGAAAGGGATTGATTCCCAGGGACGCCCGATTCGAACGGACGTACAGCCGTCTGCCGATGGAACTATTACTTGCCCGGGATTCGAGGGTGCCACGAACTGGTATTCACCCTCCTACGACCCGTCCTCTCACCTGTTCTATTTTTTTGCGATGGAGGACTGTTCCATATATTTTCTCAAGCCTCAGGACTTCGCACAGGGGCGAACCTATTACTCGACCGGCGTGAAGCATCCCGCCGGAGAACGAAGACAAAAGATCCTGCTTGCGTTTGATCTTGATACGGACAAATTTGCATGGCGATATCCGCAGGCGGGTTTCGGGCATTCTTCGGGGGGCGCCATGGCGACAGCGGGCGGAGTCGTTTTCTTCGGCGATGATGCCGAAACCTTCGAGGCGGTTGACGGGCGGACCGGAAAACCGCTTTGGCATTTCCGCATCGGTCAGGACATTCATGCGTCGCCGATGAGCTATGCCATAAACGGGAAGCAGTACGTTGCCATTGCGTCCGGGAACGATTTGTTCACCTTTGCGTTGCCCTGGGACTTGCAGATCCAAAATCGTCGGAGGAGGAAGGAACGATGATATCGAATGCGTTTACGCGAAGGAATTTTGCGGTGCGGCTCGCTTCTTTGTTTTCGGGATTGGGTTTGCCGGGAGCGGTTTTTGGGTCGGAAGCGCCGGCGGCCCAGGAACCTGGCGCGCAATCAAATGGCGACGTTCAAAAACTCGATTACAACGGCAAGCCGGCCAGCGGCAAGCAAATGATCACGTCCTTGATCGTTCACAACGGGCTGATCTACATCTCCGGCCAGGGCGCGAATGATGCTGGCTCGGTGCAGGGAGCGGACATCGAGACACACACCAAGAAGGTGATGGATAACGTCAAGAATTTGGTGGAAGCGGGCGGCGGCACGATGGATAGCATTCTCCAGCTGACTGTCTATCTCGGAAACCTCGATTACTACGACGGCATGAATAAAGTTTTCAAAACGTACTTCCCGCACGGCGGCCCGGCTCGCACAACCGTTGCCGTGGCCGGAGTTCCCGGCAAGTCGTTGCTCGAAGTGAATTGCATCGCGGCGGTCACCCGTAAGTAGCGGTACAAAAGGAGCGCAGACATGGGAATGAAATGGAATCGCCGGACTTTCTTGGGAGGCCTCGGTGCGACGATCGGCGCTGCGGCCAGCGGCATAAGACTATTTGCTTCGTCGTTGCCGCAGAGCGCGAAACTGTCCGGCTTCGGAGGGACGGGAAACGTATATGAGGAGCTGGGCGTCACGACGGTCATCAATGGCCAGGGAACAATGACGATGCTTGGCGGGTCACTGATTCGGCCGGAAGTCGAAGCCGTGATGGCGCAAGCCACCAAGCATTTTGTCAGCATTCCGGCCCTGGAAATTGCCGCAGGCAAGAAAATTGCAGAAATGCTCAAGCTGCCGGATGGCTACACGGCATTTGTCAGTTCCGGCGCCGCGGGAGCGATTCAGTCTGGCCTCGCGGGTATTTTGACTCGTGACGATGACTCGCTCATCCGGCAATTGCCCGATCTCGCCGGAATGAAGTCGGAAGTCATAATTCAGAAATCGCATCGCAATCCTTTCGACCATCAGCTTCGCGGCACAGGTATCAAATTGATCGAGATCGAAACCCGCGAGGATTTCAAAAGAGCGTTGAGCCCACGAACGGCCATGATGCACTTCTCGAATTTTGCGAATGCCACGGGACAGATCAAAGTGGATGAATGGCTGAAGCTATCGAAGGAAAACAACATTCCGGCAATGATTGACGCCGCGGCGGACACGCCGCCAGTTTCGCATCTCTGGGACTACGCCAATATGGGCTACGACCTCGTCACGTTCAGTGGTGGCAAGGCCATGCGTGGGCCGCAATGCGCCGGCTTGTTGATCGGACGCAAGGAACTGATCGGCTACGCCGCGCTGAACAATAGCCCCTACGAGGACACACTCGGCCGCGGTCAAAAAGTAGGCAAGGAAGAAATCGTCGGAATGGTGAAGGCTCTCGAGCTGTATCTAAACGAAGATCACGACGCATTGACCAGAGAGTGGTGGAAGCGATTGGACACCGTGTCGCACGAAGTCACCAAAGTGGAAGGCGTCAGCACCGCGTACTTTGAGCCGGACATCGCGAATCACGTTCCGACGATGCATATCGATTGGGACCCGCGCCGGATCAATCTCACGCCAGACGAAGCTCACCAATCGCTTCGAAAAGGGAACCCGTCGATTGTCCTGGAACGCACGGAAATTGGCCTGGGCATGAATTCGTTCATGCTGCAACTGGGCGAGGACAAAATTATCGCGGACAATCTCGTTAAGTTGTTTCGTGCGCATTCGGCGTGAGCGATCGGACCACATTTTCCGTGGGCCCGCGAAGGTTCGATTATCCGCCGGGGCTGCCGTGGCGTTTGCCCGTGAGTAAACGCGTGCTCTTTCGCGATTCCTTATTTTTCCGGCATCCGCAGCTTCGAGCCTTTTCGTTCGAGCCATTTGTTAAATTGCCCGATCATTTCTTTGGTCCATCTGGAGTCAATTTGCCCCGGCGTGTATTTGCCTTCGCGAAGCATCATGTGGCCCCATTCGTCGACCATGCGATCCATTTCCGAGTCGTCCGCGACTTTTTCGGCAAGCTGCGGGGGAATGAACGTCACGCCTTCGG
>JANWJR010000056.1 GCA_025451835.1 Candidatus Acidiferrales bacterium | reverse complement strand
CTTCATCCGGCGTCCCGCGAGTTGCCGCTCCCGCCGCAAACGCATTCGCGCGCCGCAGTTCGTCCTTTCCGAAATCGTTCAGAAGATTTTGGCTCTGCTCGTTCGCAATTTCGAGCGGCCGCGGGAACCATGCTTGGAGGGATCGATTCACGAGCGCGTAACTAAAAAAGAAAAGGAATACCACAGGCAGCAGCGAAACCCCCATCGCGCCAAGCACCATCTTTACTTTGAAGCGCGAGCCCATCTGCCCGCTGCGCCGCTGTGCCCAGAGCCGCACCAGTGTGCGCGTCAGAATCAGCGTGAAAACCAGCAGTGCCGCCGCGATCAGCGTTGAAAGCGCGAAGAATATAACGAACGCGTTGCCTTGCTTCGGATGGAGCGGAATATCGAGCGACCCGAGAGTGAATACCGCTGCCGCCAGCAGCGCCACGACCACCCCGCCGAGAGTAAGCCATAGCTGCCGCTTCCAACGTGTCCGGGTCTCTTTCATCGGCCCGTCTCCAGATATCGGCCCAGGGGGCATTCCTTGCAATTTGGCTTGCCTGGCCGGCACCATTTCTTTCCTGTCGCGACGATGAGCGCGTGATATTCGTTGAAAACCGCGCCATTGCCGAAAAATTGCTTCTCGAAAATCCAGCGGACGTCTTCATATTTGGCGTCTGCGCTGATCCATCCGTGACGAGCCAGCATGCGCTTCGCATACCCGTCCGCGACGAACACGGCGTGTCCTCCCGCGTACAGCAATATCGAGTCGGCTGTTTCCGGCCCTATTCCCCAGACTCCAAGCAGTTTTTCGCGCAGCGCGATCGTCGGTGTATCGAACATCCGCGCGAGAGATCCGCGGTACTCGACCGTCAGGAATTTACTGAACGCCTTGAGTGCTTTTGCTTTTTGCCGGAAATATCCCGACGACCGGATCAGGTTCTGGAGACGCCGGATTGGAAGCTTCTCGATAGCCGAGGGAGTGAGCGCACCGACCGCGCGGAGCTTCGCAATCGCGGGCTCCACGTTTTTCCACGACGTGTTCTGCGTCAGGATCGTGCCCGCGATAATCTCGAATTTCGTCTTTCCGGGCCACCAATGCTGCGGTCCCAGCGCCGCGAAGAGGGAATTGTAGTATTCAGCGAGCGGAGGCACCGCATCCAGGGTCGTGCTATGGCCGTTCTGGCTGGTGGGACGACTCATTCGAAGAATGCTTTGCGCGGTCGGGGATCGTTCAAGCGCGGGGTTCATGAAAGTCCACGATAATGGGGACGCCAAGACAAGTCAAGGCACGACTGTTGCATCAAAACCACAGTAGTGTGGCCGCCTTGCAGCGCTTGGGGCCACAATTCCCGGTCGTTGTCTTTGCTCAGGCGCAATGCAATGCAGGCAAAGCCACGTTATGCCGCGTCGTCACAGCCAGACGTGACGACGCGGCCGCAAACACACTTGATATTACGATTGGCTATTTGTGCGTGAATGAAGGAACGAGCGCCAGAACATCCCGGTGGCCGGATTCGTCAACACCCTGATCGAAAGCAATTCCGGACAACGGGGATTTTTTGCCCGCTTCTTCTAAAGCGGCATAGTATTTATCCAGCCCGTCCGCACCGTTCGTCAGGATCGCGACATCAATCATGCCCGGATCTCCGGTGTGAATCGCTTCCTCATCCACCTGATATCCGTGAATCGCTCCATCGGCCAGCAACTTTTCCATCGACGGCACGATATAGCTCTTCAAGGCTTCTTTGACCGTGTCGCCGCTTCCCGGCTTCACGATCCACGTACCGACGCGCAGATAGGAATTCTCGAACGTTCCCGACTGAAAGCCGTACTGAGTGCTCTCCAAAATGACGTCCCAGTGCTTGGACGTTGAGAATGCTGGATTGCTGTTCTCAGGCGTTGCCATGATCGCCGTAAGCGCCTTCATTAGATTGCCCATGGACATCGCTTGGAACCAGCTTCCGTGCGTCGGATGGCCCTCCTGATGAACCACCGTCTTGAACGAGCCGTATCCAACGATCGTGCCGTCGGCGACTAGCTTGTCCATCGTCGTTTTCATACCCTTGTCGGATTTATCCATGCCGGGCCACTGGGCGCGGGGAACGCTCCACTCCGCCACATATGTGTAGAGCGGCGGTTTCTCCTTCTGATCCATCTGCGCGCGCGCCGGGCTGGCCCACAACGCTGCAAAAGCGATGGCGCACAGCAGCGAAAGACAACGTCGAATTTGATTGTGCATCGCACTTCCTCCAGAGCTTGAAATGCCGCCGGATGGGCGGGGAAGACATCGGCCTGTAGTTCAATGGACGTTGATAGTTGAGAGTTGAGAGTTGGATGGGACGAATCGCTCCCGCACGGAAAGAAGCACCGCGTGCAGGTCAATCGAGCGAGACGGTACATCCTGTCACTTTCGGTGTCAAGCAACGATTCAGTCGTAATACTCGGAACCGAGGTGGGTGATCAGATCCTCGCCCATCATCCAGCGCATCGTGTTCTTCAGCTTCATCGACTGAATGAACAGATCGTGTTCGGGATAAAGCTCGCGGGCGCACATCGGCGATTTGAAGTAAAAGCTAAGCCATTCCTGAATGCCGCGCATCCCGGCGCGGTGGGCGAGATCGAAAAACAGCGCCAAATCCAACACGATCGGCGCCGCCAGTATCGAATCGCGACACAGGAAATCAACTTTTATCTGCATGGGATACCCGAGCCATCCGTAGATGTCGATGTTGTCCCAGCCTTCTTTGTTGTCGCCGCGCGGCGGGTAATAGTTGATGCGAACCTTGTGATAGAACTTGCCGTAAAGCTCGGGGTAGAGCGCCGGTTGGAGAATGTATTCGAGCGCGCCCAGCTTCGATTCTTCCTTGGTCTTGAACGATCCCGGATCGTCGAGCACTTCGCCGTCGCGATTGCCAAGGATGTTGGTGGAAAACCAGCCGCTGAGGCCGATCATGCGCGCCTTGAATCCTGGCGCGAGGACGGTTTTCATCATCGTTTGCCCGGTTTTGAAATCCTTTCCGCCGACCGGCACTTCCTGCTTCTTCGCGAATTCTTCGAGCGCGGGGATATCCACTGTGAGGTTCGGAGCGCCGTTGGCGAAGGGAACTCGCTCGCTGATGGCAGCATAGGCGTAAAGCATCGAAGGCGCGATTGCTGGATGGTTCGCGCGCATGGCCTTTTCGAAGGATTTCAGATCTTTGTGAACGTCCTGCGCTTTCATGAAGACTTCGGTCGAGCCGCACCAGACCATCACGAGGCGGTCGAGTTTGTTCTTCTTCTTGAAGTTGCGGATGTCTTCGCGCAACTGTTCGGCGAGGTCGAATTTCGTCTTGGCTTTTTTGACGTTCGTTCCGTGCAGATTTTTTACGTAATTCTGATCGAACGCGGCCTTCATGGGCTTGATCGTTTTGAGAAACTTCTGCGCTTTCGCCAGATCCTTTGCGTCCAGCACGCCGGCTTTTGACGCCGCTTGATACGCGTCGTCGGGGAACACGTCCCAGCCGCCGAAAACAAGATCTTCGAGCTTCGCCAGCGGCACGAAATCTTTAATTTTGGGCGCGCGATTTTCGGTTCGCTTGCCCAGCCGGATCGTGCCCATCTGCGTGAGCGAGCCGACCGGCGTTGCTTCGCCTCGCCGCACCAAATCCACTCCTGCCATGAACGTGGTGCTCACCGCGCCCATTCCGGGCGTCAGAATTCCGAGCTTTCCTTTTGGCGGAGCAATGCTTGCAGGCCTGCGCATTCAGAAACCCCCTGTCGAGTTGGATCAGTGTGATGAATTATCGGTCGCGCTGCTGCTCGATGTTGGCCAGTGCGTTCGAACGGATGAACCAAAGCCGAACATGATGCTGCATCGCGCCGAGTTTTGCAAATCGAATGAGGGGCGAACGGCACCCACGCCGCGCACGTCACGTCGCTGCGCGAGCGCAAACAGTTAGCGCTGGCGTTCGGCAATCGAAGCCAACTTTGCGCCGTGTAAATCACGCGCATCAAGGCTCCAATTTCACCCTCCGCAAATTTGCGGGGGGTCCCCGAGATCATTTTCGGTTGCACTCGATCGCTTTCCTTTGTTTTCATTACGTTACAAGGATTTTGAATCGAACTCGTTTTCGACTACTTTTGCGGTGTCTCGACTATATTTCTGTCCTCAAATTCGCCGGTTTGGGTTGCAGTTGTCATCGCGATCTATTGATCCGCAGCGGCCGAAGGGTCTCAAAAATTGTCGATTAGACTGCATCGCCTCCCTATATTTTCTGTAAGTTAGCGCCGTTTCTAATCCCCGTTGTGCCGATTAGAATTCGCATGCATTCCTTGAGACCGATCGGTAGGTCCAGACCGGCGCTGAGGCTTCGATTTGTGACGTTCACGCTCACGCGGCCATCTTACCCGCTGGGTATGCAGATGCAAGCGACGGGAGCTGTGGACAAAACTTGCGGAGAAAGCATCGGCCGCAGCGGAGTTTTTGGCGCCTGTAGCGCTAACGCCGCTTATCAGAAAGATTCACGACGGCTTGGACGAACGTTCCCACTCAGGCGGGCGGAACTAGCGGGTTTTGCGGTTGCCGGGGCCAGCGATCACGTCGGAGACGCACAGGAATGCCAGCACTGCAATGATGCCGATCATTATGTATGCGACCATGACGTTTCTCCCCTGGGCGCCGTCCCGGTAGTAACGTGCAAGCCGGTTGCCAGATTCTGTGTGCGCTTAACCCCAGCGTTTAGAGCGACTTTACGACTGGCAGTTCTTCGCACCGCGTCCCCGGGGAACGGATGTGGGATTCTGAAGACGTTTCGAGGAAGTTTGTTTCACGCTGTTCTAGATGAAGGTTGATTAGCGAGATTAAAAAACGAGGCCCTGACACTCTAAATTAGAGCACTACAAAAGATGCGCCGCGCGGAAACCGCTTCTGCGATCAAGTTTCGGGGACCGGAGGGCAGCCGGGGAATTCGGACAAAAACGTATTGCCGACGTAACCGAGATAGGCGATACCGATTTTGCTGGTGAAGAAGCCGTCGGCGGTGAAGTGGCGCAGGAAAGAAAAAAAATCGACGCCCTGGCTCACGCCGGGATCGTTCGCGGAATTCTTACGGTAGGCAATCGAATCCAGCATGTGCTTCTGCTGATCCGCCGTGCAGGCAAGATAGGTTTGGCCGAAGCGGTCAGTGGAAGCCGCGTCCAGCCACATGATTCCGCCGCCGAGCTTTAACTGAAAGTCGGGATTTTCGCTGGTGAGCAGGTCTATGAATTCGGGTGCGCCAGCCTCGACCGCACCGCCGGATTGCTCGTCAGGGGGAATGATGGCGTCGCACAGGGCCTGAAGAGTCTTGTATTGATGCACGGAGAAGAATTTCGGCGCGTACTTGATGCCGGAGGATCTTTGCGCCTCGATTAATTTGTGCGCGCGCTCGGCCGCGCCCAAAGGAACGACATGCGCGATCGCCCCGGCCGCAACTCCCGAGGCCAGGGACTTCAGCGCCTCGCGCCGCGAAATCGGTTTGCCCACAAAGCCTCCTTCTTGAGGCCGAAAACTGGAAAATAGAAACTATTCACAAATCGCGTGACCGCCGGTATGGGCCAGTCCGGCGAATACTCCTGCATTCCCCTTGATTTTTCAAAAGCAGCTTCCTCGGGCAAAGTCCGCGAATGACAAGTTGAGTGTTTTTCAGCGGGCCGCTCTAGAACAGATCCCCAATTACAAATTTCCGTGCTTGGCCTGGTCGAGTAAATATTCCGAAGCGCGCCACGACAGCGCCAGAATGGTGAGCGTAGGATTTTTGTCGGGGCTGGTGACGAAAGCCCCCGCATCGGTGACAAAAAGATTTTTCACGTCGTGCGCCTGGCAGAACCCGTTCAAGACGGAAGTTTTGGGATCGGTTCCCATGCGCACCGTTCCGGATTCGTGGATGGCAACTCCACCGTCATAAATTCCGTAGGGATTCGCGCCATCCGGCGTAGTTTCGGTGAGATAGGTTCCTCCGGCAGCTTCGATAATGGCGCGAAACGTTTGCTGCATGTCCTTGGCCATCTTGATTTCGTTGTCGCCGGAGCGCCAATGAAAACGCAGGACGGGAATGCCCGACTCGTCCACCTCGCTGGGATCGAGTTCGCAATACGTGTTTTTGTTGGGAATCATCTCGCCCATGCCTTCGAGGCCGATCGTTGTGCCGTACGAACGGCGGCAATTTTGCTTGAGCGACGGGCCGTAGCCTTCGACGCGATCGCACACGTCGTCGAAATCGCCCGCCACGGGCATGAAGCGGCCGCCGCCGGGTTCGATGTGATAGCCGCGGAGAAATTCACTCTTGCGGTCGAACTTCCACCAGGGAATGTACACGTGAGGGAGAAAGTTTCCACCGCTGCCGTCGTGATTGTGAGGGGGCATTTTCTCAAGCCGCGGGATGTAACCGCTGCCGAAGCTGCCGACGCTATCCATCAGGTTGCGTCCCACGGCGCCCGAGGAATTGGCCAGGCCGTTGGGAAACTGGGACGAGCGCGAATTGAGCAATAGGCGCGCCGATTCGCAGGCGCTGGCCGCGAGCACGAAACTGTGCGCGTGGATTCGATGTTCGGTGCGCGTGGTGCGGTCGATGTAAGAAGCGGCCGCGGCCTTGCCGTCTTTGCCCACGATAATTTCGCGGGCCATGGCGTTGGTGATGAGCGTCAAGCGCCCGGTGGCTTGCGCGGGCGGAATCAACACCTGGCTCGAGCTGAAGTTCGAAGCGCTGATGCATCCGCGCGAACATTGGCCGCAGTAGTGGCACGGCGGGCGTCCATTGAGCGGCTGCGTGATGATCGCCATGCGGGCGGGCACGCACAGGATGTTCAATTTATCGCAGGCGTTCTTGAGGATTTTTTCGGTGCAGCGCGGCTTGGGCGGCGGCTGAAATATTCCGTCGGGTGAACCGGGAATGTTTTCGCGCGTGCCAAAAACGCCGATGTAGGATTCAACTTTGTCGTAATACGGCGCGACATCGTCGTAGGAGATCGGCCAATCATCGCCGAGGCCGTCGGCGGAGCGAGATTTGAAGTTGGCGGCCGAAAAACGCAGCGCCACTCTGCCCCAATGATTTGTGCGTCCGCCGACGATGCGCGAGCGAAACCAACGGAAGGTCGAGCCGGGCTCGGAGGTGTAAGGCTCGCCCTCGATTTCCCACGCGCCGTTGGGCGCCATGAACTCGTCGCTTTCCTCGCCGCGGAGCTTGGCCCCGACGCCAACCCCGCGGTGAGGAAGATCGTAGGGCCACACATGCTCTTTGTAATCCCTTTCGGGATTCAGAGCGGGGCCTGCTTCGAGCATCACCACGCTGAGGCCGCCTTCGGTTAGCACTTTGGCGGCGGCTCCGCCAGCCGCGCCGGAACCGATGATGCAAACGTCGTGGACTTTCGGCGAACGAATTACATAAGCCATCGGCGTTCCCTTGAAATTAGAGCGCTGAGTGCTTGTAGCATCGATATGAACTATTGCCAAGCAACAAGTTACCCAGTCGAAAGCGAACGCGAGCAAGAGCTGTTCTGCCTCGGCTGGTTACTTCCGGTTGGCCGACCACTCGCGAGTTGACGCGATATTCGTAAACACCAGCGCGTTTCACAGGACGAATGTTGAGTCCGGTAAACATTGGTCGCTGGAGCGCACTGGCCTGAAGGCAACAGTTGAGCCAAGGGTCACTTCGCCGGAAATGCGACTATTCGGCCAAGCGGCGAGAGGCCCTTTCTTACTAAGCCTCCGCCGCCAGCCTCAGATGTATCTCGCGCATGACGATCATCAAAACTTCTACTTCTTACTTCGCCTGCGCTAGCCCCGCAACAACTGTGGCAAGTTTATCGAGTATCTGAACCCAGCCCTCTAGTTGCCCGCTATTTTTTGCGTGCTCCATGGTTTCATTTCCAATCAAGGTGACTTTCGTCTGGCCGTTTCCAAAATCCTCAAAAATAACCACGTCGTTCGCATCCTCTATGGCTTCATGTTCTATTCCATAGTGCGCAGGCTCAACCTTGTTTCCCTTCGAGTCGGAAAAGTACATGG
>JANWJR010000055.1 GCA_025451835.1 Candidatus Acidiferrales bacterium | reverse complement strand
GGGGAAGGCTCGGGCGTAAGCTCCAGTTCAAACTCGTTGCTGTGGGCTAATGCTTCCTCCGCTGCGGGCTCTTCTACGATTTCAAATGCGGGTTCGTTTGGAATTTCCGCCGGAACTTCTTCTTGTGCAGGCTCTTCAGGCAGCGTGGATTCTGCAACTTCTTCCGGCGCGGTGGAGGGTTCCTGGGCCGCAGGCTCCTCGGCGATAGGGACATTCGTCTCGGGGGTCTGCTTCGCGGCATCGAGGAAGATCGCTTCGAGTTCGGGATGAGCCTCGGGAAAAGCTGCTGCGACGGGTTCGGGCGCTGATTCGGGTGCAGGCTCAGGCTCGTTCGTTGAGGCTTCCGTGGGCGATTCGGCGGTCTCCTGAGAAATCGCATCCCATTCGTCCGAAAGGTCTACTTCCTCGCCTGCAAGAACCGGTTCCGATTGCGCGGGTTCGGGAGGAGCCGTTGCGAGCGGTTCCTTGATCTCTTCGGAGGCCGGCTCAGCCAGTGGAACTTCAAACTCGACCGGCGCTGCGCCCACGGGAGCTGGAGAAGGCTCCGGCGAGGATGAAGCGATCTCGAAGGGCGGAGGCGTCTCAACCGCAACCTCCGCCGAGGCTCGCGCTTCAGGCTGTGGCTGCGGCACCGTAACCGACGCGGCCGGAGGCGCAGGCGGTAGTTCCTCTTCCGTAATTCCCGCCGCTCTCTGAAATCGCTGGCGGAGCTCACTGAACCGGTCGGCATTCTGATAGTCGTTGCGTTCGCGGTGAATTTGTTCCAATACCGCAGCTAATTCTGCCGTGCGGCGCTCGTTCCCGGCGCCAAGATACATATCGAGCAATCGCTCCAAGGTGGGCGTATGCCGTGGCGCGCGTTCGAGGACGGTTTCGAGAAGGTGCGTGGCTTTTTGCGTCAGCCCGTAGCTTGAGAACAGATCGACGTCGGTGAGAGCTTGAGCAATGTAGTGTTGCGTCTCTTCGTCGTATTGTTCTTCGGTAACGGCCGGCGGAGCGATCGCGGCTTCCTCAACAGGCGGCTGTTCCTCAGGTTCTGCTGCGACGGCCTCTTCCGCCTCAGCCGAGCCCGATTCCGGCGCGCCGCCGTGGCCGTGATGCGCTCTGAATTGATTGAGCCGCTCCGCAACACGTTCGTCGTTCTTGTTGCGCTCAACCAGCTCCTCGAGAAGTTGTTCCGCTTGCTCGTAATTTCCGGCTCCGGCGTAGGCGTCGGAAAGCTGGCCCAGTGCCGCGTTCAACGGGAACGGATCGCTGGTGGTCCGGCAGAAATCGACAAGCATTTCGAGCGGTTCCGTGCGGCCCGGGAGTGCTTCGGTAGCGCTCGTCAGAGACTTGAGAAACTTGTCTTGTTCACCTGCCTCGATCATCGGGCCGCGAAGTTCGCCGAGCAGGGCAACCGCCTCATCCGCGCGGCGGCTTTGAATCAGGCTTTCCGCGATGTGATAAAGCAGGCCAAAGTGTTCTTGTCCCCGAGCCAATTGCCGGCGCGCGCGATCCGCGGCTTGCTCGATGTGTCCTGCCTGCAGTTCGAAATCGACCAATAGGTTGGTGACTTCGCCGCCGGTTTCCGCTTCGGGATGGCGCGCGAGCGTCGCGATGGCCTCAGCGGGCTTATTGTTTGCGCTTAAGGTCTTGGCCTTCAGAAAGTGCGCCGGCGCGTTGGCAGGATCCACACCCAGCGCGCGATCGATCAGTTTTTCTGAATCTTCGGTTTCGCCGCGATCGAACAATCGTTGCGCGTATGCCAGATATGTTTCCGCCGCTTCCTTCTTCTGGCCCATCACGTTGTAAAGCTCGGCCAGTCGCATCTGCACGCGCAGGTTCTCGGGTTCCACATCGAGGAGGCGGTGGAGAACTTCCACTGCCTTGGTCGCGTGATTCGCTTTTATTTGCGCTTCTGCGATTTGCAGGAATAGCGGCCGCGCTTCGCTCAACACGCCTTGCTGAACGTACAAATCGGCGAGCCGCTCGAGCGGCGCCAGCTCGTTCGGCGCGAGCTTGGCAATCTTTTTGTATATGGCGATGGCTTTGCTGTTGAAGCCATCGCTGAGGTAAACCTGCGCGAGCCGCTCGAAGTATTCGACGGCATGCGACATGTCGCCCTGACGAGCGTACAGATCGCCAACCGTCATCAGGGTGGCTTGGTCTTTGGGATCGTTGCGAAGAATTTGCTGGTATTCCGCGATGGCCTGGGGCGTCTTCCCCTGGTTGAGGAATTTCAGCGCGTTCTCGAGCGCTTTGCTTTTATTGAACGCCATGTACGATCTCGTCTGCCCCCGGGGCTGGTTCCGCGCGGCGTGGCTGGGCCGCAGCCTCAGCTCAGTGCTTCAGGCTAGCACGCGGTAAAAACAAGGGTCAACGAAGCGCGTCAGGCAAGGTTATGAAGGCGATAACAGTGCGAAGCCGGCGTACTGTTTGGGTTACGGCTCGGTACCAGCGGGAACCGGCTCAATGGGCAGCGGAAGCGGGTTCTGCGTGGCTCCAGACGCCCAGCAGCGCGCCTCCCGCACCGGCGCATACGAGAACCGGTGCAGCGGCGACGGTCCATGTATCCGCAGAGCTTCGAGATGCTCGGGCGTGCTGTATCCCTTATGTTGTGCGAGGCCGTATTGCGGGTAGAGCTCGTCGTACTCTTCCATCCGCCGGTCGCGTTCGGTTTTCGCGAGAATCGAAGCTGCTGCGATGGAAACGGATCGCGCGTCGCCGTGAATCAGCGCTTTCTGCTCGATTGGAAGATCGATTTCGATCGCGTCCAGCAGGAGATAGTCCGGAAGAGGATTCAATTGCGAAACGGCAGCCATCATCGCGTGCCGGCTAGCCTGGTAGATATTCCAGGCGTCAATGCGAGCAGCGTCTATTTCCGCCACGGCCCATGCCAGTGCGTGTTCGTGAATTCGTTGGGCCAGCTCGCGCCGTCGCTCGGGGACCAGTTTTTTCGAATCGTCGAGGCCGACGATCCGGCGGCGCGGATTCAAAATCACCGCTCCGGCGACCACCGGGCCAAACAGCGATCCGCGTCCCGCTTCATCGAGTCCCGCGATGCGCTGCCAGCCCCGCTGGCGGGCTTCGCGTTCGTACCGCGCACAACAAAGACGTCCCATCGGCGCGGATTTTAGCACACGCGCCGTCGCGACGCGGCCTCCTCATGCAATTACTGTTCGCAGATTTGAAACGGCTAGCAATCACAACGGAGATACAGCCGCCCTCGGAGGGTTTTGCAGGGGCGCTCGTTGCTGCGCCCGCTTCTCGCAGAGAGATTGTGCACTTCCAGGAAGTCACGGCGCGCGGGTTTGCGGCTAGTTCGCGGACGCGCCCACAGGTTCAAATTTCTCGGCGCGTTTGATGCGCGCGGCCTTGCCTTTGCGATGGCGCAGATAATTCAGCTTGGCGCGGCGAACGCGGCCCTGGCGTACCACTTGAATCGATCCGATCATCGGGGAATGCACGGGGAAAATGCGCTCGACGCCAATCCCGAAGCTCACGCGCCGAACCGTAAAGCTCTCGCCAAGAAGCTCGCCCCGGCGGCTCATCACCACGCCCTCGAATGGCTGAATGCGCTCCTTATCGCCCTCGCCTTCCTTCAACCGGACGTTGACGCGAATCGTGTCGCCCGGGCGAAATGCGGGGTGATCTTTGCGAATTTGGGATTCCTGGGCCTTGGCAATTATCGGCTTCATGACTGTTTTTCCCGGCAGACCCGCTCAGGTGGGGCCAGCACACTACAGACAATCGCCAATTATAGTGAATTTCGGCCTATCTGCCTACATGAAATTGAGCCGGAAACATCCAGGCGGCTATGGCTGCTCGGGCGTCGCCGACGTAAGGAGTTCCGGGCGGTTGCGCGACGTCTTCTCGACCGCTTTCTTGCGGCGCCAGCGTCGAATTTCCTCGTGGTTGCCGTTCATCAGAATTTCGGGCACGTTCCAGCCGCGATATGACGCCGGTCGCGTGTAATGTGGGTAGTCGAGGATGCCACGATCGCTGACGAGTGGATGGTGACCAGTGGCTAGTGATCCTTGAACCGCCAGTCCCAGGTCAGTGTTTGCATCCCCCAGATTTGTCTTTGCACTTCGTAGGGGCGCGCCATGCCGTGCCCCCTCCGGCGTGATTTCGGGCTCGCTGAAGGATTCGTTCACCGTGGAATCTTCATTGCCGAGAGCGCCGGGAATCAGCCTCGTCACCGCGTCAATCACCATGGCCGCAGCCAGTTCACCGCCCGAGAGCACGAAATCGCCGATCGAGATTTCATCGGTCGCAAGGTGTTCTGCCACGCGCTCGTCCACTCCTTCGTAGCGCCCGCAAAGCAGCACAACTCGTTCAAGCTTCGCGAATCGTCGCGCCGCCTCCTGCCGAAATAGCGTGCCCGCCGCGGAAAGCAGCACGACTGCCGTCGTGGAAGAATCGCGTGCCTCTGCCGCGCCAACGAGCGATTCGACCGCGTCAAATAGCGGCTCCGGCTTCAGCACCATTCCCTCGCCGCCCCCGAATGGACGGTCGTCCACCGTGCGATGCCGGTCGTGGGTGAAACTGCGCAGATCGTGAATGTGCGTCTCGATCAGCCGCGCCTCGCGTGCGCGTCTCACGATTCCGTAATCGAGCGGACCGGCGAAAAAATCGGGAAAAATCGTGATGACGTCAAATCGCATCGCGCAATCGTACCGCAAAGTCTCTGTTTGTGTTGCCATTCCGCGGCTCGAGAGACGATGAAAGCCCTGTTATTCGCGGTTCAAATCGCGGAGACCTTCCGGAAGAATGACTTCGATGCTTTGGGCGGCAAGGTCTACGCTCACGCAAATCTCCGCCGCAAGTGGGACTAGCAACTCCCCCTGCTCCGTGCCCACAACCAGGATCGGCGTTCCCGCTACAGCTTCACCGGTGATCTGCACGTCGGAAACGCGCCCCAGGCTTGCCCCGCCGCGCTCGCGCACCTGACAGCCGATCAGGTCCGTTACGTAGTAACTCCCCGAGGGAAGCGGCACGCGTTGTGAAAGTGGAATCTGCACTTCCAGCCCCACCAGTTTTTCCGCGTCGGAAATCGAATTCGAGCCTTCAAAATGAAAAATTGCCTGGCCGCCCCGGCTATGCGAAAGCCAGCACGAGCGAACCCGGGCGTGCCGGGGCTCGGATCTTCCATCCCACAATTCAATGGAGGTAAGTTTTGTGAGCCGTTCAGGAAAGTCGGTGAGGATTTCGGCAGCCACTTCGCCGCGGCGTCCATGCGGACGCAGCACTCGCGCCAGTGTCGCTCTCGCCGGTTTTGGCGTGGCCACTACTCGAGGATTTCCAGCGTGTAACGCTTCTTCAATTTCATCCCGGCGGCGCCGAGCAGCGTGCGAATGGATTTTGCCGTCCGCCCTTGCCGCCCGATCACTTTGCCAAGATCTTCCGGGTGAACGCGCAGTTCGAGCACGGTCACTTGCTCGCCTTCCACGGAGTTCACCTGCACCTGTTCCGGATGATCAACAAGAGCCTTCGCGATATCTTCCACAAGAGCTTTCATGGCGCACCCCCAAAACAAGCCGAGTTCAATCGCATGCACGGGAGTTTGTACCCGAGCTATTTCGATAACCGCCCTGAGGGTGAGACGCCTTAAGCAGGTTTATGGTTGCGCAGGAAGCTTCGGACGGTATCGCTCGGCTGAGCGCCTTTACCGATCCAATACTGCACGCGGTCGTGCTTCAGCGTGATGGCCGCGGGCTTCTTCAGCGGGTCGTACGTCCCGACGATCTCGACGAACCGGCCATTCCGGGGGCGGGTCTTTTCGGTGACCACCACGCGGTAGAATGGGTGCTTCTTCTTGCCAATACGGGCAAGGCGAATCGTTAGCACAGCGTAAATCCTCCTAAGTCAAATCAAGCTATTATAGCGAAAGGCCGCGCTTTCACCTATCCCAAACTGTCGGAACGCCGCCTTCAGCGAAGGAGCCAAAGGGGCAAAGCAGCCTCGGCGCACTGCTCGATCATCTGCTGGTCGCGAACTGAAAAGGCATTCGTACGCTCGCTTTCGACGTCAACCGTTCCAATCACCCGTCCGCCACCGGGCGCCAGCACCGGAACGATGATTTCCGATTGCGTGTTGTCAAACGCCGTCAGGTAGCGTGGATCGCTTCGTACATCACCCGCGATCACGGTTTTCTTTTCCTTGATCGCAGCACCAGTGAGTCCCTGCTCCACGGAAAATGCCGGGAACTGCGGAGCGCCTAGTCCGATCCACCCGATAATGGACACGAGTTCCACGCCAACATCGTACACGCCGACCCAGCGGTACTCCCCAAGTTTCTGGATGAGTTCGGCAAGGCGCCTGGCCTTTTCGGGGCGATCGTTCCCGCTCGCGGCGATTCCCCGAATGTCATTGAGCGTGCTTTTAGCAGTGATTGGCACAGACGCTCCTATTTCAATCCGGCAAGCTTGCCGATCCCGCGCATCTTGCCGCGCGCGAATGCGCCGTACTGCTTCATCATCCGCCGCATATCGTTGTACTGCTTCAGGACCTGGTTTACTTCCTGCACGGACGTGCCGCTGCCGGTGGCGATGCGCTTGCGGCGCTTGCCGTCGATCAAGTTGTGGTTTTCGCGTTCGCGCGCCGTCATCGAATTGATAATGGCTTCGATCGATTTCAATTGTCCCTCATCCACCTGCGCGTCTTTCGGAAGCTTCGCGAACGGCCCAATTTTCGGCAGCATGCCCATCAACTGCTCGATCGAACCCATTTTGCGAATTTGGCGCAACTGGTCGCGGAAATCCTCGAGCGTGAAATCATCCTCGCGCATTTTGCGCTCGAGTTCGCGCGCCTGCTTGGCGTCAATTGTTTTTTCCGCTTTTTCGATCAGGCCGAGCACGTCGCCCATGCCCAGAATGCGGCCCACAATGCGGTCGGGGAAAAACGGCTCGAGCGCGTCGTATTTTTCGCCGACGCCGACGAATTTCACCGGCGCGCCCGTAACTTTTCGGATCGAAAGCGCCGCGCCGCCGCGAGCGTCGCCATCCAATTTCGTGAGGATCACGCCCGTGACGCCGAGCCTCTTGTGAAACTCGCCGGCTGAGCGAACCGCGTCCTGACCAATCATCGCGTCGGCAACGAAGAGAAGCTCGGAAGGATTCAGCTCGCGCTTGAGCGCGGAGAGCTCGTTCATCAATTCGTCGTCAATGTGCAGGCGGCCGGCGGTATCGACGAGAATCACGTCGTACGCGGAAAGTTTTGCCTCGCGCATTGCGCCGCGCACGATTTCAAGCGGCTTGTCCGTTCCCGTGCCGGGCCACAGCGGTGTATTCGTCGCTTTGGCGACCTGTGCCAACTGCTCCCGCGCAGCCGGGCGGTAGACGTCCGTCGAAACCACAATTGGCCGGTGGCCGTGTTCGGAAAGCCATTTGCCAAGTTTGCCGGTGGAAGTGGTCTTGCCGGAGCCTTGCAGACCAACGATCAGCCATACCGAGGGCGGCCGTGATCCGAATTGCGGCTTGGCCTCGCGGCCGAGCAGCTCCGCAAGCTCGTCGCGAACGATCTTCACCACTTGTTGGTCGGGCGAGAGTTGCAGGAGGACTTCCGAGCCGAGCGCCTTTTCGCGAACGTGCGCGATAAATTCGTCCGCCACGCCGAGATTAACGTCGGCATCGAGCAGCGATTCGCGAATCTCGGCGAGAGCCGCGTCGAGGTGCTCTTCCGACAGCTTCCCCTGCCCGCGGAGATTCTTGAACGCGCGCTGCAGCTTTTCTGTGAGTGTCTCAAACATGGTTAATGTTCGTTATTCTAGGCGACGCCCGCAGAGTGGTCAACGCAATGGGTATCGCCTGCCTTGCTGAGGCAGACCACGACCGCTTTCCCCTATTCGGGGAGCGGCCCAAGAATCTCGATGTTGTATCGGGCGGCCAGCGCCACCAGTTTCTGCATGTTGGGCGCAGTCGGTTGCGGAAGGGCCAGTTCCGTGGCAGGTTCGCTCATGTCCACGACGAAACCTTCGAAGCCGCCCGGGGTGGTAAGCACGAGCATTCTTGCCGGTGCTGCTCCTTCGATTCGAAAGCCATGTGGGACCTCGCGCGGTCCGAAGACGTACGCTCCTGGGCCAACCTTCACCTTTTTGCCGTTGGAGATAAAAGTTGCTTCACCTTCGAGTATATAAAACGCCTCATCTTCGGCGTGATGCAAGTGATACGGCGTGGCGAACCCAGCCGGGATCAATTGGTCGATCAGTCCGAAGGCGCCGCGCGTGGTTTCGGCAGTGGCCTTGACGAATGTAAGCGTGTTCAGAAACCACCTTGCCGGTCCTTCGTCTTTGCGAACCACCTGGGGATGCACTTCCCTAACCATCATCGTGCCCCTCTTTGCCCCTAAACCAAGGCGCTCGCCGGTCTCACCGATTCCGAACTTCGATTCTACCCGGGCGACACCCATTTGGAGCGCCGATTGTAGCCTCTTCGGATCAATTTTCACCGGCTGCAGTCAAAGCACCCGGAAAGCCGGTGTTTCTGTTTGCGCAAGTCCGCCGGGAACTTCCTTGCTGAATAGCTGGAGCAATGAGTACGATCTGGAAGTCATGTTAAACACTTGTTACGCAATCTGCGTTGAAGAAATCAAGCGGGCAACAGGTTTCGTCGTTGGTGTATACGAAATAATCGAACGAATGGATGCTCTGGCTTCCGATTTCTTGACCTCGCTTCTCAAGAAGTAGACACCACAATCAGCCGCGTTCCTGCTTGCGAACGGGCGGCAAACCCGTGCTATAATTTTTGCCCCACCCGTCCTCGGCGCGTTTTTGTGTCTTCGGGGAGGGTTGGTGGGCTAGCGGGCGGCGGACTCGATACGCGCGCATCCGGGAGGTGAGTTTATCGCAGAACGTGGTAGCGGTGGCCTTCGGGTCAATGAGCGCATTCGCGCTCGTGAAGTTCGTGTAGTGGACGAAGTGGGTAATCAGCTCGGGGTGATGACGCTTTTCGACGCGATGAAGACCGCTCGCGAGTCCGGGCTGGACGTCGTCGAAATTTCGCCAAACGCTGTGCCTCCTGTCTGCAAGCTCGTGGATTACGGAAAATTTCTCTACGAACAGAACAAGAAGGCGCACGAAGCCAAGAAACATCAGAAAAGTTCGCACATCAAGGAAGTGAAGTTCCGGCCGTCCACCGCCGAGCACGATTATCAGGTTCGCAAGAACCAGATCATCCGGTTCCTCGGCGAAGGATTCAAAGTGAAAGCCATGATTTTCCATCGCGGCCGCGAAATGGCTCACAAAGAAGTAGGCCACGCCAAGATGGACCGCCTGCTCAAGGATATCAACGAGCACGCGCAGGTGGAATTCGGGCCGCGGATGGAAGCGAATATCCTGCTCGCTTTGCTGGCGCCGAAAAAGGGCGTGCCTACTCCGGCTCCATCGCGTCCGGCGCAGCCGGCGGCAGGTGGCCAGGCGTAATGAGAAAGGAAGTCTTAGGGGCACGGCATGCCGTGCCCGCTTCCTGCAGTACCCGGCGCTTCTTGACTACAGGAGATTTTTGGCAATGAGGAAATTGTGAAGAAAAACAAGAAAATGAAGCTTAAGACGCACCGCGGCGCTGCCAAGCGCTTCAAGATGACCTCGACCGGAAAAATCTTGCGCGCGCATTCCGGCAAGCGTCACCTGATGGGCACCAAGGCGCCGAGCCGCATGCGGAAGTTGCGCAAGGGCACACAGGTAAATGCCGCCGATGCGCCGAACGTCCGCCTCGCGCTGCCGTACGGTAATTAGCTGAAAGATCTGATTTTTGTGCCAGGCAGTGCGTAACGGGTGCCTGCCGGCAGCGTCCCGCGCCGTCAACTCTGCGGGAACGCCATGAAGTCCTGAGACAAACCCGTCCTATTGCCGCAGCCATTCGCTGCGCGCAACCGGACCTCGTTTGTCTTCCCGTCAAGTGAGTTGCGAGACTTCAATCTTTCAGCACTCGCAACAACATGGTCAAAGACGCCATAAGGCGCATCCGAGGAGAACAGAAACATGGCTCGAGTTAAACGTGGAACAAAGCGGCGCGCTCGCCGCAAGAAGCTGCTGAAGCACGCCAAGGGTTTCTTCCTTACTAAGGGAAAGCTTTTTCGGTCCGCCAAAGAGGCGGTGAACCGCTCGCTGCGTTACACCTATCGCGACCGGCGCACTCGCAAGCGCGATTACCGCACGCTATGGATTCAGCGCATCGGGGCCGCCGCGCGCAACAACGGCATTACGTATAGCCAATTGGTTCATGGCCTCAAGCTCGGCGGAATCGACCTCGACCGCAAGATTCTCGCGGACCTGGCCGTGCGCGATGCCGAAGGCTTTACCGCGCTGGTTGCCTCGGCAAAGCAGCATTTGAAGTCCGCTCCGGCCGCATCGCCGAAGCCCGCGGCCTAAAACGAGGCACGGGCCCTTCGCTGTAGCTCACTTCTTTAGAGGCGAGGTTTTCCCAGGAGAGGAGCCTCGAGTTTGAAGACGCAAGATGCATGATATCTGGCCCGAGTTATAGCGATGGGCTCGTGGATTTAGACGTCTCTGTAGGGGCACGGCATGCCGTGCCCGGTGCGAACTGGCAGCATGGCTGATAAACCGATTGTCGCAAGAACACTCGCCGAGTTGGGAATCACGACTCCCCAGCAAGTCACTTCTCTGTTCGCCGAACTTCCATCTCAATTCACGACGCACTACGGGCGGCGGATTTCAAACGAATCCGAATGGAAAAGCGCTCGGGACCATTGGCTCGGCCGCAAAACCGGTGTCTTGTCTCAAATCACCGATAACTGGCTGAAGCCTGCGTCGCCGGAACTGAAGCGAGTCGTTGGACAGGAACTCAATCAACTCAAGACCTTCGTCGAATCAGCGTTCGAAAAGAAACACCGGGAGATCGCCACGGCGACCGAACGAGAAGCGCAAGCCCGCGATCGAATCGACCTCTCGCTTCCCGGCGTCGAACGTGCGATCGGCTCGCGCCACCTGATCCGCCAAACATTCGAGGAATTGCAGCGGATTTTTCTTTCGATCGGCTTCAGCGTGGTCGAAGGCCCCGAAATCGAAACGCCTTACTACAATTTCGAGGCGCTTAACATTCCCGAGCATCACCCGGCGCGCGACAACATGGACACTTTCTACATCGAAGGCGCGCACGGCGGACATTTGCTGCGCACGCACACTTCGCCGATGCAGATTCGCACGATGGAAAAACAGCAGCCACCCGTGCGCATCGTCGTTCCCGGAAAAGTCTATCGCCGCGACAACCCGGACGCCACGCACGGATATATGTTTCACCAAATCGAAGGACTGGCCGTCGATACCGACATTACTTTCTGCGATTTCAAAGGCACGGTCGAATATTTCGCGCGAGAATTTCTAGGCCCGAAAACAAAGACTCGCCTGCGCCCGAGCTATTTTCCGTTTACGGAGCCTTCGGCTGAGGTTGACGCCACCTGCCACATCTGCGGCGGTTCGGGCTGCCGCGTCTGCAAGCAATCCGGCTGGATCGAGCTTTTCGGCGCGGGCATGGTGAACCCCGCCGTCTACGGCTTCGTGAATTACGATCACGAGCGCCTCTCGGGCTTCGCCTTCGGCATGGGCGTGGACCGCCTCGCGATGATGAAGCACGGCGTCACCGAAGTGCCGCTGCTGTTCCAGAATGACGTGCGCTTCCTGCGCCAATTTCCCTAGAACCGTGGGCGAGGCTTCTCTGGCATCCTAGCGAGTTTTCTCGCGGGCACGAATTTCTTGCCGTTGCAGCGCCGGGCTTCAGCCCGGCACGCCACCCTGACAAACGGCATTACGTGTCAGGTATCCTGCTCGATTATGGAGAGTGGGCCGGAGGGAGTACAATCCTCTCCGGCGCGAGGCCGATTTCTAATCGGCCCAACAGGGATTAGAAACAGTGCTAACTCATTGAAAACAAAATGCGACTCTTACTTCTAATCGACACTTTTCAGGGGCCCCGTTAGCCATGCCAGCCAACGCCAGCAACCCCGCAACTTCGCCTGATCCAAAGCTGCGCTTCTCCGACCGCGTGGAGGACTACGCCCGCTATCGCCCGGGATATCCACCCGGGATAATCGACCTCCTGAGAACGGAATGTAATCTAACGCCCGAATCCGTCGTGGCGGACGTCGGCTCCGGAACGGGATTCCTCACCCGGCTTTTTCTCGAGAATGGCAACGTGGTTTACGCGGTAGAGCCGAATGCGGCCATGCGGGAAGCCGGTGAGCGCCTGCTGATAAATAATCCGAAATTCCACAGCGTTACCGGTTCGGCTGAAGCCACCACGCTGCCGGATGCGAGCGTCGACTTCATAACTGCGGGCCAGGCATTTCATTGGTTTGACGCCGCACGGACGCGCGCCGAATTTCTTCGCGTGCTTCTGCCGCACGGCTGGGTCGCCATCGTCTGGAACGAGCGAAAGACCGATTCGACTCCCTTTTTGCGCGACTACGAGACTTTGCTTCGCACCTACGGAACCGACTACGGCCAGGTCGCCTCGACGTATGTCGGAAGCCGGCATTTTGCGAATTTCTTCGGGGCGGACGGCCTTCGCGAAAAATCGTTCCCGAATGAACAGATTTTTGATTTCGACGGCTTGAAGGGCAGGTTGATGAGTTCGTCTTACGCACCACGGCAGGAGCAACCCAACCATTCTCCGATGCTCGCCGAGTTGCGGCGGATATTCGACGCCCATCAGAAAAATGGCCGTGTGCGTTTCGAATATGAAACGCAGGTTTTCTACGGACATCTCCGCCCGGCGACTTTGGGGGCTGCGGAATCACGATGAAGGTCATCTACAACTGGCTGAAAGAATTCGTGAACGTCGAAGCGCCCGCGGATGATCTGCGCGCGAAGCTTTCGCTTTCCGGCACGGCTGTCGATGCGATCGAGGAAACCCCGACGGGCCCCGTGCTAGACGTGGAGGTTACGGCGAATCGTCCCGATTGCCTCGGCCACTATGGCGTTGCCCGCGAAGTAGCCGCGATCTATCGCCTGCCGCACAAATCCATGCAGCCTAAGCTGAAGGAGTCCGCTGAAAAAGCGAGCGACGCCGTACGCGTCGAAATCGAAGCTGCGGATTTGTGCGGGCGCTTCACGGCGCGAGTTCTGCGCGGCGTAAAAGTGCAGCCGTCGCCGGATTGGCTGCGCCAGCGTCTCGAAGCGACCGGACAAAAGTCGATCAACAACGTTGTCGACGTGACCAACTACGTGTTGTTCGAGCTCGGGCACCCGCTCCACGCTTTTGATTTCGAAAAAATCACCGAGCATCGCATCGTCGTGCGACGCGCGCAGCCTGGAGAGAAACTTCGCACGCTCGATGGCGTTGAACGAACGCTGGCAAGAGATATGTGCGTGATCGCGGACGCATCCCGTGCGCTTTCCATTGGCGGAGTGATGGGCGGCGCCGACAGCGAAATCAGCTTCAGCACGCGCAACATTCTCATCGAGTGCGCCTGGTTCGATCCAATTTCGATTCGCCGCACTTCAAAGGCACTGGGCCTGCGGTCGGAGGCTTCCTACCGCTTCGAGCGTGGCACGGATCCGGAAATGACGGAGCTTGCCTCGCGCCGCGCGGCGGAGCTGATTCAGCAACTGGCCGGTGGCGAAATTCTCGCGGGTGTTGTGGACGTGTATCCGCGCCACGAAGCGCTGCCGAAAATCGAACTCACGCGCAAAGAGCTTCTGCGAGTAATGGGTGCGGATGTTCCCGACCGGGACATCGAGGGAATTTTGAGCGCGCTCGGATTTCATCCCGTCCGCGTGGATGCCAATCGTGGGAGCCCGGGCTCGCTCCTGGCGGTCTGGCAATGCGAACGCGCGTCCTGGCGAAGGGATGTCACGCGCGGGATCGATTTGATCGAAGAAGTCGCACGCCATTACGGCTACGATAAATTCCCGTCGCGGCTGCCTCCCGCGAAGCGTCCCGCCCACCGCTTGCCCCATGCAGACGCGCAAGATTGCCTGGTTGAACGGATCGTGGCTCTCGGATATCAGGAAATTGTCGAAATTCCCCTTGTAGATCCTCTTCGCGATGAAATTTTTCGCGCCAAGAGCATTGCGCCTGCAAAAATCGGGAATCCTCTCGCGGAAGATGCGGCGGTGATGCGCTCGAACGGTATCATCAGCATGCTTGGTGCGCTCGAATGGAACCTGAACCATGGTCAGCGCAATTTGCGCCTGTTCGAAATCGGCAAGACCTACGAATTACGCGACGGCGAACCCGTTGAGACGCGAGTGTTGACGCTAGGCGCTACAGGCCTCGCCCGCGAAAAGACCATTCACGATACGGCGCGCGAATTTGCGTTTGCCGATTTCAAGGGTGACCTCGATCGGCTCGGCGAGCTCGCCGGCGGATTCTCGTGGCAGCCCGGCGCTCCCAGTTGGCTAGTGGCTGGACATGCGGCACAAGTTTCGCTCACCGGGGATACCAGCAATGGCGCCTGTCTCGGCGCCGCAGGAAAGCTTGCGCGTCGCGTTGCCGACCAATTCAAGCTCCGGCAGGAAATTTTCCTCGCGGAATTGCGGCTGGAGCATCTGCTTGCCGGAATTGAATCAGCGGCGGCCGCCCGCCGATTTATCCCACTCGCGCGCTTTCCGGCGGTCGAACGCGATTTCTCTCTCGTGATCGAGGATGGTGTAACATTCGCCCAGGTTGCGGAGGCGATCCGTTTGTTGAATATCGTCGAACTTCAGAAGATCGAGGCCGCCGACCTCTTTCGCGGCGGGCAGATCCCGCCCGGAAAGTTCTCTCTCATGATTCGAGCTGTCTTTCAGAGTTCCGACGCAACGCTTACAGACGCCCAGCTCTCGGATTTTTCTTCGCGGATCATCGCGGCCGTCGAAAGAGCACTGGGCGCCACGCTGCGCGCCTCGTAAGTGCTTGCTTGATCTCCATCAATCACGGACAATGGCGCGGATTCGCATTCGCGCGGGAGATCAAGACCGTGAAAATTGAAATTTTCGATCAGACTTACAACGTCGCTGCGGACCAGAATGAAGACTACGTCAGGGAGCTTGGCGCCTACGTTGACGCCAAAATGCGCACCGTGGCCGACGCAACGCACACCGTGGACACCGTGAAGGTGGCCGTCCTGGCGGCGCTCAACATCGCCGACGAGCTGCTTACGTTGCGCCAACGGCAGGAGATTGAAGGACCGCTGCGGAAACGCGTTGAAAAGTGCGTAGGCATGGTTGAAAAGGCGCTCGAGCACACAAACTAAATTTGGAGTGCCTTTGGCGGCACAATTCAAGCACAACCTATTGGCGCTCGGGAGCGTCTACGATATTATTCTTGGAACTTGGGGAATCTCACTAGTTTTCGGTGATGGCTAAGCGAGTCACATTTCGGCGTCTGGTGGTGCCGCTGGCGCTTGTAGCGCTATTGGTTCTCGGAACCACGCTCGGAAACGTTTTCCATCACCACGCAACTTCCTCCGAGACGAACTGCTGCCCAATCTGTCATTTGAGCCATCAATCGGTCGAGCGCCCCGTGGCAACGAACCGGACTCCGGTTCTGGCTCCCTTGGGACGCGGCCCAGAACTGCAAATAGTTGGCCCCGCGGCAATTCTGGTAATATGCCCGCTGCCTGCACGCGCACCTCCTTCCGCATAATCCTCGGCTTTTTCTGTGCTGTTGCCAGCACGCCAATCCACAATCCACGTTGTATTTGATTCGAAGAAGGCTGAACGCCGATGCGTGTGCAACTCATGCGGTCCGGGTTTGTTGCGATTCTGATTTTCGCGGCAGCGCTCCTTGCGCCGGATTTGCGCGCGCAAACGCAAGGACCGGTTCGGATTACGCTCGATCAAGCCATTCAGTTGGCCATCCAGCACAATCACAACCTACTGGCTGCGCAAACGACAATTCAGCAAAACGAAGCCGAGGAGATCACGGCAAACCTGCGCCCCAATCCCGTCTTCGGCGCCGATGTTGTGGGCCTTCCGCTGACGCCCGGCACTTTCACCGCTAACAATATCGACGCGACCGAATTTGACATAGGACTCGGCTATCTGTTCGAGCGCGGAAAGAAGCGCCAGCACCGTCTGCAGGCGGCGAAAGACGCGACGACGGTTACGCGATCGCAGGTGACGGACAACGAGCGCACGCTCACGTTTCAGGTGGCTTCGCAATTCATCACCGTGCAGCTTGCGGAATCCACTCTGGCCCTGGCGCAGCAGGATCTGAAGAGCTTTCAAAATACCGTGGACATCAGCGAAGCGCGATACAAGGCCGGCGATATTAGCGAAGGCGACTATCTCAAAATCAAGATTCAGTTGCTGCAATTTCAATCGGACGTGACCCAGACAAATCTTGCCAGAATGCAAGCCCTGGTCGGGCTGCGGCAACTGCTCGGATATAACGCCGTTCCAAGAGACTACGATGTCTCGGGCGATTTCGACTACATTCCGGTGACCATGAGGCTGGAAGACTTGCAGGCAAAGGCCCTGCAGAACCGGCCGGATTTCCGTGCTGCGCAACAAGGCATTAGCTCGGCCAAGAGCCAGTACGAATTGCAAAGAGCCATCGCGAAGCAAGACGTCACTGGCACGTTGAATTTCACGCATATCACCGGCTACAACTCAGCGTCCATCATCGTCAGCGTTCCTTTGCCGATCTTCGATCGCAACCAGGGAGAGATCGCGCGCGCCAATTACGTCATTGCGCAATCGCGCGAACTCGAACTCGCGGCCAGCGACCAGGTGATGAGCGACGTGCTCAACGCCTACGAAGGAGTTCGCGACAACGACCAGGTGGTCACGCTTTACCGCTCCGGCTACCTCGATCAGGCGAAGCAATCGCGAGACATCGCGGAGTACGCTTACAAAAAGGGTGCGGCCAGCCTTCTCGATTTCCTCGACGCCGAACGCAGCTATCGCTCAACCGAGCTTGCCTATCGCCAGTCGCTCGCTTCCTACCTTTCCGCGGTTGAACAATTGCGCGAAGCCGTGGGTACCAGGAGTTTGCCATGAACGTCCAAACCATCGCTCGAAGTGTGTGCTTGCTGGCTCTGGTCGCCGCGCTTTCGCTCGCAGCTTGCAGTTCCGACAAGCCAAGCACGATGACGTCGTATTCCTCCCAGGGATCGAAGGCGAATACCGCGTCGCTCTTCACGATCCCGGAAGATCAGATGTCCCATGTGCAGGTCGTGACGGTGGCACCCGCGAAGTTGACACGCACGCTTCGCCTTACGGGCGCCGTCGCATATAACGCCTTTAAGACCACGCCTGTCATCACGCAAGTTGGCGGACCTGTCAGCCGGATTCTGGTGGTTCCCGGCGAGCGGGTTCACCAGGGCCAGCCATTACTCGAAGTGAGCAGCCCCGATTACTCGCAGCTTCTAGACTTGTACCTGAAAGCGAACGATGCGTTCCGCCTGGCGGACAAAAATTACGTGCGCGCGCAGGATCTGTACAAACACCACGCCATCGCGGAGCGCGATTTGCAGCAGGCCGAATCAGACCGCAATCAAGCACAGGCGGATAGGAATGCGGCCGAGCAGGGAATGAAAATTCTCGGGATCAAGAATCCCGAGCAGCTCGAAAAAGCTCCAGTCTCCGCACAAGTCCCGCTGCTTGCTCCGATTGGAGGAGAAATCGTCGAACGGCTCGTCGCGCCCGGCCAAGTACTGCAGGCAGGGTCGACGCAAGCATTCACAATTTCCGACATGAACACGGTCTGGGTGCTTGCCAACATTTACCAGGCCGATCTCGCGGACGTGAAAGTCGGCGATTCCGTTGAAGTTCACACCGACGCGTATCCGGACGTCTTCCACGGAAAAATTTCGTTTATCTCGCCGGCGCTCGATCCGAATACGCGCACTTTGCAGGCCCGCATCGTCGTCGATAATCACGGCGAAAAACTTAAAAAGGACATGTATTGCACCGTCAGCGTCACGGCGGGCCAGATTCAGAACGCCATCGCCGTGCCCGATTCCGCGGTTCTTCGCGACGATGAGAATCAGCCGTTCGTTTACGTTGCCAGCGGCGCGAACCAGTTCGGCCGCCGTTCCGTCGACATCGGACAGAGCGAGGGCGGCAAAACGCAAATCTTGAAGGGTCTCTCTCCGGGCGACAAGGTTGTAGGCGACGGGAGTTTGTTCCTGCAGTTCGCCAATTCGCTCCAACACTAGAGGCGGCAGCTCTTATGATTCATCGCATCGTTCAGTTCTCGTTGAGGCAGCGGTTCCTGGTCATGATGCTGGTGGTGTTTATCCTGGTGGGCGGAAGCGTCTCCTTCCAGCGCATGCCGGTGGATGCTTATCCGGACCTCTCACCGCCGATGGTGGAGATCATCACGCAGTGGAGCGGCCATGCCGCCGAGGAAATCGAGCGCCTCGTCACGCTGCCCATCGAAGTGGAAATGAACGGCGTGCCGAAAATGTCCGTGATGCGCTCGATTTCCCTGTACGGCCTTTCGGACGTTCGGCTGACATTCGATGAAGATACGGACGATTATTTTGCGCGGCAGGTGGTCTTCCAGCGTCTCAGCGAAGTCACGTTTCCCTCTGGCGTCGCTCCCTCGCTGGCGCCGCTCTCGAGCCCTTCCGGACTCGTCTACCGCTACGTACTCGAAAGCCCTGACCGCAGCCCGCAGGAATTGAAGACCTACGAGGACTGGGTCATCGAGCGCGAGTACAAGCAGGTTCGCGGCGTTGCCGATGATTCCGGCTTCGGCGGGACGGTCATGCAGTATCAAGTTCTGCTCGATCCCGCGCGCCTCTACGGTTATCACATCACTGTTCCGCAGGTGATTCAGCAGCTAGCCGTCAATAATTCCAATGCTGGAGGAGGCTTCTACTCGCAGGGCGGGCAGTTTTATTACGTGCGCGGGCTTGGTCTGATCCGCGATGAAGCGGATATCGCCAACGTGATCGTTGGAAACCAGAATGGTGTGCCAGTGCTGGTGCGCGACATCGGCGAAGTCGCGATCGGGCATGCGCCTCGGCTCGGCGAATTTGGATTCAACAAAACGGACGATTCGGTCGAGGGCGTTATTCTGATGCTTCGCGGCGAGCAAACCCAGAACGTGCTTAAGGGCGTCGAGGCGAAAACGAAGCAACTCAACGAACACATTTTGCCGCCGGACGTAAAGGTTCATCCCTTCTACGACCGCAGCGATCTAGTCCGGGTGACCACCGACACCGTGGAAAAGAACCTGATACGCGGGATGATCCTCGTCCTGATCGTGCTGATGTTTTTCCTGGTGAACGTTCGCGCAGCGGTGATCGTGGCGCTAACGATTCCGCTGGCGCTCCTTTTCTCATTCATCTTTCTGCATGCCAAGGGCGTCGCCGCGAACTTGCTTTCGATCGGCGCGATCGATTTTGGAATCATCATCGATGGCACGCTGGTGATGGTCGAAAACGTCTTCCGCGAGCTAGGCTTGCGCGAAGGCCAGAGATACGATTTGCATGAAGTGATCCTGGCCGCGGCGAAAGACGTCGACCGGCCAATTTTTTACTCCGTGGCCGTCATCATCGCCGGGTACATCCCCATCTACGCGCTCAGCGGGCCCGCCGGAAAACTTTTCCATCCCATGGCGGACACGATGTCCATCGCGCTCATCGGCGCGCTGATTCTGACTCTCACCTTCGTTCCCGTCATGTGCTCGTACTGGTTCAAAAACGGCGTGCGCGAGCGCGTCAACAAGCCGTTCGAATGGATAAAAGAAAAATATGCCGTCCAGCTCGACCGCTGTCTCGATCATCCCAAAATCACGATTCTGGTTGCAGTGGCCATTTTCGGCGGCGTCCTGCTGTTGGTTCCATTCATCGGCGGCGAATTCATGCCTCATCTCGATGAGGGCGCACTGTGGGTGCGCGCGACGATGCCCTACACCATCTCTTATGACGAAGCGAGTAAGTTCGCGCCGCAGATCCGTGACATTTTGATGCAGTATCCAATGGTGACGGACGTGGGTTCGGAGCTTGGCCGCCCCGACGATGGCACCGACCCCACCGGTTTCTTCAACTGTGAATTCTACGTCGGGCTGAAACCCTATGATGACGCGACCTGGAAAAAGGGTCCCGTTCACGACAAGGCCGCGCTGCAGGAGGATCTTCAAAAGAAACTAAGCACGTATCCTGGCGTGATCTTCAATTACACGCAGCCCGCTGAAGACGCCGTTGACGAAGCCTTGACCGGACTCAAGAGCGCGCTTGCTGTAAAGATCTATGGCCCGGACCTCAACGTCTTGCAGTCGAAGGCGATCGAAATCAAGCGGCAACTCTCGCAAGTACCCGGTTTTACGGAGCTGACCGTCGTGCGCGAGCTTGGGCAACCCAGCCTTCTAATCGACGTCGATCGCGGCAAGATCGCGAGGTACGGAGTCAACGTCGCGGACGTCGAAGCCGTCGTACAGGCCGCCGTGGGCGGACAGGCCGCCACGCAGGTGATTCAGGGTGAAAAACTTTTCGATCTTGTTGTCCGCATGAAGCCCCAGTTCCGCCAAAACGCTCAGCAAATTGGAAACTTGCTCGTTGGAACTCCCGCCGGACAGCAGATTCCATTGAGCGATCTGGCTAACATTCGTGAAGCGAGCGGCGCTTCGTTTATCTATCGTGAAAATAATTCGCGGTATATCGGCGTGCAATTCAGCATCGAAGGCCGCGACCTCGCCAGCGCGGTGAAAGATGGCCAGCGCGCGATTGCCAACATCAGTAAAACACTTCCCACGGGCTACCGCCTGACCTGGGGCGGAGAATACAGCGAATTCGTGGAGGCGGAGCACCAGATGGAAATCATCGGCCCACTGGCGGTTCTGCTGATATTCATGATTCTGTTCGTGCTGTATGGCAATTTCAAATTCCCCATGGCGATCGCCTTTGGCGTGCTCATCACGGAGCCCGTGGGAGCGTTAATCGCTCTCAAGCTGACGCACACATCGCTCAGCGTCTCTTCCGTGCTCGGCTTGTTGGCGCTGATGGGCGTGTCGGTCGAAACCGCCGTCATCCTCGTGTCTTTTATCAATAAGCTCAGGCAAGAAGGAAAGGATATTCGAACCGCAACACGCGAAGCCGCTCTCATGCGGCTAAGACCCATCATGATGACGGCGCTCGTGGCTTGCCTCGGCCTTCTGCCCGCCGCGCTTTCCTCGGGGATCGGTTCTGATACTCAAAAGCCGTTTGCGATTGTGATCGTTGCAGGTTTGATCTCCCGATTGTGCCTCGCTGTGTTCGTCGATCCAGTGCTGTATCGAACGGTCGCGCGTGATGGCGACGTTTTGCAGGTCTGATGCGGTTACCATAACAACGCGTGGGCCGCATGCTCGCGGAATCGGACGCGCTGTAGATCTTCATCTGCGCGCCGTGCAGAATGCGACATCGGGCGAGCTCGAATGGTTCTTGCGCAACGGGAATCTCGCAGCGGGCATGCGTTGTTGCTGGCCGGGTTTGCCCGAGCAGCGCCGCCGGTAGATCGTCGCTTACCTGAAATCGTTGCGCTGGTGATTCCTGCTACAATATCTCTGGAGTTGGCCTGCAACGCAGGTGTCGTTGCGAAAGCCTATTTGAACCAACACTGGATCCCAGGGAGCCCGCGTCGCCCTGCCCTTGTGCCGTCCGATGGTTTCGGCCACTGGACAGCCTGAAAGCAGGCGCAGGGCACCCACCTATTCGTGGGGTTCAGGGCCTAGCACGCACGGCGAAGCGGACCGCTCCGTACTAAATTGCAAGCCAGACACTCGATGCCGGAGAGAAAAGAGACTCGCGAGAGTGCACATTCTGTTTATCGGTGACATCGTAGGCTCTCCGGGCCGCAAGATCGTTCACGACCGCCTAGCGGACATTCTCACGCAGCGCCAGATTGATCTCTGCATTGCCAATGGCGAAAATTCGGCGTCGGGCTTCGGTATCACGCCGCGGCTTGCGGAAGAGATATTCGCCGCCGGAGTCGAAGTCATCACCGGCGGAAATCACATCTGGGATCGCAAGGAAGTTCTGGATTTCTTCCCGCACGAGCCCCGCCTTTTGCGCCCCGCGAATTTTCCCGCAGGATCACCCGGCCGCGGGTTGTACGTCGGCACGGCGAGAAATGGCGCGGGATACGCGGTGCTCAATCTCCAGGGCCGCACCTTCATGGCGCCGATTGACGACCCCTTTCGCGCGGCCGAGCAAGAGCTGGCAAAGATTCCAGCCGATGTGAAAATACGAATCGTGGATATGCACGCGGAAACAACCTCTGAAAAGCAGGCCATGGGCTGGTTTCTCGACGGAAAGGTTTCCGCCGTGCTCGGCACGCACACGCACGTTGCCACGGCTGATAATCACGTCCTGCCAGGCGGCACGGCGTACATCACCGACGTCGGCATGACCGGCCCGCACGATTCCGTGATCGGCATGGAGAAAAAGGCTATCGTGCAAAGATTTCTTGATGCCATGCCGGCGCGATTCTCCGTCGCCGAGGGCGACATCCAGATGAATTCAGTTTTGCTCGAAGTGGACGAAACCACCGGCCATTCGCGCTCCATCGAACGCCTTAACTTCCGTCTCGATTAAATTAGCGACGCGAATTCTTCAACGGTCAATCCAGCCTGACGAATAATTGCGCGGAGCGTTCCTTTGGCAAGCTCGTTGTGATTTGGGATCGTGAAACGACGAAACGGGGGAAGCGACTGTCGGAGAATAGTGTGCGAACCCGTCTGGCGGCGAAAAGCCCAGCGTCAGTTGGAACCATCGGAGTCCGAGCATTTTGTGCGGAGTATTCGCGAGGTGCCGTTCAACAGTTACTTCAGCGAGACTTCGCCGATTTCTTCGCCGACCGGCGGTGGGATTGGTTCTTTGTGTTGCTCGAGGCTGGCGAGATAGCCTTCCATCGCATCTTTTATGTTCGCGAGAGCCTCCGCGCGTGTCTTCCCCTGCGAGATGCAACCCGGAAGATTCGGGCATTCGGCGACCAACGCGCCGTCTTCGTCCTGCTCGATTAGGACGCGGAATCGCAGCGTCATTTGCTGTGATTATGAAGCCACAACGGCCAAGAGCCAATTTGCCGGACGCATGTGATGCACGAGAAGCAGCGGCACGCAACAAAAATCTCACCTGTGGAAAAGTTGTGAATTAAATGTGAAACCTGTGAGCGCCCTGTGCTCAATTTTCTCTTGCTACCGACGCTGCGTTTAGGCAGAATCCCGCCTCACGTGTCCGACGCACCGGAAACGCCAGCACTCATGGATGCTGAGGACCCAGGGGCGCTTGGTCGCAGCATCGAACCTAAAAGGCCAGATCAAGAACATCCCCACCAGAGCGTGGTGGGATTTCCACAGCATTTCCACACCGGTGGAAAATGTGGTCGGGGCGGACTCGTTTCATGAACCTTTGGGATAAGATTCTTCAGCACACCGAACGGCGCGTAAACCCGCATAGTTTCGCCACCTGGTTTCGTCCGACGCGTCAAGAACGCGCTGAGGATGACAATCTCGTGGTTCGCGTTCCCACGCGGCTCTTCAGCAAGCGCCTGACGGAAACGTATGGGCAACTCCTGCAAGCCGTTCTGACCGAAATCGGCAAACCCCAATTGCATCTCGAATTTGTTTGCGCGGAAGCGGAGCCAGCACCGGCCAGCGCGGCTGCACCTCCGCCGCAGGCCAAACTCGATTTCGATTCCGTCAGTCCTCAGCTCAACTCAAGATATACCTTCGATACATTCATCGTAGGCTCGTCGAACCAGTTCGCGCACGCCGCGGCTGTTGCCGTTGCCGAACAGCCATCCAAATCGTACAACCCGCTCTTCCTTTACGGCGGTGTGGGACTGGGCAAGACGCACTTGATGCAGGCGATCGGCCACGCGCTCAAGAAGCGAAACCCCTCGTTGAGGCTAACGTATATCAGCGCAGAAAAATTCACGAATGAAGTGATTTCGTCGATCCGCTTCGAGCGCATGCCTTCTTTTCGCGATCGCTTCCGCAACATGGATGTGCTGATGGTGGACGACATCCAGTTCATCGCTCGCGCCGAGCGCACGCAGGAAGAATTCTTTCACACGTTTAACGCGCTCTACGATCAGCAAAAGCAGATCGTCATCTCGTCCGATTGCCCTCCGAAGGAAATTTCCTCGATCGAAGAGCGGCTGCGCTCGCGATTCCAGTGGGGACTGATTGCGGACATTCAAATGCCCGATCTCGAAACGAAGATCGCGATTCTGCAGAAGAAAGCCGATAACGAGCACGTCCACGTGCCGGACGACGTAGCAGAATATATCGCACGCTCGATCAAGTCGAACATACGTGAGCTCGAAGGCGCTCTGATCCGCCTGATGGCCTACGCTTCGCTCACCGGTGCGGAGGTCAATCTGCTCACCGCACAGCAGGTGCTCAAGAACATCATCGAAACGCAGGAAAAGAAGATCACCATCGAGCAGATACAGAAGCGGGTGGGCGAGCATTTCGGTTTGCGGGCGCAGGACTTGAAGATGAAAAGCAATTCGAAGGTCATCGCGTATCCGCGCCAGGTGGCGATGTTTCTTGTGAAGCAGCTCACCTCCGCTTCCTTGCCCGAAATCGGCCGGCAATTTGGCGACAAACACCACACCACGGTGTTGCACTCGATCAAGAAAATTGAACTGCTTCGTCAAACCGACAAAGATTTGAACAAGACGATTAACAGGCTGTTGGACTCGTTCGGGTAGACTTAGCTTCGCCGTGTCCGCCGGGCTCTCGTTCCTGCTGTGATTGTCCTGTGAATGATTTGTGCAAGACTCCCGACAGGGTCCACGGGGTCGCCACCAGCGTAAGTTTTCCGGCCTGCCGCGCAGGTTTCCACACGACACGGAAAGCGGCAACGGTTGCAAGGGATTCGTCTTACGGCGTTTTCCGCAGTATCCACAGATGCGGCGGCTACTACGGTGTTCTTATATATTTATTCAAGTAAAGAAAAGAAGTAGAGTAGCCTCTCCAAAACGTTTCTAACTGAACACGAGGACTGGCCGAGATGGAATTCAGCGTAAAGAGATCCGATCTTCTCGATGAGCTTTCACTGACGCAAGGCGTCGTCGAGCGCAAGACCACTATTCCCATCCTCTCGAATCTCCTTTGCGAGGCGAAGGGAAACCATCTGACCATCACGGCTACCGACCTCGAACTCAGCATCCGCACGTCCTGCGATGCCAAGATCAAGAAAGAAGGCGCTGGCACGATCCCGGCGAAGAAGCTTCTCGAACTCGTGCGGCTGCTGCCGGAAGGCGAGATACGTTTCAAGCTGCTCGAAAACCATTGGGTGCAAATCACCTGCGATCGCAAGAACTACAAACTAGTCGGGATGTCAAAAGAAAACTTTCCGGCGCTGCCAAGTTTTCCGCAAGCGCTCGTAAGGATTCCTTCGAAGCTGCTGGCGGACCTGATCGCCAAGACCACGTTTGCCATTTCACTCGAAGAGTCCCGCTACACACTGAATGGCGCGCTGCTGGTGGTAAAGCCCGGTTCGCTCACCATGGTCGCCACCGATGGTCATCGCCTTGCCATGGTCGAAACGGATCACAAATTCGACGGCCTCTCGTCCGAGGCTCGGGTGCTCGTTCCGAAGAAAGCCATGACGGAAGTCCAGCGCCTCGCCGCGCAGGCTGGCGACGACGGCGTCATCGAATTCGCGCAGGATGAAAGCCATCTTTTCTTTCAGTTCGGCGCGCGCCTGCTGACTTCGCGAAAGCTCACCGGCCAATTCCCGAATTACGAAGCGGTGCTTCCGCGTGACGCGAATAAGACGGTTGTGCTCGAGCGCGGTGAATTGCAAGATGCGCTGCGCCGTGTTTCGCAGCTTGCCGATCAGCGTTCCCATGCCGTGAAATTCACGCTTGCAAACGAAGGCATCGAGATTTCCGCGTCCAGCCCCGAATATGGAGAAGCGAAGGAAGCGATCGAAAAAGAATTCAAGGGCGACCCGATATCGATCGGTTTTAACGCGCAATACTTGCTGGATTTTCTTGCCGCCGCCGCCGACGGTCCCATCAGCTTCGAGCTGAAGGATGAACAGTCCGCTGGCCAGTTGCGCCCCGTCGGGGACGAATCCAGCCGTTACCGCTACGTCGTAATGCCCATGCGCATCTGACAGAAGCCACCACGCATCGTTGAATTTTTCGGCATCGCAACTGTCAGAGCTTTCGCATTCCCCCGTGCCAAAGTTATCGAAGGGCTCCAAACTCCATGATCTTCTTACGCTTCTACGTCGGCCAAGCAACCACAAATCTTGGCGAATTCTTGGCTTCGAATCGCGCTTCCCATATAGCCGATCTGCCGTCGTGTAACATATTGAAACGACAAACGATAAATTGGATTCCCGGGCCGGAAATTCCTTGTGAAATTGCTGGCCTTCCGGTAAAATCTGGTGTTCCGGAAATCCTCCTGAACAGCACCGCGTCCGCGCTTGCGGCCTCACGCAATTCTTGTTCGCGCCAGGGCAGGAAAGGCCAGCGAGGCGATGGACAATCCCCTCCGCGGGGGAAAAAAAGCTTTGCCGCGTCCGCCCGATTTTTTCGGAACGAGACGGGATGAAGCTTCAAAGAACCCTTCGAGTCCCAGTTCGGACTGGGGCCAATGGGCAGGCAAGTGTCGGGCAATCCGCGCGACCGCCTTCCCGAGCATCACCAGCAATCTGAGGAGACGCACAATCCATGGGTGACAAAGAGACCGCAAAAGGCCTCGGGCACAAGTACGACGCCACGTCCATTAAAGTCCTCGGCGGAATCGAAGCGGTGCGTAAACGCCCCGCGATGTACATCGGCTCGACTGGCGAACTCGGCTTGCACCATCTCGTCTGGGAGGTTGTTGACAACTCGGTGGACGAAGCGATGGCCGGCCATTGCGATGAAATCAACGTAGTGGTGCATGACGACAACAGCGTCACCGTAACCGACAACGGCCGCGGCATTCCCGTTGATATGCACGCCACCGAAAGGAAGCCCGCCGCTGAAGTCGTGATGACGGTGCTGCATGCCGGCGGAAAGTTCGATAGCGACACCTACAAAGTTTCGGGCGGCCTGCACGGCGTTGGCGTATCCGTGGTCAACGCTCTCTCCGATGTTCTTCAGCTTGAAATCTGGCGCGACGGCGAAGTGTGGGAGCAGTCCTACGAAAAAGGCGTCCCCACATCGAAGCTGAAAGCTTCCGGCAAGACTCGCAAAACCGGCACAAAAATCACCTTTCACGCCGATCCCTCCATCTTCACCGTGACGGACTACGGCTTCGATACGCTTTCGCAGCGTTTGCGCGAACTGGCCTTTCTGAACAGGGGCCTGAAGATCACGCTCGAAGATGAGCGCGCCAAGACGCCCAAGACGGCGGAATTCCGCTTTACCGGTGGCATCTCCGAATTCGTCAAACATCTCAATCGCGGCAAGGGCACGCTCCACGATTCTCCGATTTACATGGAAGGCAAACGCGAGCAGGTGGACATCGAAATCGCGGTGCAATACAACGACAGCTACGCCGAAAATATTTTTGCGTTCGCGAACACCATCAATACGGTTGACGGCGGCACACATCTTTCCGGCTTCCGCTCGGCTCTTACGCGCACGATCAATTACTATGCCAATTCCTTCGGAATGCTGAAGGAGCAGAAGGACGAAGTCTCGATCAATGGCGACGACGTCCGCGAAGGGCTTGTGGCCGTCGTTTCCGTGAAGCTGCCACAGCCGCAGTTCGAAGGCCAGACGAAAGGCAAACTTAATAGCGACATCAAGGGCCTCGTCGAATCGCTGGTGAACGAAAAGCTCGGCGAATATTTCGACAAGCATTCCTCGATCGCACGAAAAATCATCGGCAAGTGCATCGACGCCGCCCGCGCCCGCGAAGCGGCCCGCAAGGCCCGCGAGCTAACGCGCCGCAAATCGGCGCTCGATTCGAGCGGCCTTCCCGGCAAGCTCGCCGATTGCCAGGAACGCGATCCCGCGCGTTGCGAGCTCTTCATCGTCGAGGGAGAATCGGCCGGAGGCTCGGCCAAGGGCGGCCGCGACCGCCGCTATCAGGCGATCCTGCCGCTCAAGGGCAAGATTCTCAACGTCGAAAAAGCGCGTTACGACAAAATGCTCGGCCACGAAGAAATTCGCTGCATCATCACGGCGCTCGGCACCGGCATCGGCAAGGATGATTTCGACGCAAGCAAGCTGCGCTATCACAAAGTGATTCTGATGACGGATGCCGACGTTGACGGCAGCCACATTCGCACGCTGCTGCTCACGTTTTTCTTCCGGCACATGCGCGAGCTGATCGAGAAGGAGCATATCTACATCGCGCAGCCGCCGCTGTATCGCGTGAAACGCGGCAAGATGGACCGCTACATCCGCGACGAGCGCGAATTCTCCCGCGAACTGATGAAGCGCGCTACCGAAGAGCACGCCGTGAAAGGAAAGAACGGCGAATTGCTCGAAGGTGGCGACCTCACGCAGTTCCTGCTGAACATTCAGGAGTACGAACAGGTGGCGATAAAGCTCGGGCGCCGTTTGCGCGAACCCAGGCTCGTCGAATTGCTCGCCGCGAGCGAGCTCGACAAGAAGACCGACTTCGCGGACAAGAAAAAGCTTCAGGAGTTGGCGAAGACCATCGAGAAAGCCAAGCTCAATCTGGAAGCGAAGCTTGAATTCGACGAAGAGCACAGCCTCCACGAGCTCGTCCTGAAGAATGGCGGCGAGCGCCGCATCAACTGGGCTTTGGCCGCTACGCCGGATTACAAGCGCCTGCGAACTCTGCATCAGGCGATCGAAGAGCACGACAAGCCGCCCTTCAGCGTCACGCACAATGGCGACAAGGTGACCAAGGAAAATGCCCTCGGCGTATTGAATTACGTTCTCGAAGACGCCAAAAAAGATTTCACCATCACGCGATTCAAGGGCCTGGGAGAAATGAATCCCGAGCAGCTCTGGGCCACCACCATGAATGCCGAGACGCGCACGCTCCTGAAAGTGCGCCTCGAGGATGCGGTCGCCGCCGAGGATATTTTCTCGACCCTCATGGGTGAAAACGTCGAGGAGCGCCGCAAATTCATCCAGGACAACGCCCTCGAAGTCGTGAATCTGGATATCTAAGAAGCGCAGTTAAAACCGCGACCTGCAAAACAATAGAAAGGCGCTGGAAACTTGGTTTGAAGCGACGCAACGATTGTGATTCACCAACTGACGTGGAAGATTTTGCCGGGGCTGCGCGGGTTGAGCTGCTCGGAGTTTCGTGCCACACCCACTGACGCGCCGGATACCGAACAGGGCGTTGCGGTCGAATTCACAAACGATGCCGAGCGCGACGCGTTTCTGGGCCATCTCCACGATCATTTCGCGAGGGAACGATTCACGAACAGCGCCTCGGCCTTCGAAACCGTGAAAGCGTATGTACTCGATCGGGCTTCAAAACGAATGTAACGAGGAAAAATGGCAGACGAGACGAGCCAGCAAATACTGACGCCGGTAGACATCGAATCCGAAATGAAGAAGTCGTACCTCGATTACGCCATGAGCGTAATCATTGGGCGCGCGCTTCCGGACGTGCGCGACGGCCTCAAGCCGGTGCACCGGCGAATTCTTTTCGGGATGTACGAGCTCGGGCTGACTTCGACGAAGGCCTACCGCAAGTGCGCGAAGATCGTCGGCGAAGTGCTCGGCAAGTTCCACCCGCACGGCGATTCGCCTGTCTACGACGCTCTCGTGCGCTTGGCGCAAGATTTCAACATGCGCTATCCGCTGGTTGACGGCCAAGGCAACTTCGGGTCCGTGGACGGCGATCCGCCGGCGGCCATGCGCTACACCGAAGCGCGCCTTTCGAAAATCGCTGAAGAGATGCTTGCGGACATCGAAAAGGAAACGGTTGATTTCGTTCCCAATTTCGACGAAAGCGAGCACGAACCGGTCGTTCTTCCCACGCGCATCCCGAATTTGTTGGTTAACGGTTCGAGCGGAATCGCCGTCGGCATGGCCACCAACATTCCGCCGCACAACCTGAAAGAAACCGTCGAAGCCGCAATCTTGATGATCGAAGAGCCGGATGTAAACCTCAAAAGAGTGATGAAGCTCGTTCCGGGTCCTGATTTTCCGACCGGCGGCTACATCTACGGCCGCGAAGGAATCGAGCAGGCCTATAAAACCGGGCGTGGATCGTTTCAAGTGCGCGCGAAGGCCGCCATCGAGCAGCGCGGCAAGGATCGCCAGGATATCGTCGTCACCGAATTGCCTTACCAGGTGAACAAGGCGCGGCTGATCGAACACATCGCCGAGCTGATTCAGAACAAGAAGATCGAAGGCATTGCCGACATTCGCGATGAAAGCGACCGCGATGGAATGCGCATCGTCGTCGAGGTAAAACGCGACGAAGAGCCGCAGATCATCCTCAACGCACTCTTTAAGCATACGCAAATGCAGGAATCGTTCGGCATGATCCTGCTCGCGATTGTCGGCGGCCAGCCGCGCGAGTTGGGCCTCGTCGAACTGCTGCGCCTTTTTATCGAGCACCGCGTGGATGTGGTCCGCCGCCGCACGCAATACGAACTGCGAAAAGCACGGGACCGCGAGCATATTTTGCTCGGCTACCGGATCGCTCTCGACCACATTGACGACGTCATCAAAATCATTCGCGGTTCGTCGAGCCGAGCAAATGCCCGCGAGAACCTGCACGAATTCTTCGAAAATAAGTCCATTAAGGTCCTGGTCGGCGGGAAAGAAACCACGGTTCGAGGCGTGAAGCTCGACGCAAAGAAATATGGGATTACGGTTGCCAGTTCCGGCGAAGGCCTGGGGCTCAGCTACGTCCAGATTGACGCCATCCTCGAACTGCAGTTGCACCGGCTCACGCAGCTTTCCGTGGACGAAATTCTCAAGGAACTGAAGGAAATCCGAGATCGCATCGCCGAGCTGAGCGAAATTCTTGCCAGCGAGAAAAAGTTGAAAGCCGTGATCGTCGCCGAGTTGCGCGAAGTGCTGAAATCCTATGGCGACGAGCGGCGCACGCAAATCGTCGACCGCGTCGAGGAAATCAAGCTCGAAGATTTGATCAAGGACGAAGAGATGGCCATCACCGTCAGCCACGCCGGCTACATCAAGCGCACGTCGGTGGACGTTTACCGCCATCAATCGCGCGGCGGCAAGGGCCGCATCGGCGCCCGAACGCGCGAAGAGGATTTCGTCGAGCACCTTTTCGTGGCGTCCGCGCACAGTTACATCCTGCTGTTCACCTCAAAAGGCCGCATCTACTGGCTGAAGGTGTACGAAATTCCCGAAGCCGCGGCCGCCACGCGCGGAAAAGCGATTGGAAACCTGGTGCGTTTTCAGGAAAGCGAGAAGTTGACGGCCGTCGTGTCGGTAAGGAGCCTCGAGCAGGAGGACAAATTCGTCTTTCTTGCCACGCGCAATGGCACCGTGAAAAAAACCGCCATCGCCGAATTTTCAAATCCGCGTCCGTCCGGCATCATCGCGATTAATCTCGAACCCGGCGATGAATTGATCGGCGCGAAGCTCACCGACGGCAAGCAGATGATTTTTCTCGCCAGCCGCGACGGCCAGGCGATTCTATTCCGCGAGACCGAGGTTCGCTCGATGGGCCGCGCTGCTGGCGGCGTCAACGGAATGGACCTTGCAAAAGACGATTTCGTGGTCTCGATGGATGCCGCGCAGCCCGATTTCGGAATCATCGAGAAGGAATACAAGCAGACCACGCGGAACCTCGACGAACTCGAAAGCGACCACATCCGCGAATCGCTCACGTCGCTGATGCTTACCGTCGCCGAAAAGGGTTATGGCAAGCGCACGCCGCTCGCCGAATATCGCGTCACGTCGCGCGGTGGCAAGGGCGTGATCAACTTGAAGTCAACCGATCGAAATGGCGCTGTTGTCGCGGCGCTCCAGGTGCGCGAAGATTCCGACGTGATGATCATCACAGGCCAGGGCAAGGTGATCCGCGTGCACTCGGCGGAAATTCGCGAAGCCGGCCGATCGACTCAAGGCGTCCGCTTGCTGCGCCTCGAAGAAGGCGACCGCATCGCCGCAGCCGCTGCAATCCTCGAAGAGGAATCCGCCGTCGTCGTCGCTGCTTTGCCACTCGAACCGGAAAAGAGCTAGCGTGCATGGCCGCGCCCGAGTCAGCGTTACAAAAGCGTCCGCTGCATGCTTGCGGGGAACGCTACCGTCTACGATTCCGGCGGGGGAATGTAGTAACCCGGGCGGGTGCGCACGGTGACGTTCGGACGGTCCACGGTGATTTTGATCTCATGGTAGCCGGACGGCTCATCATCTTTCGGCCGGTAGCTGATCGAGTACTGCGCGTGAAGCTCGCCGCCGATTTCGTCCATGGCCTTTTCGATCGAGCGGTCTTTCAGTGTGTTCACGTGCAGGCCGCCCGTGGCTTTGCTTGCCACAGCCAGTGAATTTGGCCCGACCGCATTTTTACCCGTTTTCAGCAGCCACACGGCAAGTCCCATCAAGTCCATATTGCCGTACACAGCGGCTTCGTTATCCGGCGTCTGAAGGGTTCCGGGCGGCAACGGTGTGGGATAAGTTCCCGGAGGACCAATTCCGGGAGGCTGCGCCTGGCTGGGCTTGGCGCGCAATTCGGCCATCGTGGTGCTCAAGCCGATCGAATAGATCGTGACGTTCGCAAGCTCCGCATGGCGCAGAACCTCGCCCAACTTATTTTCGCTGCCAGTATCCCGCGCTTCTCCCATGACCACCAGAATCCGCCGGCGAGCGGCCGGACGCTTCTCGAGTATTGAAATTCCCTTGGCCATGGCGTCGTACACGCGCGAACCGTCGGTGCCTTCGCGAAGATTATTGATTACGCTCTGAATGGCATCTGGGTCGGTGGTGAGCCCATGCAGCAACAGCACGGAATCGTCGTAGCCGATGACGGCTGCTTCCGAAGTCTGTCCCATCACGGTTTGCGTGAAGATGATGCCCGTCTTGCGAACCTGTGGCATGAGTGCGTCGATGTGCGAGCTGGTTTCGACGGCGAGCACGATCGAGAACGGTTCGCCGCCGAGGTCGAAATGGTCGATTTTTTGCTCTGTGCCATTGTCGAAAACGCGGAAATTATTTTTCGCGAGGTCGAGAACCATTTCGCCAGACGCGTTCCGAACCGTAATCGGAGCGATCACTTCGTTCACTTGCGACCGTATCGCACGCCTCTCCTGCTCCGCTTTCGGCATCGGTTGCGGCTGGACACCGGACTTGGGACGAATCGGCCCTTCCAGCTCTCCCTGGCCCCATGCCGCCGGGCCGAACGTCGACGAAACAAGCCCCATCAGAGCAAACAACAAAATCCCGTAAATTGCTTTTGGCGATCGCACCTTGTGGCTCACTTATCTGATTCCTTGGGCCACGGCTGCGTTGCATGTTGGCTGAACACAAACCCCGCCACGCGCGCAGACTCGCAACCGCCGGGAACGGTACTAGAATGAATGTTGCGTTCTAACCTAAGGGGGAACTTCATGAATCGCCGTGGTCATCTGCTGATGTCCAAGCTTGCATATCAAGACACGAAATTCATGGAGAGTCTCACGGCACGGCCATTGCGGATTCTGGCGGAATACCTGGATCCGCTCAAACGCCTTCGTCAGGAAAATGTGGGAGACACCATCGTGATGTTTGGATCGGCGCGCATCCAGCCGCGGGACCGCGCCCTCGCGGACCTGAAGAAAGTCCGGGCTGCCGCACGAGGCCGCCGCACCCACGAATGGAGGCTGAAAGTCGGCGCGGCACGCTCGATCGTGCAGATGTCGCGTTACTACGAAGAAGCGCGCGAGCTCTCCCGCCGCATCACTTCCTGGGCCATGACGCTCGGCACGCAGCCGAAGCGGTTCGTGATCTGCTCGGGAGGCGGTCCGGGAATCATGGAAGCAGCCAACCGCGGCGCCGCTGAAGCGGGCGGATCATCCGTCGGCTTGAGCATCCAGCTTCCTCACGAGCAGCGCCCCAATCCCTATATTTCGCCCGAGCTGAACTTCTGCTTCCATTACTTCTTCATGCGCAAGCTGTGGTTCGCGCAGATGGCCAAAGCGCTCATCGTTTTTCCGGGTGGCTTCGGCACCATGGATGAGCTGTGGGAAATGTTGACGCTGTTGCAAACGGGAAAGCTTTCTTCGCACCACTTAATCTTGATTTACGGGAGGCAATACTGGGACAAAGTGCTCGATTGGAAGCACATGGTGCGCACAGGAACGATCAGCCAGCGAGAATACAAGCTGCTGCAATTCGTGGATAACGTTGACGACGCGTTCGAGCAGGTCCGCGCAGACATGGAGAATCACCACCTGAACCTAGATGCGGATTGGGATCGCCGCTAGCAGACCGCGGAGAAATACGCGGAGCGCGCGTCACGGCGGCATGCCGAGCTAAAGCTCGGCGCTACAACGCCAAGCAACTGGCAGTTGCTTGCGCATTGATTCAACGACAAACCCGAGTCAATTAGACGAGACTTCGAGATCCGCCGAGAAGACCGCTTTGAATCGCCGCTTTTCGTCCTGGTCGTGCAGCATCACCACCGGCGACACGCGGAACGATTGCTTGCAATTGCGGCATGTCGTCGCTTCGCCCTGCAGGTCCTGCACGAACCCGTCCGAAAAATGATAAGCCGACCGCGGACGCCGAGCCGATTTGGCTCCCCGTGCTCCACAATGAGGGCAAGTGTACTCAACATGATCTTCGAGCGGGTCGCGATTGAGCGCGGCCCATCCGGTGTACCGCACGCCTACTGTCTCAAGAGAAGGTTTGTTCATGATGCCTTACCTCAAACCCCGAAAGGGTCATTTCACTCGATTAGACGTGTATTCGCAGCAAAGTGATGCATCAACTCACTGAAATTTGCAACTCCAACAAATTAAAAACCTTAATGGGAATCTCCCAGGAAGCTCTAAAGCTCACGTACAGCCTGGCAGACAGCCGGGCACACCGGTACAACTTTGGTGTCTATCCAATCAGAGGTCGCGTGAACTCCGAGATCGGGCTATGGCGGCGTTTCCACACACGCCGCCACGATTCACTTGCTTTGTGAAGAGCCAACGGAGGAGGTGTGTCCATGTGCGGCCCGGAAAGACTGACGGAATGTCTGCTGGAAAGCGACTCGGAAACTCGCCAACGAGCTCGCCGCTTGCGAAGAGAGGCGCTGGCTCTCTCGATTGCGCTCGAATGCTTTCTTGTTGCCAGCGTATTTCTCTGGCCGCTGCTCATGCCGGGCGCGTTGCCTGCGCGCTACGTCGTGACTCCCGTCCCGCCATATCCCGGCGGCAACGCAAGCGCTCTAAGTGCCCATGCCAATTCGCATCCACCGACACGCAGGCACACACCAATTGCCGATCCGCCACCCATCCTTCAGCCGCCCCACGTCCCACTTCACATAGCCGCAGCGAGCCAGGGACCACCGCTGGAGATCGAGACGGGCGGCGCCGACGATCGGCGCCCCGGCGATGCGAACTCCGGCCCCGTGATTCCCGGCGCGACGGGAAATGGTCCAGTCATGCCGAATCCGCCTCGCCCTCCCGAAAAGCCAACCGAGCTGCGGCGCATCAGCGAAGGCGTCATGGAAGCGGCGCTGATTCACCGCGTTGAGCCCGCGTATCCGTCAGCGGCAAAAATCATGAGGCTTTCCGGCACCGTGGAGCTGCGTGCAATCATCAGCACGGACGGAGGCGTTCGCAATCTGACGGTGCTTAGTGGCAATCCCATCCTCGTGCAGGCAGCGCTTGCCGCCGTGCGCCAATGGCGATACCGCCCTACGCGGCTGGATGGCCAGCCTGTCGAGGTTGAAACCTACGTCACCGTAAATTTCGTGATGTAGTTCAGCTCAGAAATGTATGACGATGCCTGTCGAGAGCCGTGCGCTGTTTTGCGCGCTTCCAAAAAAGTGCGTGTGGACGTAATCTCCCTGGATCACGCGCCACGAAATTCCATGCGCGATTCGCGCATCGATCCCAGCGCCAATCGCCGTCGCAAACGAGGAAAGAGACAATCCGTCCCGGCTGATGTGCGCGCCACCGAACAGCACATGGGCAAAAGGAGAAATCCGCGCGGGAAATGACACTTGCGGGCCGAACAGGTACGTGTGCACGGACTCATGCAATCCATTCGGAGAGCCCGAATGGCCGTCGAAATCAGCCACTCCCCCCAGCCAATCAGTGACCTTGTATTGTCCCGAAAGCTCCCAGCCGTTCAAATTACCCGACGGGGAGCCCCTGAACCGCTCGAAGGAGTATCCGCCGAAAGCCTCGACTTTGTCGGCGATCCCTTGCGCACGAGCCGAAATTGAAGCTACAAAAACCAGCGCCAGCAATAGCGACAGCTTGCGGACCATAGATCATTCCTCCCAAGGAATCCTGCATTTCGAGATACTTTTCGTGTCTCACGCCATGGTATCCGTTTGCCCACTAACGCGAAAGTCTTTCCAACCATGGCAAACCCCGATCAGGCTGGAACGAACTTAGATGCAATCGCTTTTGCGCGGGTTTCCGGCGCTGGCAGATACTAGAGAAGCGGTTCACCGGCATTTCGCGCGATGATCTCACGCGTAGAGTCGCGCAATCGAATGGTTTCCTTCCATTCGCTCGAGGCGTTCCGATCCGGCGTGACGAGCTGCCCGTATGTCACGGTCACGCTGCCCGGGCGCGGAAGATAGGTGGTATCGCGCAGAATCCGGCGCGCGCCGCGTACGGCAACAGGGCAAATTGGCCGGCCAGTATCCACGGCCGCTTTGAAAGCTCCGAGTTGAAATGGCCGAATACCAGCAACCGGCGTGAATGTCCCTTCCGGATAGATGACAACGGATTCCCCGCGCTCGAGCGCCGCATTCACTGCCTTCGCCTGGCTGATCCGCGCCTGGGGATCGTTTCGATCAAATACCAACTGCCCGGATTTCATGGCTACTTTGCCCACCAGCGGCATGGAGGCAATCTCGCCCTTCGCGACAAACCTCACTCCTGCCGGCAGGCACGCCATCGTCACGAGAACGTCCAGGTAGCTCGAATGATTCGGTGCAAAAATCCACGGCCCTGATTTTGCGATTTCCCCCAGAAGACGCTCTCCTTCAAAATGCACCGGAATCCCGGCTGCGCGTAACATGAGCCTCGCTCCGGCGCGTGTGAATCTTGCAGCACGTTCGCGCTTTGAGATCAACGGCACGACAATTCGCAACGGAATCATCCCGATTGCGAAGACGGCCAGTGCGTACAGCCCGTAGAGAATCTGAGCCAATCGCCGCGTGACATTTTTGGTAGCGTCCCGTGCGCGAGGAGCCGCGCTTCGTGACGCCAGGCGCGCGACCTGCATCCATGCCGGCGATTGTTTCGCGCCGAGTCTGCCTTCCAGGTACAACCGTCGCGCCTCGCCGCGGCGGAGTTTTCCGCTCGAAGTCTTGGGAATCGAGTGCGTCGGCAGTAACTTGACGGCATCGGGCGGAATCCCCAGCGCTTCAACGAGAGCCGACGCGATTTCCCGGCTGATACGTTTCGCATCAGCCATGTCACGAACTTCCGCAGCCACCACCAAACGCTCCGTGCCACTTCGCTCATCCGGGGCGCCGAACGCAGCCACGCACCCCGCGCGAACACCAGGCACTCCTCCCGCCACTTGTTCCACTTCGTGGGGATAGAGATTTCGTCCTGCTTTGATGATGATATCTTTTGCTCTGCCGGTGATATAAAGCTCGCCGGCAGCAAGATAGGCTCGATCTCCCGAATCCAGCCAGCCGCTCCGCATCACATCGCGCGTCGCCTCCACGTTGCGATAGTAACCGTTCATAATCGACGGGCTGCGGAGCCAGAGATTTCCTTCCATTCGCTCGCCGGCATCGCTTCCGTTCGCCGCCACAATTCGAACCTCGACGTTTGCAAGAGGCTGCCCCGCGCTCACGAATTCGAGGGCGGTCGTCGCGCACGCAGCAACCGGAATCGCGTGGCCCTGCGATTCAAACGCCGCGCGTTCGATACGGTCAACCTGATATCCCGAATTGATTTTCGGAACAGATACGCCGAGAGACGCCTCCGCCAGTCCATACACGGCGAGCAGCGCTTCACGACGGAACCCGTAGCGTGAAAACCGGTCCACGAACCGGTTCAAAGTCTCCGCGCGAACCGGCTCCGCGCCGTTGAGCGCCGCGCGCCACGAACTGAGATCCAATCCTTCGATATCTTTTTCCCCAATCTTTCGCACGCAGAGTTCGAACGCGAAATTCGGTGCCGGGCTGATCGTAGCCCGGTGCCGGTGGATGGCCCACAGCCATCGCTCCGGCCGGCTCAGGAATGCCAGAGGCGACATTATGACCACCGGGATGCCCGTAAATAACGGAACAAACCATGCGCCGATCAACCCCATGTCGTGATAGAGCGGCAGCCAGCTTGCCGCAACGTCAGCAGGCACGATTTCGATCGCGTCGACAATCGCGCGAATGTTCGCCAGCAGGTTCGCATGCGTCAGCGTTACGCCCTTGGGATTCCCCGTCGACCCGGATGTGTACTGCAGAAACGCGATATCGCCGCCTCGTGCCTCGTGCGAGAGTTCTTGAACGGGCTGCCATGTCGCGGGCTGCAGGTTTTCCGGGCGTGCCGGGATCGTGGCGAGTGATTCCGCGATCAGCACTTCACGCAGCGTGGGCACACGGGGACGAAGCATTCGCGCAAGACCTTCGGCTTGCCGGAACGTGATCAGGAATCGCGCCTCGGCATTGCCTAAAATGGCGGACTGTCTGGCGGCGTACTCCTCGATGCGGTCGACGCGGAACGGCGGATACATCGGGACCGGAATTCCCCCGGCCAGAAGGATTCCCGCAAACACAGCGAAAAATTCGGCGCACGTCGGAACCATGATCGCCACCGTTTGTTCCGGTTCGAGCCCCCGGCGAAGTAATTCTCTTGCCACCGATGTCGCGCGTTGGTACAGCTCGCCGAACGTGATCGTGCGAAGCTGATCGTTTTCTTCGTACAGATGGATGTGCGCGCGGGCAGGCTCGCCGAGGCCTCGCAAACGCAGGATTTCAGTTAATGTTTGGGCGCTGCAGATTTTCTCTTCGAGACCTAGCTGGATGGGAGCTGAAGCAGGCGCGGTCAAAGCAGCCGCGGTCAAAGCAGCCGTTGACTGACGCGGCGGTTCGGCGCCTGGTTCTTCTCGCGCCAGCGCGTCGATCAAATCTTGCACGGTATTGGCATTCGTTACCACGGCATCGGGAAGCCGCACGCCGGCGGCGTCGCCCAGGCGCACAAGCAGTTCAACCCGCTCAAGGCTGCCGAGTCCCAGCTCCCGCTCGAGGTGAGCGGCGGCTCCGCGCGCGGATAGCTCTTCAAGTCCTCGCGCACTTCCTAGTTCGGCGAGCAATTGTCGCACTGTCGCGAGTGCTTCAATTTCGAGAGCGGCCGCGCGATCGATTTGTGTTCGGGGCGCACCCACAGGAAATGACCGGCTAACAGTTCCTCGCGATCCGCGAGGCCAGAAGCTGCTGCTTTCGCGAGCCTACCACCCCGTTTCGAAGGGTTCAACTTTCTGCAAGGAGCAAACAGGCTGCTCGATCAAGCCGAAAGGCTGCGGACTATGTCGAGTCGAAGTTGGGGATACAAAAACGGGGCTTTGTATCGCGGCCCGGACGCGGGTAGTACGCGCATTCGAGCTGCACGCCATCGTCAGTCTCCCTTGGGATCGCGCGGGCGCAACTCCGGCGAACGCCGCAAAGGGTACCTTCGTACCGGGACGAAATGAACCGAGCGTCCTATCGACGCCCGCGCGCCGCACAGGCACACTGACCAAGTATTCGAGGCTCTGTGCGGTGCGCGGCAATTGCCGCAGCGCTGGATAGCACTTCGAATGTTTGCACCTCCATCACCCCATGCCCACGAGCGGCCGGCACCCCCACCGGCCGCTCCCCTTTTCTGACCTCAAGTCATACCCCTAGACGCTTATCATCCACTGATTTTTGAAATTCGCCTTGACTTCCGGTCCTCCGGGTCATATAGAATGCCCGCCAGAGTGTGAGTTGAGGCGAAGTTGGGGTGCGGTAGGTTATTTAGTGGCCTTCACGGCGTTGAACTTTAAGTCAGGCTTCTAACGTCTGAGGCTTTCTATATCCAAAACATCAATTTGCACGGAGGTGGGCCGTGGCACGAAACCGGATTAT
>JANWJR010000054.1 GCA_025451835.1 Candidatus Acidiferrales bacterium | reverse complement strand
GTCAGCTCGCGTTACATCTCGACGCAGAAAAAATCCGAGCAGGCCGAAGCGATCCTCCGCGAAATTCTCGATTCCACGCGCGTTCCACTCTAATGCAGGACGGAATCGTCGCACGCTGGTGGCGCGGGGTGGACGGGCCCGGCTGGCGCAACTTCGGGATCGCCATGCTGGCGCTCTCCTTTGCGCTGGTCCTGGCGCTTTTTTCCGCCGCCGTCGCGCAATCAGGGCGCGTGTGGCTGGCAGGTTCGAGCGCTTTGGCGGCTCTCGCCGTTGCCGCGTGGGTCGGCATCACGATCGTTCCTCGCCTGGCCCGGCGCACCAGCCTCCGCTGGATCGTCTACCAGGTTGACTATCGCCTGACGCGCGAAGGAATCATCTACCTCGGCGCGGTTTTTATCCTGGTTCTCGCTGCCGTAAACACCGGCAACAATCTGCTCTTCATGATCCTGGCATGCGCTCTCGCCGGAATTTTAATTTCAGGAGTTCTCTCGCGCGTCGTGCTCACCGGAATCGATCTGAAGTTCGAAATTCCGGAGCACATCTTCGCCGGGCAGCCGGTGCTCGCTGAAATGGATCTTCGCAACGAAAAGCAGACTTGGCCGTCGTTTTCGATCCGCGTGATCGGCGACATGAAGAAAAGCGTGTCGCAGATTCTGCCGCGCCCGGTTTTCTTCCCTTACATTCCGCGCCTGAGCGCCGCCCGCCAGAAAGTGGAGCTGATGTTTTCTCGGCGGGGCGTGTACCGGCAGGATGCCTTCGGGATTCGCACCCGATTCCCTTTTGGCTTCTTCGAGAAAACGCGGCAAGTGACTTCAAACCTGGAAATCGTCGTCTACCCCGCCGTTCAACCCGCCGATCAGTTCTACGAAGTGCTCCCGCTGCTGAGCGGCGAGATGGCCAGCTTCTTCCGCGGCCGCGGGCATGAGCTTCATTCGTTGCGCGGGTACCTTTCCACCGATAGCGCGCGATTTGTGGATTGGAAAGTATCGGCGAAATCCGGCCAATTGATGGTGCGCGAATTCGCGCGCGAAGACGAACGGCGCGTAATGCTGGTGCTCGATTCGTTTTCGAGCGATTCGCACCGGCAGGATGAAGCGATGCGCGGCGAAAGCAGCGCTCGATTCGAGCGCGCCGTCGCCTTAGCTGCTTCCATCGCATGGCATTTTTACGAAATCAATTCAGTGTTGCAGTTCCGCACGGATAAATTCTCGACCGCAATGGCTCCGGCGAGCGAAATCATTTACGACGCATTGCGCGAGATGGCCACGACGGAGCCCGGTGCGTCCGCCCCCGCTGCGTTTCTCGACGAGCTCGCCGCGGAACACGAGATTTTCAAAATCATTCTCACCAGCCGGCCGCAAACCTCGATCCCGCCCGCGCTGTGGTCCTCCTCGTATTTCCTTTTTATGGACCGCCTGTAAGAGGTCTCTGAGTTCGGTTGGCACGCTCCGGGCACAGGCCATAAAGCTGTGCGAGAATAGCGTCCGCATGTCCGCAAGACTTTCTTCCAAAGCGCGCAATAATCTTCAGCGGCAATTGCTCGGTTGGTTTCGCGAGCATCGGCGCGACTTGCCCTGGCGTCGCAGCCGCGACCCGTACCGCATCTGGGTGGCGGAAGTCATGTTGCAGCAAACGCGCATTGCGGCCGTGATTCCCTATTACGACCGGTTTCTGGATCGCTTTCCGCGCGTCGAAGACCTGGCGCGCGCGCGCAAAACAGAAGTTTTGAAATTTTGGTCGGGCTTGGGCTATTACAGCCGCGCGCGCAACCTGCATCGCGCTGCGAAGCAGGTCGTTGCGCAGCAGGGTGGAAAATTCCCTCGCGACCTTGAGGCCGCGCTGAATCTTCCGGGCATCGGCAGCTATATGGCCGCTGCGGTCCTCAGCATCGCGTATGACGTTCCGCTGGCGGTTCTCGACGGTAACGTAGCTCGCGTGCTCGCCAGGCTTGGCGCGATTCACGGAGATTTGCGCGCGCCGCAACGCTGGAAAGAATTGCAAGAGATGGCGCAGCGCCTGCTGGCCACCGAATCTCCGAGCGATTGGAATCAAGCACTCATGGAATTGGGTGAAGTGATTTGCACGCCACAAACTCCCCACTGCAACGCCTGCCCGGTCCGGAAGGCATGTCGCGCGTATTCTCTCGGAATCACCGGCGCAATTCCGCAGCCGCGAAAGAAGCGTGGCCCCGTTGTCGTCAAGATCGCCGCCGCAATCTTGCGCGATCCCCGTGGCCATACGATGCTGGTCAGGGGACCCGGCGCGCACGATGAGGTCCTGTTCTCGCGCATGTGGCAATTCCCGGCAATCGAAGTAAAGCGAAACGCAAAGTCCGAGCTGGCGGCATATCTTCGCGGCAAGCTCAAAATTGTTTGTGGCGGAATCGAAGTGCTTCCTGAAGCGCACCACCGCGTCACGTACCGGAATATTACCCTGCTTCCATATCTGGTGCGCGTGCCCGCTTTTCCGAAATTGGACGGCGCGAAAATCCTCCGGCTTGCGGAAGTAGGGCGCCTTCCGGTATCGAGCGCCACCTGCAAAATCGTCAAAGCCGCGCTAACGATTCCCTGACGGTTCCTAGGAAAACAGCACGCGCTATTCGGAAGCCGACGGCGCCGCGCGTATTCTTGCAATCCTATTAGCGGATACGTGTCGCCTCCACGCGTGGCCAGCGGCCCGATGTTAGCATCGAAGAGAGCCATGGCCTCCAGCGCAAGCGCCGCCGCGTCGCCGCTCCCGGCGGTGCAACGATATTTTGAGGTGTCGCTCTGCCTCCTGGTCGCGACCGGCGTGCTTGCCGTCATCTCCACCGGAAAGCTGGACCTCGTCACCATTGTTTTTGCAGGCACGGCCCTCACCGTCAAAGGCATCCGAGTGTGGCGGCTTCGCGGTCCGGAGCTTTCGCACCGCGTGGCAACGTGGCTGGTCCTGGCGTACTTCCTCTTTTTCCCGATCGATCTCTGGGTCGTGTCGCGCGATATGGCTGCTGGCGCGCCAAACCCGTCGCTCTATGCGGCATTGCTTGCCGCGATTCACCTGATGCTGTTCGCCACGCTGGTGCGCCTTTTCTCCGCTCGCACCAACCGCGACTATGGATTTCTGGCCATTCTTGCCTTCATTTGCATGCTGTCGTCGGCAATCCTAACGGTGGATACCAGCTTCATCATTGCGCTGGCGGTTTTCCTGATGGTTGCCGTCTCGACGTTTGTGGCGCTCGAGATTCGTCGCAGTGCCGAAGGCGCTGTCTCGCCGCCGGTCGAAGCCGGATCGCCTCTGGCGCAGCAATTGAGTCGGGCGCTCGGATTGACTTCCGTCCTGGTCGCGATAGCCGCACTGGTGATCGGCGGGCTGCTTTTCTTCCTGATTCCGCGATTTACCGCTGGCTATTTGAGCGCCCTGAATCTGCAGCCGACTCTTGCCACCGGATTCAGCGACAGCGTCACGCTCGGCCAGATCGGACAGATCAAGAAGAATAGCGCCGTGGTGATGCGGATCAGAATCGAAGGTGATGCATCTCGCGCCGAAGACATGCACTGGCGCGGCATCGTGCTTACCACGTTCGACGGCACGCGCTGGTTCAATCGTTCGCCCGAAGCAATTATCATCTCGCCTTCGGACGACGGCGTCTTCCGGTTCAACGCTACGCCATTGCCTCCCGGGGAGTCCTACGGCTTACGTTACACCGCGCTCATGGAGCCGCTTGGAACAGACGCTGTATTCGTCGCGCCTCGGCCAGTGACTCTGCGCGGCCATTTTACGGATGTCTCCGGGCCAATCGGAACTCGATCCCGATCGGCTTATCTCACGATTGACAGGACGGGAACGATCCAGAATCCATTCCACAACGAGACCAAGGTTCGTTACGAAGGCACTTCGCTTCTGCCTGTTGTGCCGCCCTATGACTTGCGCCGCGCTTCGGCTGACTATCCCGAAGAAATCAAGCAGACCTATTTGCAATTGCCCGAGCTCGATCCGCGCGTGAAAAAGCTTGCCGACGTGGCCATCGCGAAATCGAAGAATGAGTACGACCAGGCCGCGAACATCGAGCTATATCTGAAAACGCATTACGCCTACACGCTCGATCTCCGGGGGCCGAAAGTTTCCGATCCTTTGGCCTATTTTCTTTTCACGCGCCGCGCCGGACACTGCGAATATTTCGCATCCGCGATGACCGTGATGCTGCGCGCCGAGGGCATACCCGCGCGCTACGTCACCGGGTTTCTCCCCGGCGAATACAACGACGTGGGCGGCGACTACATCATCCGCGCCAGCGACGCGCACACCTGGGTCGAGGTTTTCTTCCCTGGCTATGGCTGGATGACCTTTGATCCCACGCCTCCGGGAAACGCCTCCGGCGGCGGACTCCTGCAAAGAATTTCGTTCTACTGGGACTGGTTCCAGTTCACCTGGAGCGAATGGGTGATCAACTACGATTTCTCCCACCAGATGTCGCTCGCGGTGAACGTGCGGAATTCGTCGCGCGATTGGACGGCGCGTGCGCGGAAGTATTACCACCAGAAGCAGCAGCAGGCCATGAAATTTCTGCTCGCTGCGGACGCCCGCGTCGAAGCGTCTTCTTACTTCCTTCCCGGCGTGCTCCTGATGTTGTTCGCCCTGCTGTTCTACGTCCGTGGTCGTGCGATGATCGGCTACGCTATCGCGCGCTGGAGCCTGCGCGCAAGCCGCGGCGGCAGCGTCACGGCTTCGCTCGCCGCGCTCGAATATCGCGAAATGCTGCGCCTGCTCGAAAAACGCGGATGGAAGAAGGCGCCGGCGCAAACCGCCCTCGAATTCGCATCGTCAATCCCCGCCGAGCTTTCCGCGCCCGTCGCGCAACTCACCGAACTGTATCATTCCGCCCGCTTCGGCAATCATCCCGCCCCCGCCGAGCAAATGTCATTCTTGCTCCGCTCCATCCGCGAGTTAATACGCGCCCGTAAACCTTCGCCGCAATGAAGTGGGTTGACTATGGCATTCGACTTTCAACGGAGCCGACGTGGTAGAATTGCATGTTTGTGCGCTTCGCAAAGGACTCCGTAGAGATGCCGAAAGTCGGATTCGTGAGCTTGGGATGCCCGAAGAACCTCGTCGACAGCGAGGTGATGATGGGCATTCTCGCGCGCGCCGGCTATGAAATCACACCGCGCGCCGGCGAAGCCGACGTGCTGGTGGTGAATACCTGCAGCTTCATCGCTCCGGCGCAGCAGGAATCGGTGCAATCGATCCTCGAAATGGCCGAGTACAAGAAATTCGGCCGCGCGCGGAAACTGATCGTGGCTGGCTGCATGGTCGAGCGCTACCGCAACGAGATCCGCGAGCAGATTCCCGAAGTGGACGCCGTGATCGGCACCGGCGAAGTGGAAAAAATCCTCGAAGCATGCGAAGGCCAGTTGCAACCGAGCGGCGATGCCTCCGCCGCCGAATTGCCGTCGTATCTCTATCACGATCTCACTCCGCGCTTTCGCGCGACGCCGCGCCACACCGCCTACATCAAAATCAACGAAGGCTGCGACCATCCCTGCACGTTTTGCGTGATCCCGCAGCTTCGCGGAAAATTCCGCAGCCGCCGTTTCGAATCCGTGATACGCGAAGCGGAAAACCTCGCGCAATCAGGCGTCCGCGAGATTTCGCTGATCGGGCAGGACACCACGTTCTACGGCGAAGACCTAGGCCTGCGCGACGGCCTGGCCACTTTGCTCGAACGCCTCGCTCAAGTCAAAGACCTGCATTGGACGCGCTTCCTCTATTGCTATCCGAATCGCATCACGCCGCGATTGCTTGAGACGATTGCCGCCCATCCGCGCCTCGCAAAATATCTCGACGTGCCGCTGCAGCATGCCAGCCGCGGCGTTCTCGCGCGCATGAAGCGGGGGTCGCATGGCGGCGCGTTCCTGAAAATCCTCGAGCGCGTGCGAAGGACGATTCCAGGCGTTTCCATTCGCACGTCCTTCATCGTTGGTTTCCCCGGCGAGACCGAAAGCGATTTCCGCGAGCTGTGCGATTTCGTTCGCGCCGCCGAATTCGACTGGATGGGCGTCTTCGGCTACTCCGACGAAGACGCGTCGAAAAGCTTCGCACTGGAAGGCAAAGTGGACGCGGAGACAATCGAGCGCCGCCGCAACACCTTGATGGCAATTCAACAGAAAATTTCCCGGCGCAAATTGCGCAAACGCATGGGCCAACGGATGCAAGTGATGCTCGAAGGTCCGTCGAAGGAAACCGATCTCGTGTGGGAAGCGCGGCACGAAGGCATGGCGCCCGACATCGACGGGAAAATCTATATCACCGAGTTCGAAGGCGTCACCGAAGCTTCGCAATTGCCTTCCCCGGGCTCGCTGGCAACCGTTGAAATCACCGAGGCGAACGACTACGACCTGATCGGCCGCGTGATCGAATTCGCTGGGCCGACCTCCGCGCCCGCCTCCGCCGCCACGTCCGCGCTTGCGGCGTCAGGCGAATCGCTCGCGACGAACCTTTTCCCGATCCTCGCGTAACCTATTGCCGCTGCACTTAAATCCTCAGCCGTAGCGCCGACGTCCGGCCAGCTCAATTCGGCCTGCTACCTTCCGAGCGAGGTACCGAAGCTGCGCCGCATGGCATTCGTGTTAGTCTTGATTGAACGGCTATGAACTGGCACTGCCCCATCTGCCGGAAACCGGTAGATTCCGAAACGGACGCCGACTTCCCGTTTTGCAGCGAGCGCTGCAGGCTGCTCGATCTCGGCAATTGGGCGAGCCAGAAGTACGTAATCAGCGAGCCGGCCCTCGACGAATCGTTGTTCGAAGATCTGGACCGTGGCGCAACGGATGAGCGCGAAAACTGATTCGTCGCATTCGGACGCTGAGGCGTCAAACTCGCCGGTGCTCGCGCGCAAGCCGCGCTTCGCGCTCTTTCTTGCCACTGCCGCCGGCCTCGGGTATCTACCGAAAGCGCCCGGCGCGTGGGGCTCTCTCGCCGGCATCGCAATTTACGCGCTCACTCAAATCTATTTTCCGCTCGACGTGATTCGCAGCGTCCGTGTCGGCTCGGCCGGACGCGCTTTGTGGATACCCTGGACAGCCGTACCGATTGCGATTCTGATCGCCGTCGTGGGGGTCTGGGCCTCCGGCCGCGTCGCCCGGTTCTTGAACAATGACGACCCGCAAATCGCAGTGATCGATGAAGTATCGGGCCAGCATCTGACGTATCTGCTCTCGCTCACCCTGCTCAACTGGAAATATTTGCTGCTGGGTTTTATACTTTTTCGAGTATTCGATATCTGGAAGCCGTTTCCCGCTCGCCAGGCCGAATCGCTACCCGGCGGCTGGGGTATCATGACCGACGACTGGATCGCGGCAATCTACGCGGCGATCGGCTTGTGGATTGCCAGATTCGCTGGGCTCTAAGACGAACCTGGCGATGGTTGCGCGCCGCTCGTTCGACCGTTGCTTTGCGGAGGAAGGGCCGCGTGCCAAGCCGAACTCGCTGACGCCGTCATTCTGGGCGAAGCGAAGAATCTCTCTTCCCGCTTTCTAATCGGGAAGGCTCCGCGGTCCGTCAGGCAGGTTGTACTGGAAAACTTACTTTGAAAGTGAATGGCACTCCACGGATTGACAACGTCAAGCCCGGCGCAGCCCTGCCCGGTGGGGAGGTTTCCATCAGCGGCAGCGGCTTCGGCGGACGCAACCATACACGTCCGCAGGTCCAGTTCGGGCCGGCCGAAGGAAGCCTGCTGATGGCCGCCGAGAATACTTTGATCGCGCGCGTGCCGGACGGAGCGGCTGGCGGCGCGGTTCGCGTGCGCATGGGCAGCATCGAAAGCGCCCCGTTCCCCCTCGCTCTGGGCGTGCAACTGGCGGACAACCTGCATCCGGTAGCCAGCCCGGCCGTCGATTCTGAAGGAAATGTATACGTCACGTTCAGCGGCCAGCGCGGGCAGAAAGTTCCCGTCTCGCTTTACAAAATCACGTCCAACAACACGGTCAAGCCATTCATCACCGAACTCATGAATCCCACGGGCCTCGCCATCGACCGCAATGGCTATCTTTTCGTTTCGTGCCGCAACGACGGTACCATTCATCGCGTCTCCCCGGACGGCCGCGCCATGCAGTGGATGGAAGGCATGGGCATCGCCACGGGCATCGCCTTCGATAAGAGTGGGAATCTCTACGTCGGCGATCGCAGCGGCACCATCTTCAAGATTGGTCCCGACCGTGAGGTGTTCGTCTTCGCGACGCTCGAACCTTCGATGTCCGCCTACCATCTTGCGTTCAGTCCCACCGGCGAGCTCTTCGTCACCGGGCCAACCACTTCGAGTTTCGATCGCGTGTACCGGATTTCGGCCAGCGGTGAGCTCACCGTATTCTTCCGCGGCCTCGGGCGCCCGCAGGGGCTTGCGTTCGATCGTTTCGGCAATCTCTACGTCGCTGGCTCGCTCGGCGGGCGTCGCGGAATCGTTCGCATCACTCCGCAGTCGGAAGCAGAGGTCGTGCTGGGCGGGACGGGCATCGTCGGCGTTGCGCTCCTTCCCGCGCACCGCGCCATGATCACCACGAACAACGCCATCTACTCGGTTGATTGGGATGTTGAAGGCTTTCCTCTCAACGGCTGATCTATCCCCCGTTTTCGCTGGAAGCTTGCTGCGGTTTTTGAGGTGGAAAAAAAAGCGCCCGTTGTCATTCCCGGGGAGCAGAAGGCGACGAGGAAGCTGCTGTTTTCTTTGCCCGGGGTTGATTTTCGTGCCTCCGAACGCGCAATCCCGAGGGCACTTGCGGCCAGCGCTCGCCATCGGGTACAACATTCCTGATGAATGCCGAGATCATTGCTGTTGGTTCCGAGCTGCTCACTCCCTATCGCATTGACACCAATTCGTTGTATCTCACCGCGCAGTTGAATCAGCTTGGCATTCGTGTGCTGCACAAAGCCGTGGTCGGCGACGCGCCCGATGAAATGAGCTCGTCGTTTCGTCACGCGCTCGATAGGGCCGAGCTGGTTGTATCGAGCGGCGGCCTGGGCCCAACCGACGACGATCGCACCCGCCAAACCGTGGCGGAACTTCTCGGCCGCAAGCTCCGTACCAATGACGAGATACTCGCGGGGATTCGCGAACGCTTCCGGCGTTACGGTCGGGCCATGCCGGAAATCAACGCGCGGCAGGCGCTGGTTCCCGATGGTGCAATCGTGCTTCCGAATCCGCGTGGCAGTGCCCCCGGATTGTGGCTCGAAACCAATGGCCGCATTGTCGTCTTGCTGCCGGGACCGCCGAATGAGCTGGAAGGAATGTTCGAGGAGCAGGTGCAGCCCCGCCTCGCGAAATTGGGCCAACGCGAACACCTGTACACGCGCGATCTTCGGATCAGTGGATTGCCGGAATCCGAAGTCGAGCAGCGCGTGCGGCCACTCTATTCCGTGTATCCGGACATCGATACCACCATTCTCGCCGCGCCCGGCGGGATTCAGCTTCATCCCCGCATCTGGTCCGAAGACGCGCGCATCGCCGAAAAACTCCTGGACGAAATCGTCCAGAGGATGGCCCTGGCCCTCGGCGAGCACCTTTACTCAACGCAGGGTGAGTCGCTCGAGGAAGTGGTGGGGCGCGTGCTCACCGAAAATCGCGCCACTATCGCCGTGGCCGAAAGCTGCACCGGCGGAATGCTGGCCGAGCGCCTCACCAACATTTCAGGCAGCTCCGTCTATTTTCTGGGCGGTGTGGTTTGCTACAGCAACAATTTGAAAGCCGCCTTTGTCGATGTTCCGCCAGAGATCATTGAAACGAAGGGCGCAGTCAGTTCCGAAGTTGCTCTCGCGCTGGCTGACGGTATTCGCCGGCGCACCGGCGCTACCGTTGGCGTTGGAATCACTGGAATCGCGGGTCCCGGCGGTGGAACGCCGGAAAAACCGGTCGGCACCGTGCATATAGGCATTGCCGACGAGCGCGGCCCGCGCGCCCGCGGTTTTCACTTTCTCGGCGACCGCGACCGCATCCGTTTGCAGGCCACCCAAACGGCTCTCGACATGGTGCGGCGATATTTTCTATTCCCGTCGCACGGACGAGCTTAGCTCGTGCGGCTTTTCGTTGCGCTCGATTTTCCGGACCAGATACGTCGTGCGCTCGCAGAAGCGATCGCGCAGCTCGAGCCGAAGTCGCGCGGCATCCGCTGGATGCATCCCGGGGGAATGCACGTGACCTTGAAATTTATCGGCGAAACCGCCGCGGACAATGTCGCCGCCATTCGCGCCGCGCTTGCATCCGTTCGCTCGCCGCGCCCGGTCGAAACAAATTTTCGCGGTATCGGTTTCTTTCCGAGTGACTGTCGGCCTCGCGTGGCGTGGTGCGGCATCGAAGCCTCATCGAATCTGCCGAAGCTGGCCGCCAGCGTCGAAGAAGCGCTCGAACCGCTGGGCATCACCCGTGAATCGCGGCCGTTCGTGCCGCATCTGACTCTGGCGCGTCTGAATTCGCGGCAGAATTCGGGCGATCTCGTTCGTGCTGCCGCTGACTGGAAATCACGCGTTTTCGGTTCGGCGCGCGAGACCGAATTTCATCTTTTTCAAAGTTTCTTGAAGCCGTCAGGCGCCGAATATCAGCGGCTCGCGACGTTTCCGTTTGTGAAGGAAGCCCCGTGAACTCGCAGTGGCTGATCCTACCCGTCGCGTATCTGCTCGGCTCAATCCCCTTCGGCTTGCTGATCGTGAAGGCGGCTGCGGGACGCGACATTCGCGATTCCGGCAGCGGCAATATCGGAGCCGCCAACGTCGCGCGCAATGCAGGGAAAATCGCCGGCATTTTCACGCTGTTTCTCGACGCCGGAAAGGGCTATCTCGCGGTCTGGATCGCAGCTCGCTGGACCGGCGGCAGCACCCGCTGGATGATGGCCGCCGCTGTCGCTGCCGTCCTGGGCCATGTGTTCCCAGTCTGGCTCGACTTCCATGGTGGAAAAGGAGTCGCCACCGGCCTGGGCGTTTTTCTGCCAATTTGCCCCGCAGCCGTGGGAGCGGCAGCCGTGCTTTGGATTCTGGTTGTAGCCTTCTGGCGTTACTCGTCGCTGGGATCCGTCGTCGCCGCCGCGGTTCTTCCGGTGTTCGTGTATGTTCTCTACGCGCCCGGGCACGCGCCGCCCGACCAGGTGACGTTCGGAACCGTCCTTATCTCCCTGATCGTGCTCCTCAATCATCGCTCCAATATCGCACGCCTGATCTCCGGCGATGAAAACCGCCTCGATTTCCACCGCTGAAGCGAACATCTATCCGTCGGTTTTCAGTGAATCGCCCCGTATTTGTATGCCTTGCGCTTGACGCGTAAGTGCCAATAGGCCCGTAGCTTATCCGCCACCCCGGTACCATCGTCCCGTTGTGCTCCGCGATGCCCTCCGCTAGCATTTTAAGGTTAAAGGAACGCGTGTAACCGGCCACATGGAATCGCTCCACAAAATCGCCACGCGACGCTTGCGCATCCTTTGGATCGTGCTGGGCGCTCTCCTGCTGCTTAGCGTCACTCCGCTATGGCTTTACCATCGCCAGGTATTGCAGTTGAGTGAAGAAAAACTGCAGGACACCGAGCGCCTGCAGCAAAGCGAGATGACCCGTTCGCTGGCCAGCGAAACGCTGCAATTCGTGCAAAGTGTTCGCGAGCAGTTGCTCAGCCAACGCCAGATGCTCGCGCTCACAGGCTGGATTCAGGACGTGGATGATCCGGTCCACGCGCCACAGGTTTCGCGTCTGCTGCAGGATTTCGCCGAAAATAACCCGAACATTCTGTACGTCTCGGCAGTCGACAAACAGGCCAAGGGCCAATCCGCCGGAAGCTTTTCCGCGGACCGCGACCCCTTCGTTGACGGCGCGCTGAAACGCGCCTTCACCGCCAGCATACAAGGCCTCAATTTCATCAGCGAACCTTTTGCTCTGGGTCATGACAATCGTCCGGCGCTGGTGATATCAGTTCCTCTCTTCAACGACGGCCAGTTCACCGGAATGTTCGCCGCTGTCGTTTCCGGGGATCGTTTGCTCGAACGGCTGCGCGATGCCAGCGTGCGCGACCGCGTCGTATTCCTCGTGGACGGCCACGGCCACATCGTTGCTTATCCCGACCCGCGCGAAATGGTTCCCGGCCGCGACGTTACGTCCACCAACCCTCTCGTCAGTAAATTCCGCGAGCTGCCGCAGGAATTGCGCGCCACGGAGACGATGCACTTCACGCTCGCCGGCAAACCGCCCGTCGAAATGATCGGCACCTACAGCACGATCCCGGAATTGCGCTGGGCCGTGATCGCGCAACGCAGCCTCGCGGAAGCGCGCATCGATGCCGGTGTCCAGGAACTCACCGCCCAGGCCATGAATTTCGTTATCGTCGTCACACTCGTCGCGCTCTTTCTCGGATATCTTTTCGCTGTTGGCATCACCGGGCCGATTCGCGGCCTGGTCGTATCGGTGCGCGCCATCAGCCGCGCGGAATTCCACGAACGAGTGCAGATTCGCGGCGCCGCCGAGATCCGCGAGCTCGCTGAAACTTTCAATCACATGGCTGGTGATATCGAAGAGTACGTCGAACGCCTGAAGCTGGCCGCAGCCGAAAACCGCGAATTGTTCCTGGGCTCCATCAAAATGCTCGCCGCCGCCATTGACGAAAAGGACCCCTATACCCGAGGTCACTCCGGCCGCGTCGCCAAGTACTCGATGATGATCGGCGAAACGCTCGGCATGAATCCGCAAGACCTCGACCGCCTGAAAATCTCTGCGCTGCTGCACGACGTGGGCAAAATCGGCGTGGACGATCGCGTGCTGAAGAAACCCGGCAAGCTCACCGACGAGGAATTCGACCTCATGAAGCAGCACACCATCAAGGGCGCCAACATCATGCGCCCCGTCGCTCAATTGAAGGACATCCTGCCCGGCATCGAACTTCACCACGAGCGCATGGATGGCGGCGGTTATCCCTACGGTCTCCCCGGCGACCAGATTCCACTCATGGCTCGCATCATCGCCGTCGCCGACACGTTTGACGCCATCACCACGAATCGTCCATATCAATCCGCCATGGATCTTGAATACGCCATGGAACGCATCCGCTCGCTCGCCGTCTCGAAGTTCGATCCCGCGATCGTCGAAGCCCTCGATTCATGCATCCGCGCCGGCCGCCTCCGGCTCACCGCCGCCCTCGTCGAAGTCTGATCCACCTCTCTCGGAAGTGGCTTGCAACCCGCAGCGCGATGCGCCCCCTGCATCGCTCCTCTGCTAGAATCAAACTCTTGCGCCTCGCGCGACGAACTCAATGATCTCACTTTTCGGTCCACCCGAACCCACGCTGCTCGAACGGCTGAAAGATTCCGTCACCAAGACGCGCACGGAGCTCTCGGCCAAAGTCGAACAACTGCTCACCGGCGACCGCCCCGTTGACCCCGAGCTGCTCAAGCAGCTCGAATCGGCGCTCCTCAGCGCGGATATCGGCGTCCGCACAACCAAGGAAGTGATCGCGTCGTTGCGCGAGCAGGTGACCCAGCACAAGCTCGTCGGCGCGGGAACGCTGAAGCAGGAACTGAAAAATCAGATATTGAAAATCCTCGTCGCGCCTGCCGCGAATTCGAATGGCAACGCAGCCTTCGCGCAGCCGCGCGTGATCTTCGTCGTCGGCGTCAACGGGACCGGCAAGACCACCACCATCGGCAAGCTCTCGAATCGCCTCAAAAAAGAAGGCGCTAGCGTGATGCTCTGCGCCGCGGACACCTTCCGCGCCGCCGCCATCGAGCAACTCGAGGTCTGGGCCCGCCGCGCGGGCGTCGAACTCGTCAAGCAAAAATCCGGCTCCGATCCTTCCGCGGTGGTCTTCGACGCGCTTTCCGCCGCGCGTTCGCGCTCTGCCGATATCGTCATCGTCGACACGGCCGGCCGCCTGCACACCAAATCAAATCTCATGGCCGAGCTCGACAAGATGAAGCGTACCGCGGCAAAAATTATTCCCGGCGCGCCCCACGACGTGCTCCTGGTCCTCGACGCCACCACCGGCCAGAACGGCCTCAACCAGGCCCGCGAATTCTGGAGCCACGCCGGCGTCACCGGGATCGTGCTTACAAAACTTGACGGCACCGCCAAAGGCGGGATCGTCGTCGCCATCGCACGTGAACTTAATCTTCCCATTCGCTTCGTCGGAACCGGCGAGCAGATTGATGACTTGGTGCCATTTGACGCCCAGACCTACGTCAATTCCCTCTTCGACTGACCCCGTCTTCAACGACGGCTACTGGATGACCGAAGCGATCGAGCTTGCGCGCAAAGGCATGGCTCTCGCTCATCCCAATCCTCGCGTCGGCGCTGTCGTCGTCAAAGACGGCATCAAGGTCGGCGAGGGCTTCCACATTTACGACAATCGCGATCACGCCGAAATCATCGCCCTCAAAGAAGCGGGCGCCCACGCTCGCGGCGCCGCGCTTTACGTCAATCTCGAACCTTGCTGCCGAACCGGCCGCACCGGTCCCTGTACGAAAGCCATCATCGAGGCGGGCATTATCAAGGTCTTCGCCGCGATGAAGGACCCCAATCCCGCGGTCTCCGGCCGCGGCTTCGCCGAGTTGCGTCGCGCCGGGATTGAAGTCCGTGACGGAATTTACGAGCCGTACGCCCGGGAAACGAACGAAGCCTTTGCAAAATGGATTCAGACCCGCATTCCCTTCGTCACGCTGAAAACCGCCCTTACGCTCGACGGGCAGATCGCGTCGCGTGCCGGCAGCGCCACCTGGGTCACCAGCGCCGAATCTCGCGAAGAAGTCCAGCGCATTCGCCACGAGGCCGACGCGCTGCTGACCGGAATCGGCACCGTGCTCGCCGACGATCCGCGCATGAGCGATCGCACAGGCCTTCCCAGGCGTCGGCCCCTGCTGCGTGCGATCATCGATTCAAGCCTCCGAATGCCGCTGCGATCGGAGCTCGTGAAATCGGCCCAAGGCGACGTGGTGATATTCACAACCAAGCCTGCTAATTCGCCGAAAGCGCGCGCGCTCATTCGCGCCGGCGTCGAAATCGTTCGCGTGCGCTCGCGCGGCAGCCATGCGGATTTGCGCGACGTAATCAAACAGCTCGGCCGTCGCGAAATTCTCGGCGTCGTCCTCGAAGCGGGCGCGGAGCTCAACGGCGCCGCGCTCGAATCCGGAATTGTGGACAAAATGATTCTCTTTTATGCTCCAAAAGTCATGGGAACGGGCGGCGTGCCGATGGCGCGGATTCCCTCGCGCCGGTTTCCAAAATCTCCCGCGCTCATGAATTTAACTTTGAATCGCTACGGGCCCGATTTCTGCGTCGAAGGATATTTTCGCGATGTTTACGGGAATCACCGAACACGTCGGAAAAATTGAATCGCTCGAGCTAGGCCCGGATGGCAGCCGCCTCCGCGTCGCTTTCGCTGCCGCTGATTTGCCGATCGCTGCGGAAATGAAACACGGCGATAGTATTTCCGTGAACGGCTGCTGCCTCACCGTCGTCCAACTCGATTCCGGTTGCTTCTCCGCGGATTTGTCCGGAGAAACGCTCCGCCGCACGTCGTTCGGCGAAAACAAGCCCGGCGACCTCGTGAATCTCGAACGCCCGCTCGCAGCGAACGCGCGCCTCGGCGGCCACTTCGTGCAGGGCCACGTGGATGGAATTGGCCGCGTCACGCGCCTCGTTCCCGAAGGCGGCAACTGGTGGCTCTCCGTTCGCGTCCCCGAAGATTTACGCCGCTACGTCGTCGAAAAAGGATCGATCGCCTTCGATGGCATCAGCCTCACCGTTGCGCACTGGCAGGACGGCGTCGCCGATATCGCCGTGATTCCTTTCACTCACGCGCAAACAAACGTTCAAGGAATGATTCGCGGCGACGCCGTGAACGTCGAAGTCGATATCCTTGCGAAATACGTCGAAAACCTCATCGCCACGCGGAAATCGCCTTCGATTTCCCGCCTCACGGTTGGTCACTTGATTGAAGAAGGATTTTAGTGTCCTGGGCCGAACTTCGTGGCAAGGTTTCTGGGGGGTCGGAGTCTCAGGTCCGACAATGAGACATTGGCCCTTCAGGGGTTTTAACCCCCGAGGACCGCTGAGAATACGGCTTTACAAAATTAAATAATGAGCCAACCAAATAATTACGACGTCGCCGTAATCGGCGCCGGCGTGTTCGGCGCGTGGACGGCGTATTCACTGCGCAAATCCGGCGCCCGCGTCGCGCTCGTAGACGCGTATGGCCCCGCGAACGCCCGCGCCAGCTCCGGCGGCGAATCGCGCATCATCCGCATGGGCTACGGCCCGGATGACGTTTACACCAATTGGTCCATGCGCGCGCTGCCAAAATGGAAGGAACTTTTCGCGCAGGCCCAACGTCCGGAGCTTTTCAAACAGACAGGCGTGCTGTGGGTCGCGCACAACGAATCCTACGCATTTGCTTCTGTGGCGGCGCTCGCCAAGGCCGGAATTTCGTTCGAAAAACTTACAATCGCCGAGTTGCGCCAGCGCTATCCGCAAATCGCATTCGACGACGACTCCTGGGGGATCTTCGAGCCGGAAAGCGGCGTGCTGATGGCGCGGCGTGCCGTGCAAGCCGTCGTCGAGCAGGCCGAGAAACTTGGCGTGGAATACCGCACGGACGCGGTTGTCGCGCCATCGCTCCCTTCAGGCCGCGTCTCGACGCTGCAAACGACCAGCGCCTCGACGATCTCCGCAAAAACCTTCGTCTTCGCCTGCGGCTCGTGGCTCGGAAAGCTTTTTCCCGGGCTGCTCGGCAATCGTATTTTCACTTCGCGTCAGGAAGTCTTTTTCTTCGGCGTACCCCCGGGCGATCGTCGCTTCGAGCCGCCCGCCATGCCAACCTGGCTCCAACTGCGAGACGAATTCTACGGAATGCCGGACCTCGAGGGCCGGGGATTCAAAATCGCCAACGATCGCCACGGTCCGCCAGTCGATCCCGACGGGCAGTCCCGCATCGCCAGCCCAAGCGCCTTCGCCATCGCCAGGCAATTTCTGGCGCGCCGCTTTCCGGCGTTAAAAAACGCGCCGGTCGTTGAAACTCGGGTCTGCCAGTACGAGAATACGTCTAATGGAGATTTCTTGATCGACAAGCATCCCGCGCATGAAAACATCTGGCTCGTAGGCGGCGGATCGGGCCACGGCTTCAAGCACGGTCCGTCACTCGGCGAGTACGTGGCCACCTGCATCACGCAGGGCGGCGCCACCGATCCGCGCTTCTCGCTCGCGACAAAACAAACCACGCAAAAGCGTGCGATTTTATAAGGCGGAAATGTTCTTAGAATCTTTCCTCTTGGCGAGCACGCCTCGGTAGTAAAGCGAAAGGCCAATGAGCACGGCAACGGCGGTTCCTCCCACCAGCTTCGCTTCAAAAACCCATTTGTTCGTGGCTTCGGCAGGTGGAATCAGCGACAGCACGATAGCCGCGACGACCACAAGAAATCCCAGCGAACCCGCCACCCACACGCCGGCTTTTCCCCCTGGAATCAATACGAAATTTTCACTCGCGCGCCGGTCGTCGCGATAGGCAAGCTTGATCACAGCCGCGTACATATACAGAAACGGAATGAAGTAAAGAATCGTCGCGGCATCCACAAGGATCTGGTACGCGCTGTTCGCTGTTTCATTTACCTGGATCACCAGAAGAATCGCTCCCGAAATCACGGCCTGTACCAGGATCGAAACCCACGGCGTCTTCCATTTCGGGTGGATTTTTGCGAATGCTGTTGGAAGGTAATGGTCGATTCCAACGATAAATGGAATGCGTGCAACTCCAGCGACCGTGGAGCCCACCCCCCCGGCGTTCCCCACCGTTACGAAACATGCGGCCATGATTCCGAAAAACCCTATTCCCAGCATTGTCGATCCGGTCGTCAGCGCCTGAAACACTCCGCTCTTGGGATCCACATTCCCTGCGGGCAAAATGGCAAGTAACGCAAATGTTCC
>JANWJR010000053.1 GCA_025451835.1 Candidatus Acidiferrales bacterium | reverse complement strand
GGGAGGATGCGTCACCGTTCTCCATCGTGCTGTTGTTGTTGCCGCTCGGGCAACCAGGCGATGGCATGAACGGACTCTGACGCGTTTCCAACAATCCATCGCCAGCACTGAATGCGCGGTCTGGGCGGTGGTTTCCCTGAAACGTTCAAACAGATGCTGGCGGATGTTGATGGCAGACGCCATTAACCTCGAAAGGAGCATCACCCATGAGCATTACCGACGAAGTTGTACTGGCAAACCAGAAGTATGCCGCGACGTTTAATCTGGGTGGCCTGGCAAAGCCGCCGGCCCGCAAGTTAGCCGTGCTGGCCTGTATGGACGCGCGCCTCACGGTCGAGCAATTCCTCGGGCTGAAAACCGGAGAAGCTCACATCATCCGCAACGCCGGGGGAATCGCCACGGAGGACGCTTTGCGCTCGCTGATCATCTCGCACGAGTTGCTCGGCACCCAGGAGTTCATCGTCATCAACCACACGGACTGCGGCATGCTTACCTTTAAGGATGATGAGCTGCTGCAAAAGTTGGAGGAACGGACGGGAACAACGACGATTGCGCCCGTCCACTTCCACCCCTTCAAGAACGTGGAGGACAATGTGCGCCAGCAGGTAGCGCGCATCAAGAGCCACCCTTACGTGCGTGAGGTGCCGGTGCGGGGCTTCGTGTACGACGTGAAGTCTGGCAGGCTGGCGGAGGTGACCGACGCGCATCCGCGAGCAGCGCAGCGGACTGCGTGAAGACAGGGACGGAGCCGCTGCTTTTGGGGGCAACGGCGAGAGACGTCTCGGCGGCAGAGGTGACCGGCAAACACGGAGGCTGGGCAAGCCGGCCTCCGTGCTTGTCTGGTTGGCCGAGTTATTTGACAAAACAAATCTTTGCGGCTTAGGATTGCGATGGCACACCACGATGCGGTCGTGGCGGAACTGGCAGACGCACCAGCTTGAGGGGCTGGCGGTAGCAATACCGTGGTGGTTCGAATCCACTCGACCGCACCATTTCTGGCGTCTTCTGGACTGGCGTCCATTTTGCGGCGCGTTTTTCCTCCGTTGCGGAGCCGCCCTTCGTTGCGGCATGCGGAAAAACTAAAATTCGACGATTCGTCCGCAATCTGTTTGGCCGCTGAAGCCGCTGATACACACTTCTCGCGCGGCTCTCAAGCCCGGTCGGCGCGCGAAGGAGATGTGACGATGAGCAAGCCCTGCGCGCATGTGAAAGAGATTCGAGACGTGAAACCGAGCGGTTCGGGCTGTGAAGAGTGCCTCAAAATGGGCGACACCTGGGTTCATTTGAGGGAATGCCTAATCTGCGGGCACGTCGGCTGCTGCGATTCCTCCAAGAACAAACACGCCACAAAGCATTTCCATCAGACGCGTCATCCGATTATGCGGTCATTCGAACCGGGAGAGAATTGGCGCTGGTGCTATGTGGATGAAATCGCTCTCGACTAGACCCGAGGGAGCCACCAGCACGGCGTGTTGAATTCGGAGAGACAAATGAGCGTTGCGAAAAGTGCGACCGCTTCGGCGTGGCCCGACCCATGGCCGGCATTGCCGGTGAAAGAGTGGCAGGGCACGCTGGACACGCTGCACATGTGGACGCAAATCGCGGGGAAGGTGCGGCTGGCCGATTGCCCGGTGGTCAATCATTGGTGGGAGGTCGCGCTGTACGTCACCGCGCGAGGGTTGACGACGTCCGCCGTTCCCTACGAGGCAGGGGTTTTTGAAATTTATTTCGATTTTATCGAACATCTGCTTGTGATTCAGACCAGCGCCGGCGCCGTTAAGACCATGCATCTCGCGCCGCGCTCCGTTGCGGATTTTTACGCTGAATTCATCTCAACGCTGGAATCCATGGGGATTCACGTAAAAATCTGGCCGATGCCGGTGGAAGTGCCGAATGCGATTCGCTTCGATCAGGACCAAGTGCACGCGTCGTACGACCGCGAATACGCGAACCGCTTTTGGCGCGCGTTGGTGTCCGCCGATACGATCCTCAAGGAATTTCGCGGCGGCTTTATCGGGAAATCGAGCCCGGTGCATTTCTTCTGGGGAAGCTTCGATCTCGCGGTGACGCGCTTCTCGGGACGGCGCGCGCCAGAACGAGCGGGCGCGGATCGCGTGACAAGAGAAGCGTACTCGCACGAGGTGATCAGCGTAGGTTTCTGGCCCGGCGGCGGCGAGATGGACGCGGCCTTCTACGCTTACGCCGCTCCTGAGCCAGCGGGATTCGCGGGCGCGCCGATTCGTCCGAAAGCCGGGTTCTACAGCAAACAAATGTCGGAGTTCCTTTTGATGTATGAAGATGTGCGGAAAGCCGAATCGCCGCGGGAAACGTTGTTGCAATTTGCGCAAAGCACTTACGAAGCTGGCGCCACGCTCGGAAAATGGAATCGCGAAGAGCTCGAGCGTTCCGATTCGAAGCCTTAACAGTTGGGCGAAAAGTGATCCATCTCCGCTAGCTTGAATTCCTCTCCTGCTCGGCTATGATGGTCAGTTACATTTACTCCTTCGGTCAGCATGAGGGCCGCGTGTCTGCACGTAATCATCCGCAACGAAACCAAAAATCCGCACGCGGCTCGGCAGCGCCAGCGGTTTTGTTCGCGCTGTTAATCATCATTCTGGTGGCGTTTTCGGCGTACAGTTTTAGCGCGCGCGCTTTTCGAGCGCCGGCGCCGATCACAACGCCGGGCGCGGCGCTCGATCACCAATACAACCTGACGCTGTACGTTACGGGAATCGTGTTTATTCTCGTACAACTTGCGCTGGCGATCGCCATTTTCCGGTTCCGGGATCGCGGGCAGCGCGCTCGCTTTTCTCGCGGCAACAATGCCGCAGAGATCATCTGGACGTCCGTCACGATTGTTGTCTTTATCGTGTTGGCGTTTCTCGGGCGTAAAGTGTGGGCGGAATCGCGGTTGGCCTCGCCGACGGCAAATGCGATTCGAATCGAGGTCACCACAAGCCAGTTCGTTTACAACTTTCGATACCCGGGCGCGGACGGAAAATTCGGGAGGATCGATCCGAACCAAATCAGCGCCGCAACGGGAAACCCGCTCGGACTTGATGCGAGCGACCCGGCGGGCAAGGATGACATCGTGGCGCCGGAACTGACGGTTCCCGTTGATCGTCCCGTCGAGCTATTGATTCGTTCGCAGGACGTGGTTCACAACTTTTTCGTTCGGGAGCTGCGGCTCCAGCAGGACGCTGTCCCCGGCCTGACGATACCGTTGCAGTTCACCGCCAATCGAACGGGCCGGTATGAAATTGTTTGCACGCAGCTGTGCGGGTTGGGACATTCACGAATGCGAAGCTTCTTGAACGTTGTCCCGGAAGCCGGCTACGAACAATTCCTGAAGCAGCAGGCGGCCGCGCAGTGAGCGGAGCGCTTACGGTACAATCATCCGGACCGTTCGAATGAGTGTGATTCCTTCATCCTCGCAATCCGTTTCCGAAGCGCCGAAGGGTATCGTTCGCAGGTACATTTTCAGCACAAATCACAAGGTCGTCGGCGTTCAGTATTTCCTTCTGGCACTGATCGCCGTAGCAATCGGGATCGTCCTCTCTCTTCTGATGCGGTTCCACGTGGTGTGGCCCGGAGCGCATATTCCTTTTCTGAGCGGCGGAATCATGACGCCGGAGCAGTATCTGGCGCTGGTGACAATGCACGGCACGATCATGGTTTTCTTCGTGCTTACTACGGCGCCGCAGGCGGGCTTTGGCAATTATTTTCTGCCGCTGCAGATCGGCGCGCCGGAGATGGCGTTCCCGCGACTCAACATGCTCTCGTTCTGGGGAACGCTTGTTGCGTTCGTAGTGATGCTCGCCGCATTTCTCGTGCCCGGCGGCGGACCGATCAGCGGCTGGACAGCGTATCCGCCATTAAGCGCGCTTGGGAGCATCAGCGGTCCGGGCGAAGGGCTGGGCCAGACGATGTGGATTATCAGCATCGCGATTTTCTGCGTGGCGTCTCTTTTGGGCGCAGTGACCTTCATCGCCACGACGATCGACATGCGCGCTCCAGGAATGAAGCTGATGCGCCTGCCGCTGACCGTGTGGTCATGGTTCGTCACGGCGATTCTGATTTTGATGGCCTTCAGCGTGCTGCTGGCGGCGGGAGTCCTGCTGTTGCTGGACCGTTCGGCGGGAACGAGCTTCTTCATTCCTGCAGGAGTGGTGGTCAACAGCCAGTTGCAAAATCACAGCGGGGGCTCGCCGCTGCTCTGGCAGCACCTTTTCTGGTTCTTCGGCCATCCCGAGGTATACATCGCGATTCTTCCCGGCATGGGCGTGGTGTCGCACGTGCTTTCGAATTTTTCGCGCAAGCCTGTTTTCGGATATCGCGTCATGGTGTTCGCGACGTGTGCGATCGGGTTTCTCGGTTTCACGGTCTGGGGCCATCACATGTTCATCAGCGGAATGAGTCCATATTCGGGCTTCGCGTTTTCGCTGCTTACGCTGGCGATCGGGGTGCCGTCGGCGATCAAGACATTCAACTGGCTGGGAACGATTTGGGGCGGCAAGATTCAATTCACGACGGCGATGCTTTTCGCCCTGGGCTTCGTGTCTCTGTTCGTGACCGGCGGCCTTTCGGGGCTCTTCCTCGCGCAGCCGGCTTTGGATATGGTGTTGCACGCGACGTACTACGTCGTCGCGCATTTCCACATCATCATGGCGATGGCGGCAATTTTCGGTATTTTTTCCGCAACGTATTTCTGGTTCCCGAAGATGTTCGGCCGGATGCTGAACGAGAGGATGGGCAAGCTGCATTTCTGGGTCACTTTCGCCGGCGCGTATTGCATCTTCATGCCCATGCATTTCCTCGGTATCGAGGGGGCGCCGCGACGCTACGCGGATTTTACGGGCGTAAACTATCTCGAGCCGCTCGCGCCGCTGAACCACTTCGTGACCATCGCCGCATTCGTCACCGGAGCGGCGCAGCTTATTTTCATTTTCAACTTTTTCTGGAGCTTGAAATACGGCCGGCGAGCGTCCAGGAATCCCTGGAACAGCACCACGCTGGAATGGACAACGGATTCACCGCCGCCGCCCGATAATTTTGGCGGGCGCAGCCCGGAGGTATACCGGGGAGCTTATGAATTCAGCGTTCCAGGCGCGCCGGAAGACTTCATTCCGCAGAATCTTCCGCCGGTAAAAGCGGTGCCGGCAAGCTAGGGAGCTCCACGATGGCAAGCAGCACAACGGCGGACGGAATCGAGATCGAGAAACTTGGCGACGGGGGAGACGGTTCGTCCGGCCACGGCGACGGAGGCGTCGGCGGAGGCGGCTTTGGACGGTCGGATGCTGCCCCGCAGCGCGCCTACGTCACCGGCATGACGATCGCGCTGGGCGGCGTTCTGATGTTCTTCATGGCGCTGGTCAGCGCCTACATCGTGCGAAAGGGTTTTCCGAATAGCGACTGGCGCGGGCTCGATGTTCCGTGGATTTTGTGGCTGAACACGACGATTCTCATCGCCAGCAGTTTCACCGTCGCGCGATCGCGGAACCGATATGTGGCCGGCGATAAAGAGGGCTTTCGTCACTGGTGGGCCGTCACGGCAATCCTAGGATGTTTTTTTCTCGTGGGGCAGTTGATCGCGTGGCGGGAACTCGCGGCCGCCGGAGTATACCTTGCGTCAAATCCGAGCAGCAGTTTTTTCTACGTTTTTACGGCGGCGCACGGGCTGCATCTTCTCGGCGGCATCGCGGCGCTGGGATTTGTAGGGGTACGAGCTTCGCGCCATTTAACTCGCGGCACCGCAATCGAAGTCGCTTCCATGTATTGGCACTTTATGGATGGCTTGTGGGTGTTTCTCTTCATGCTGTTGGTGCTCGGAAAATGAAAAGTGAATGGCCAATCAGAATGCCCACGCTGCGATCGAGAGTAATCCTGAGCTCCCTGAACTCGATCCGACGGAGTGTGATTTCGGTTCGTAGCGTCTTCGTGGCGCTCTTCATGCAGCAAATCGCCCAGGCTTGCCCGATGTGTTATCAAAATGCGCAAGCGTCAGGCACACAGGGCATCACGGCTCTTCGTCATGGCATCCTCATACTTTTTCTGCCCGCGGCAAGTCTCTTTGTCGGCGTTTTCGTTCTGATTTATCGCCGCCGCAATGCATCGCGATAGTTCCGATGAAAGCTTTTTTTGATGCAGACATTCCCGGATGTAATTGTGTGGACGATGGTTCGGGGAGCGGGGAAAGATTCTGATGGGAGCGGCGAGAACGACCGCCCCCCGCAGAACGTGCCGAGCATTGCCGGCGCGAGTGCTTTTACGTGTGCTTCTTGTGCAGGTCGGTACAGATGGAAACGGCGCTATTCGGGTTTACGGCGCCATCGCCCTGCTCGACGTGCTGGATTTTTCCGGTTTTGTCGATGACGAAAGTCGTGCGCTCCGCCCACTCGAACTTATCGCCCTGCACGTCGTACGGCTTCAAAATGCCGTAAGCGGTCAGGACTTTCTTGTTCATATCGCTGAGAAGAGGAAAGGTTACGCCGATCTGCTTTGCAAACGCGGCGTTGGCGGCGGGGCTGTCTATGCTAATTCCGAAAACCGCGGTGTCGCTTGCTTCGATCTTGGCCAAATCAGACTGATAGGCCTGGAGTTCTTTCGTTCAACCACTGGTAAAAGCCAGAACGTAGAAGGCCAGGATGACGGTCTTCTTTCCCTGATAATCGCTCAATTTCACGGGTTTCCACTGATCGCTCAGCAGCGTGAAATCCGGCGCAACGTCGCCGACCTTCAAATTCGTCTTGGCGATGGCGTCTTCCTGTGCATTTGCGGCAAACGGCGCTGCCGCAAGCAGCAACAGGAGCGCGCCGGTCAATCCCATGACGGTTCGCTTCACGTGTTTCTCCTTGAAATGTAGTTTCGGCCCCGGGTGGATTATACTCCAACGCGCCTCGGCCGCCATCTTGGACGTCCCCAGACCGGTTTAAGATGCTCCGCGTCTTCGAAGACCACACGGCCCGGCGCGGTTATGTCACTCCGCGGCGCTTGAAATCTTGAAAGGGTCCGGGCAAGCGGCCGCGTGGCCCGCCGTCGGCGTTGAAAACAAAATGACGCGCGAAATATTTGCGAAACGAACAAATTGGAACCTCGAGACGAACCGGCTGAGCAAGGCTTTGGCCGAACATCGCTTCGCTGGAAAAGCTTTGCTCGATCTGACTGCTTCGAATCCGACGCAGTGCGGATTCGCATGCGACGGTGAGGCGATTCTTCGCGCCCTCTCGAATCCCGGCGCTCTCACCTACGATCCGACCCCCAAGGGCCTCGAATCCGCCCGGCGTGCGGTCGCCGGATATTATTCGGCGCGCGGCGATGTCGTTCCGGTCGAGGATATCTTCCTGACTACGAGCACAAGCGAGGCCTATTC
>JANWJR010000052.1 GCA_025451835.1 Candidatus Acidiferrales bacterium | reverse complement strand
TGGAAAACGGCGCAACCATCCGCCGCCGCGAATCCGTATCGCGCTTCAATCGCTGCAAATCCGCGCGCATCTCGGACGCATGCTGGTACCGCAGCGCGCGATCCTTTTCGAGCGCCTTGTTCAGCATCGTTTCGAGTTCCGCAGGCAAGTCCGGATTCAGCCGCACGGGCGATTGCGGCGCCCTGTGCAGGATTGCATCGAAAATTGCCGCCGAGGTGGTTCCTGAAAACGCCTGGCGTCCCGTGGCCATCTCGTAGAGGACTACGCCGAAGCTGAAAAGATCGGTGCGCGCGTCGAGCGCTTCTCCCAGCGCCTGTTCGGGCGACATATACGCCACGGTGCCGAGCGCCACCCCTGGGCTGGTCAGATTCGGATCGGCGTCTTCGGTCGAGCCATTATTCGTCGTTCCCGTTTGCGTCTGGCCGGCCGACTGCGGCAATTGTTTCGCGAGGCCAAAATCGAGCACTTTCGCCTGCCCGCGCTGCGTCACGAAAATATTCGCGGGCTTGATGTCGCGATGGATGATGCCTTGCGAGTGTGCGGCGTCGAGCGCGTCCCCAATCTGCGCCCCAAGGTCCAGCAGCGTGCCGACGTTCATCGGCGCGGACGCGATGCGGTGCTTCAGTGTCTCGCCCTGCATCAACTCCATGGCGATGAAGCGGTGCCCATCGTGCTCGCCGATTTCGTAAATCGTGCAGATGTTGGGATGATTCAGCGCCGCCGCCGCCCGCGCTTCGCGCAGAAACCGTTCGAGCGTCTGCTTGTCGCGGGAAACTTCCACCGGAAGGAATTTCAGTGCCACGGGCCGCGCGAGCGTCAAGTCGTCGGCGCGGTAAACCACGCCCATGCCTCCGCCCCCGAGTCTTTCAATGATGCGGTAATGACTGACCGTCTGGCCTACTAACGTCTGTGGTTCCGGCATGCGCTCCCTTGTAGTTCTCAGCGAACGCTGTCCTGACGCACGTGCGGCTAACCGATTCGCGCCCGGCGCGCCTCATCTTAGATACCGCTCTCCTTCAAGTCAACCGCCTGCGTTTATTCTATGGATGCCGCGAAACGTCGAATTTGCGCCGGGAGATGCCCCCGCGAAATTCTCCACGGCTCCGTCCGTTTGAAACCCCCGGTCCGCTCTGATAGCGTTGGCCCGGGTGCGATGGACCGAGGTGCAGTGGGCGGGGGTCAGTGGATAATGTTCGATCGACTAGGTTCGGTGAGGACGTTTGGCTCGCAAATCGGGAAAATCAGAGAGTGCCCAGAAGGATGGGAAGCGGCCGCGAAAATGAATGCATCTGAGGTCTTCGGCCGCAAAATTTCTAATCGACACAACAGGGATTAGAAATGCCCTTAAGTGCTTTATTGTCAACCCCGGAATACACTCTAATCGACAAAAAATAGGGGGGTTCTGCGCTCAAAATCTCACAGCGTTTCGCTGATTTCAGCATCGACGGAAACGTGAGTCTGGGGGAAGCCGTTGATCTGGTAACTCTCGCCGGAGGAGTTGCGGAAGTGGAAGAAGCGGCTGATGTGATAATCCTCGTCGAACACGCCGAACAGATGCTCGGTTTCTTCTCGTGAGAGGCCGAATGCACTGAGCGCGATCGGCTTATGGTAACCGCCCGCCAGAGCCAAGTACCTCTCGACCGCCTCTCGCAATCTCATCATCCTATCCCGACGTACGCCCCCGACTCGCCATAGGGCAGGTTCATGTAATACAAATCCGCCTGCGCGATTTTCTCGAATGCGCTGCACATCTTTCTCACGCCGTGTGCGGCGCAAAATGGCTCGCCCGGCTTTTCGCGAATTGAGTTTACCTCATTGAGGCCGGGAACTTGCTCGCGGGAGAACCATAGCCATGTTGACGCTTTCTCGCAAGCGGAACATGGTGGAAGCTCCCGATCGAGGCATTCCTCGATCGCCGTCCGCACTTCCGGCGCAAGTCCTGCAGCCTCGAAGTCCGGCGCCGCAACGAAAAAATACTGCGTGAATTCTGAACTGGGCTCGAATGCCGCGACTTTCCCACCGTATTGCTCCATATCCCCGATAGCAACCTCCGCGAGACAGTCCCGGCACAGCACGACTTCGGGGCGCACCGGGTCGCGCCTCATCGCGCGCTTGCCGCGAAGGTAAAGCGTGTCGGGAATCAGCGTCACAACCCACGAGTGCTCATGGGCGAGATGAACGCATTCGGGCGCGGTTCCTTTCAGCCACGCCCACCAGTTGCGGCTGCGCGCATGGTATTCGATTCCGGGGTAGGCTTCGGCGTGGGTCACATATTCCAACTTCGTTCTTCTCCTCTCAGTCTTCCTAGGCAGTATGGTAGCAGATTGGGATTTGCCCGACCGGCCATCCGCAAATTTGTCTGGCGCTGGCCCCTTCAGCTATCATGAATTATCGAGCAAGTGCCGACGCAATCGTGGGATTCATCGCACGAAGCGTATAGGGGGATTTATCTATGGCAATTTCAGTGGGAGCCGCGGCTCCCGAATTTACGTTGAAGGACCAGAACCAGAAAGAAGTGAAGCTCTCCGATTTCAAGGGCAAGAAGAGCGTGGTGATCGTTTTCTATCCGCTCGATTGGAGCCCGGTCTGCACCAACGAACATGCTTGCTTCGTGAATGACCTGAAACGCTTCGAGCAACTCGATGCACAGGTTCTGGGCCTGAGCGTCGACAGCGTCTGGTCGCACAAGGCGTTCGCCGACAAAATGGGTATTCATTATCCGTTGCTGGCGGATTTTCAGCCGCGCGGCGCCGTCGCGGATCAGTTTGGCGTATTCCTTGCGGATAAGGGAATCACCGGGCGAGCCATTGCGGTCGTCGATCGCGCCGGCAAGATCGCCTGGTTCAAGAATTACGATATCCCGACCGTGCCAGACATCAAGGAAGTCGCCGACGCGCTATCGAAGGTGAATTAATCGCCTGCCAATCTGGGTACTGCCGCCCGCGATCACTGTCACGGACGCCCCGGGGCGGCGGTGCTTCCGCTCGGCGCGGCCAGTCTCGTCGAAAATGTGCGGATGTAATCCACCAGCAGCCAGCGATCATCTTCGCTCAGTCGATTCTTGAAGCTGGGCATTGGCCGCCGGCCTACGCCAATTTTCCAAAAAAGCTCGCCGTCGGTGACTTCATTCATGGCGTGCGAATCCGTAAAATCCTTGGGTGCGACGGCAAGCTTTTCTGCCTCGGGACCCTCGCCGTTACCTTTAACCCCGTGACAATTCACGCATCGATCGAGGTAGATGGCCTTAGCTGCATCAAGATTTGCGCCCGTCGCAGGCATGGGATTTCTCTCGCTCTTCACTTCCGCGGGCGCATTCCAATCATTCCCACAGGAGACAAGCGAGAACATAACAGCGGCAATTCCCAGCACAACAACAGTTATCGCGGGCCAGACGATTGCGCAGCTATATTTCTTCTTAGCCGCTCTATTCATTCGGCGAAGCAGTTCCCTTTTCTACGGCTTCGGCTCTGAATTTTGACTTCGGCCCTTGCCTTAAGTGTTTTTCCGTGACACATCTTGAACCATTTTCGTTCCGTTCCCTGAATGCCCCTATGGGGCTTCTCAGCAAGCTGTTAGTGCGCCGAGCGGACGGCGCGAAACACGGAAATCAGCACGATCGCCAGCATAACGACTACATATATCCGCAGACCCCACAGCAACGCCCGTACTTTCGTCGAAAGATTTTGCCGGCCAAAATGAGTTTGTTGCTTCGTGGCCACGACCTGATCGGCCTCCAGCAGCGACAATACAACACTCGGATCGTTCATATCGGGTTCATCGGGCACGCCCGCCACATCTGGCGTACCCGGTCTTCCGGGATCGAATCTTGTGTCGTCTTTCTTCACTTATTCCCTCCAACCCGTCGGAAATCGCCCGGTTGAAAAACTGCGACGGCTCCCCGGTGAATCTAGCGGCCTAGCAAGCCGGGAAAAACCGTCGCCAAACCGAATCCAAGGCCCGCACAAATCAAGAGCACGGTGACCGCGATACCTGCAACGTTCTCCCAAAAGTGATTGACATATTCTCCCATCACGTCCGCGTCGTTGACCAAAAGCAACAGGAACGCAAGCGCCGGAGGCATGGCGAGGACGGCAATCACATTCACGGTCAGCACGATGAATTCAAGCGGAGCGCGGGGAATCAGCACGAGCGCCGCCGCGGCGCAGGCCGAACCCAGCAAGGTCGAGTAGAACGGCCAAGCCTCGCGTAACGGCCGATTCAAACTGTGTCCGGTGCCGAGAACTTCGGCGAAAGCATAGGCGGACGATGTGGAAATCGCAATTGCAGCCACAATTCCAGCCTCGAAAATGCCGAGCGCGAAGAGCGCGGCTCCAATATGCCCGATCCATGGTTCCAGGGCCTCCGCGAATTGCGCTGCCTGGAATTGGGAAGCGTCAATGCCGTGATGGAACAGAGGCGCCGTGGCAAGAATTGCCGCGATTGCGAACGTCGCGGCTAAGAATACTCCCAGAAAGGTATCAAAGCGCCCGGCGTTGATGTCGCGAGGCTGCATGCCCTTGTCTACGACAGCGCTCTGCTGAAAGAAAATCATCCACGGCGTCACCGTCGCGCCCGTGACCGCGAGAATCAGCAACATGATCTCCGGCCTGCTTCCCTGCGGCAAAGGTGTCCAAGTCAGCAGAGCGTGTCCGGCGGCGTGCCAATCCGGATGCGCGAGAATGGCAGCCGGCACAAAAAGCCCATTGAAGATGGCAAGTCCCAGAGTGATCCGCTCCCAAGTCCAATACCGCCCGGTCATGATTACGGCGAAAACGACCGCGAGTCCTGCGATCACCGCGACGAGGGGCCGGATCCCAAAGAACCCCAGCCCGGCGCGAATGCCGATGAACTCGGTGACCAAGGTGAGAAAATTCCCGAGGACCAGGTCGCCCATCGAGAAGAAGCCCCAGAACTTGCCGAATCGATCGAAGATCAATTCAGCATGGCCACGATGAGTGACCGCACCCAGCCGCACCGTCATCTCCTGCACGACCAGGCCCATGAGAAACGTGAGCACCACAAACGGGAGAAAGAAGCCGATGCCGAAGCGTGCTCCGGTGGCCGAGTAAGAAAGCATGCTCGGCGCATCGTTCTCACCGAGAAAGACCAGGACACCCGGCCCGACAAGAAGCCAAAGAACGCGGATCCCTCCAAACGTCTTCGAGCTGAGCCCCTTCCCCCGCGCCCGAGTTACCCGCCAGCGGTCCTGCGCACGATCCAAATCCTCGTGGGTGAGGAGGCCGGCCAAATCGCGAGCCGCGGGAGACGCGGCAGCAAGATCCGTCGTCGGATGGGCCGAGCCATGCTCGAATTGAGTGGGATTGTTCTTCTGGCCGCCCATAGGTTAACTGTGTTGAACTAGCAATATAAACTACGCTTAACTACAATGCGAGTCAATGGACCCGATCGCAGCGATGCCCGAAAATACATCGGTGACAAGCGGCGCTCTGCTATAGTGGGCTATTAAGAACTCAGGAGGAGAATGCAGATGGCCGAACCGTCCAAGCAACAGCAAGTGCAAATCAAGGCCGACGAAAGAGAGTTACTCGGCCAGTACGCGAACCTCGCTGTGGTTCACCACAACGCCGAGGAATTCACGCTGAATTTTATTTATCTCTTCCCTACAGTGCCCCAAGGAAAGCTCGTCGCGAGCCTGATCCTGAATCCCAAACATGCGAAGCGCCTGTTACGCGCACTGGAAGAAAATGTCGGACGTTACGAGGCTCAGTTTGGAGTGCTTCCGGAAGACCCCGGAACGGTTCCCGCGCCAAATGTGGGTTTCGTACAGTAGAG
>JANWJR010000051.1 GCA_025451835.1 Candidatus Acidiferrales bacterium | reverse complement strand
TCCGTTAGCCGCCCATCGTCCAAAATCTGAAGAAGCACGTTGAAAACGTCCGGATGGGCCTTCTCGATTTCATCGAGCAGCACGACGGAATACGGACGGCGACGAACTTGCTCCGTGAGCTGCCCGCCCTCTTCGTAACCGACGTATCCCGGGGGTGCGCCGATCATCCGCGCAATGGAATGCTTTTCCATGTATTCGGACATGTCGAGGCGAATGATGGCTCGTTCGTCATCAAAAAGGAATTCTGCGAGAGCGCGCGCCAGTTCGGTCTTTCCCACCCCGGTAGGTCCAAGAAACAGGAATGAGCCGACGGGGCGATGCGGGTCGCTCAAGCCAGAACGGCTGCGACGAATCGCGTTTGACACGCTGGCAAGCGCCGCGTCCTGGCCGACAACACGCTGTCGCAGGCGCTCTTCCATGTGGATGAGCTTTTCGACTTCGCCTTCGAGCAGGCGGCCGACGGGAATTCCCGTCCATTTGGCAACGATCTTGGCGATCTCTTCCTCGCCGACTTCCTCCTTGAGCATCGGGTGATCTTTTTGCAGTTCCGTAAGGCGATTCTGTGCGTTCTTCAATTCCTTTTCGGCCGCGGAAAGTTTGCCGTAGCGGATTTCAGCGACACGAGAGAGATCGCCGGCACGCTCGTATCGCTGCTCTTCGGCCTTCAATTGCTCGATAGTTTCCTTCTGCTTGCGGATGCGCCCAATGGCGTCCTTTTCGGTCTGCCAATGTGCCTTCAGGCTGTTCGATTGCTCGCGGAGCGTGCTGAGTTCCTTTTCCAGATGGCCGAGTCGTTCGCGGGAACTCTTGTCTGATTCCTTGCGCAAGGCCTGCTTCTCGATCTCGAGTTGCATGACGCGGCGTTCGAGTTCGTCTATTTCGGCGGGCAGGGAATCGATTTCCATGCGCAGGCCGGCCGCAGCTTCGTCAATCAAATCAATCGCCTTGTCCGGGAGAAAACGGTCCGTGATGTAGCGCTGCGAAAGCATGGCAGCCGCAACAATAGCGGCGTCCTTGATGCGCACGCCATGGTGAACCTCATAGCGTTCCTTAAGGCCGCGAAGAATAGCGATTGTATCTTCGACCGACGGCTCGCCCACAAATACAGGCTGGAAGCGGCGCTCGAGAGCCGGATCCTTTTCGATGTATTTTCGATACTCGTTGAGAGTGGTTGCGCCAATTGCGCGAAGCTCGCCGCGGGCAAGAGGCGGCTTCAGCATGTTTGACGCATCCATCGAGCCTTCCGCTGCGCCGGCGCCGACCAGGGTGTGCAGCTCGTCGATGAACAGAATGACCTGGCCTTCGGACTCGGTGACTTCCTTGAGCAGCGCTTTCAGCCGGTCCTCAAATTCCCCGCGATATTTCGCGCCGGCGATCAGGGCGGCGAGGTCGAGCGCCACGATGCGCTTGGTCTTTAGGACTTCCGGAACGTCACCCGCGATGATGCGCTGGGCAAGACCTTCCACGATAGCGGTCTTGCCGACGCCAGGTTCTCCGATGAGAACCGGATTGTTCTTGGTGCGCCGCGCGAGAATTTGCATCACGCGGCGGACTTCCTCATCGCGGCCGATTACCGGATCAAGTTTTCCGCGCCGCGCCAAGTCCGTCAGATCGCGCGCGTACTGCTCGAGAGCGCGGTAGGTGGTTTCAGGGTTCTGCGATGTGACGCGATGGCTGCCGCGAATCGTGGTCATGGCTTGCAAGATGGCGTCGTGGCTCGCGCCTTGCCGGGCGAGCAGCCGTCCTGCCGGATCGCGTTCAGCCGCGGCGATTGCCAGCAGAACGTGCTCAGTCGAGACGTATTCGTCCTTCAGGCGCTGCGCTTCATCGAATGCCTTTTCAAGGATTTGATTCGACGCCGGACTCAAAAACTGCTGTGAGATGCCGGACACCTTTGGCAATCTCTCAATCTCCTTCTCGATTTCGGCGGCAAGTTGCCCCGGAGACACTCCAAGTTTCTCGAGCAGGGGAGGCGCCACGCCGTCGCCCTGCGCAGCAAGGGCCCAGAGAATGTGAAGGGGCTCAATTTGCTGCTGCCCGGACCGGCCGCCCATTTCTTGCGCAGCCTGTAAGGCCTCCTGGGCCTTCACAGTTAATTTTTCAAAACGCACCATGACCCGATTTTCTCACTTTCATTCAGATACACAAAGAGGCCGCTGGACTTCGTTGCCCGTCCCCCTTGTTCCTCGATTAGTTAGTTACGGCCGTTGTTGATGTTGGCTTTGACTTGCTGTGTTCGATTCGGCGCTCTTGGGAAGCTCACTGCTGAGCACACCATTCCTTGTGCTCGGCTTTGAATGCCTCCGTGTTAAACCGTTTTTGGAGGACTGAGGCTGCGGCTGAACGAGCCGTAGACGGTAGTCCTCCGATTATGGTCTTCATTTATATCAGCGCATCAGAATCATACAATCTGCGTCTACAATTGTCACCTATTTTTTAAGGCTACTGAAAGTGACCAATACGATTGTCCTTTCATATTATAAAACGCGTACAATAAAGCACTTAAGATAGTGCGTCTCAGGCATTGTCAGAAGGATTGGGTGGTCTTGTGCTTGGGTTCTCCGCTCGGCGATCACCACAGTTCGACGGGCATCGTTTGCGGCTTCGGCAAGAATCTGGAGGAAAAGGGGCTCGGTCACGTGATAGGAGCAGGAGCACGTGAGGAGGTAGCCACCAGGCCGCAGAATCTTGAGAGCGCGCAGATTGATCTCTTTGTAACCGCGTTGGGCCGCAGGAATGCTGTCGCGATTCTTGGCGAAGGCTGGCGGATCGAGCACGACCATGTCGAAGCGGCGCCCAACGTCATCGTATTCCTTGAGGATGTCGAAGGAGTTTCCTTCGCGGAACGTAACATTCGGTCTCGAGTTGAGTTCTTTATTTCGCTTGGCCGCCGCGATGGCCGCAGGGGCCATATCGATAGCCTCCACGTGCCCGCACCTCTCCGCCACTGTGAGCGCGAATCCGCCCTTGTAGCCGAAACAATCGAGGACGTCGCCGGATGCATAGCGCCGCGCCGCCCAATGATTTTCGCGCTGGTCGAGAAAAGATCCCGTTTTCTGGCCGTTTGCCAAGTCGTGCGCGAAGGCGACACCATTTTCGTTCGCCAGAATTTCGGGCGGAATCTCACCGTACAGAACACTCACTTTTTGATCGAGTCCTTCGAGCAACCGCACCTTTGGATCGTTGCGTTCGAGGATACCTTTGGGCGAAAAGAGTTCGAGGATGATTTCCACGAAAATGCTTTTGTGGCGTTCCGTTGACTGGCTAAGCGTTTGCAAGACGAAGTAATCGCCGTAGCGATCGATTATGAGTGAGGGTAAGTGATCGGATTCTCCATAAACCATGCGGTAGGCGTCCGTATTCTCCACCACGATTTTGCGATAGGCGGCAGCCTTCCGGATGCGTTCAGTGAAAAACGCGTGATCTACCGGCACATCTTCACGGGTCAGCGAGCGTATGGCGATTTGCGATTTATCGCTATAGAACGCGTGGCCGAGAAAGCGGCTGCGTTCATCGGTCAACCGAACCACTGAGCCTGGTTCCGCCTGAGCTTTGCGAATGTCGCTGCGATAAACCCAAAGATGGCCCGATCGCAGGCGCTCTGAGCCGCGTGGGCTGATCACCACGGAATTTTGTGCCACAATCTCTGCCTTAGTAAAACAGGTTGCTCGCCGGTTCGCTGCAGCGGCTCCTGGACCGGGGCCGCTGAATGGTCCGGTGCGCGGCGATGGAGCGGTGCAGGAGGGGCTTGTTTCTCTTAACACACTTAGAGGGCGGCGCCAATCGCTTTCGCCGCCTCGCCTTGAGTGCGTCGAGAACGGACACGCTACCCTTGCGCGAGCGCTGCTGCAATGAATCTGAGCGATTTCGATTACGATTTGCCGCATGAAAGCATCGCGCAGCGGCCGCTGGGCGAGCGAGACGCATCTCGCATGCTTCTGCTCGACCGCGCCTCTGGAGAGTTCCGAGACGGTTGTTTTCGCGAGCTCCCGGCGTTGCTGCGAGGCGACGAACTGATTGTCGTGAACAACGCCAAGGTTCTTCCCGCACGGCTGTTCGGTCACCGCACCGGAACCCGAGCGGAGGCCGCCAGCGCAAACAATCACGCGCAAAATGTCTTTCTGAGCGCGCCCATCGAAGTTCTGCTAGTGCGCCATCTTGGTGCCGAAAGGTGGGAGGCTCTGGTCCGCCCGGGAAGAAAGATTCGCGTCGGCGAGCGCATTGTGTTCGCTGACGACGGTGATTTGGAGGCCGTGGTTGAAAGCCGCGGCGACTACGGCATGCGTGTCTTGCGATTTGCTTCGAAGCGCGATTTTTACGAGACGATCACTCGCCTCGGGCACATCCCGCTCCCTCCTTACATCAAGCGGGCTGACGAGCCGGCCGATCGCCAACGTTATCAGACCGTTTACGCGAAACAAGGAATGGCGGCCGCAGCTCCCACTGCCGGATTGCATTTTACTCCCGAGGTTTTGGCGTCCGTGCGGGCACGGGGCGTTGAAATCGCGGAAATCACTCTGGATGTCGGTCTAGGCACGTTCGAGCCAGTACGCACGGAACGCTTGGAAGATCACAAAATTCACAAGGAAACCTATGAAATTTTGGACGTCGCCGCATCCGCGATCGAACGGGCGAGGTCGGCTCGCCGGCCCATTTTGGCCATCGGAACGACAGCCGTTCGGGCGCTCGAAGACGCCGCCGCAAAAGCGGAATCGAAGGGAATCGTCGCTCCGGGGAAATATCAGGCGGATATATTTCTTTATCCGGGAAAATCATTCCATGTCGTAACGCAATTGCTCACCAATTTTCATCTGCCGCAATCGAGTCTTCTAGCGCTTGTGGCGGCATTCGCGGGAGGCAAGAGAGTGTTGAGCGCCTATCGGCACGCGGTAACGAGCGGCTATCGTTTCTACAGTTATGGAGATTGCATGCTGATCCGCTAGAACCGGGTCGAATGGGCGGGCGCGCCAGCGGGACCGCCCTCGGCATCGTGAGTTTCTATGCAATGCCGGGTGCGTTCGACTATAATTCGCATCCTCCTTCGGGGGCTTTTGGAATGCGTTACCTGATTCTCAGCGATATCCATGCGAACGTAACAGCGCTCGACGCAGCCCTCGCGGCAGTCCGGGGTCGATGGGACAAGGCAGTGTGTCTTGGTGACATCGTCGGTTACGGTCCCGATCCCAACGAGGTGATTGATCGCATCCGCGGTCTCGATGCCTTGACCATTCGGGGAAACCACGATAAAGCCAGCAGCGGCCTGGAAAATGCTGAAGACTTCAATCCGGTAGCGCGGCACGCAGCGCTTTGGACCCGGGAGCAGTTGCGTCCCGAAAATCGCGAATGGCTAGAGAGGTTGCCCGTCGGTCCGGTGACCATCGGCGGCTTTTCAATCGTTCACGGAGCCGCGCGCGACGAGGACGAATATGTTTTCGCACCTGCCCAGGCGCTGGACGGATTGCTGGACGCGGCATTTCCTCTGACATTTTTTGGTCATACTCATCTTCAAGGTGGCTTCACGCTTCGCGACGATAAGGTAGGCGCACTTCATTTTAAGCCGCCAGAGTCAACGATGTTCTCACGACTGACCATTGAGGAGGGCACCACGTATCTCTTGAATCCGGGCTCGGTAGGCCAACCGCGCGACGGCGACGCGCGCGCGGCGTTTGCCATCGCGGAATTGGACGAGCGGGTCGTTGAATTTTGGCGCGTGCCGTACCAGGTCGACTCGGTTCAAGCACGCATGGCCCGTGCAGGTCTCCCTCAGTCGCTGATCTCCCGGCTTGCGTCCGGTCGCTGAGGCGTAGAATAAGGCCATGGGATTCTCCGATTCGGTTGAGATGAAGGACAAGAGCCGCCTGCCGGCGGCGATGGCGGCCGGAGTTGTTGTCGTGGTTTTGATTGTGGGCGGATTGATGCTGATGACACGCTATGTGGCGCGGCACTCCCCTCCTCCTGCTGCTCAGCATTTTCCATTCGGGCCACAGGAACAGGAATACGCGCAACATATCCATTTCACGAACATTCAAATGGCCCACGCCGAGAACTTTTTGAACGAAGACTTCACGTACGTGGCTGGAACGATTGACAATGACGGTGTCCGCACCCTGCACGGACTCGCGGTGACCATCGAATTTCACGACCCGTTCAACCAGGTCATTCTGCGCGAGGGCCGGCAATTGATCGGACCACAGGCTCCGCCGCTCGCCGCCGGCCAGCACCAGGATTTTCAGGTCACGCTCCAACACCTTCCCGATACGTGGAATCATCAGTATCCTTCGATCCGGGTCACGGGTCTCGCGTTAGAGTAGTCAAACTTAGCTGGTGACGCTGTTTCTAAACGCTTTGGCGGTGCGGCCGTGGATGAATGGACTGAAATCACGCGTGCCCTGGAAGAAATGACTGCATCCGGCAACGCGGAAGTTCACGAAGATGGCGAATGGCTTGCCGAACTTGCCGGATTGCATTGCGAAATTCACCGGGCAGGCAAACATCCTCTGGTTCACCTGTGGTCCGACGAAAAAAACCTGACGCGGCGGTTGCTTGCGATTAAGGAAAGTTCCCCCGATCGGATCATTCTTGAGGTGCAGCGCTTCGGCCGTCCCAGGCCCGGGCGGCTGGAATTTCGCTGTGCCGATTCCCCTCGAATGCTTGGGCGCGTTTCGCGCGAGCAGTTTCGCGCCCGGCTCCGCCGCATGCTTGCCGAACAATTCCCGGATTCCTCGATTGATTCGCTGACCGCCGCCCCCGACCTCGAACACTCATTTTCAGGGCTGTACGTGCGCGGGCGAATGCATGAAGGTGTGCACGAGTGGGCCTTTCTGGCCGTGTCGTCAGCGGAAAGTGCCGCCGCCGTTGATGGGATTCTTGCATTCGGAATATTGTGGCTTGATTGGGTTCGCGGTCATGCCTCTCGCCGCGCCATCGAAGGTCTGCGATTGTTTGTTCCCCAGGGCACCAGCCTCTCTCTCTGCGAGCGGTCGCTGGCGCTTGGAAGTGCAGCACGAACGGAGATTTTCGAAATTCGCGAACCGGACGGCCGGGTGGAGGGGGTGGACCAGGCCGACGCGGGGAACCTAGAAAGTTGGCTGGCGCCGCGCCGCGAAATTGAATCGATGCTTGCGGCAGCCGCGGAATCGGTGGCCAGAACGCGCTCGATCGTTCCGGCCGCCGGGCACGCAATCGAGCCCCGCGTGGAGCGGGAACCCGGCGACGTCGCGATTTGTTTTCGCGGCCTGGAGTTCGCGCGCTGGAGCGCAGGACAGATGTTTTTTGGGCTTGGCGATTCGCGGGAGAGGCTGTCCGGCGCGACGCAGCCATCGTTCGAGCGCCTAGTCCACAGTATAGATCGCCACCGCAACTCACACTCGGAAGATACGAATCATCCGCTTTACCGGTCGGCTCCGGAACGATGGCTTGAGGCGGCCATCCTCGAAGATCCGGCGCGTCTGGACGCGACGCTCGACCCCGAGCATTTGTATTCGCAGGTGCCCGCGCTGGCGGGCAGGGACCGCGGCATTTTGGACTTACTGGGCGTCACTCGGCGAGGGCGGCTGGTGGTGATCGAGTTGAAAGCATCGGAGGATATACAGATGCCGGTGCAAGCAGCGGACTACTGGCTGCGAGTTCGAAGGCTTCAGCGCGCAGGCGATTTTGAACGCTGCGGCTACTTCAGTGGCATGGAGCTCGATCCGCGGCCGCCGCTTGTATGGCTGGTGGCTCCTGGGTTGCGCTTTCATTCAGCAACCGACATCTTGCTGAAGTACCTTTCGTCGGAGATTCAAATCACACGCATAGGAGTCAACGAGAACTGGCGGCGTGGCCTGCGAATTGTTTTCCGACAATAATGCTGCGGAAATTCATGCGAACAAAAAAAGAAGGGAAGCGGACCAGCAAGAACTAGTTCCGCCTCCCGGGGTGTGTCCTAGAAGTGAGTTACTTACTTAGACGCTCAGCGGCCGGGAAAGTTGCCTCAAATTTGCGCCCGCCGAAGCGTCAGTAGAAAAGATACTTACGCCACTTCTCGTCGCGGTGGCCAATCAGTCGCATCAGTTGGCGCGAGGTATGCAGCGTGAACGGCCGCGGGCGGCGCTGAAGCTTCAGGCCGGCCTCTTCGGGAGTGCGATCGCCTTTCCGGTTATTGCATGTGTAGCAGCATGCGACCAGATTCTCCCAGGACGACCGGCCGCCGCGCGAGCGGGGCATAACGTGGTCGAGGGTCAACTCCGAAGCCGGCAGCGCATGGCCGCAAAACTGACAGGTGTTCCGATCACGGAGAAGTATGTTCTTGCGAGAGAGCGCGCGGCTCTGCTGTGGGATGTGCCGATACGTGAGGAGACGAATCACCGACGGTACTTGTATCGATTTCTTTGTGGAATGCACCTGTGTGTGGTTCGTCTCTTCCGCCTGTGCTACTCCTTTGAGCATCAGCACGAGCGCCCGCCGCACAGCCGTTACATTGATAGGCTCAAACGTTGCGTTCAGAACCAGCACGGGCGCCTGCATTACGGCTGGTCGGCTGGCAGATCTTGAGGCTGGCGGCATCGCGACCAGGGGATTCAAAGCTCCAGCTTCCGGCGCAGCGCTACCGAGACCGATTTTCGGCCTGGGCCGCAAGCCATGCTTTAGCCGGCTTTCCATATTGCCTCTGTCTCGCTGACGAATCTCCTCACGTACTAAGGATGCTGGCCGCACCCTGCTGGTTTCTTTCGTTTGGGGCTTGATCCCACCGCCGAGCCAAAGGATGTAGGCGGATCCGCGGATGTCCAGCCAGAAACGACTCTTCCTACCGTCAGCCCGAAAACCTCGGCCGCGCCAGCCTTCTTGAGAGCTTGAGCGCAGGCGTCGAGAGTGGCGCCGGTGGTCATTACATCATCTACCAGTAGAATGCGCAGGTTGTCAACCCGAACGCCGTGACGCGTGGCGTAGGCGCCACGAACCGACTTCCAGCGCTCCGACCGCGAGAGCAGAAGTTGGGGTGGTCGGGGCAATTTGCGGACCAGGAGATATGTCCCAAGCTCTAGGCCGAGCCGCCGCGACAAAGGCCGAGCGATTAGTTCTGCTTGGTTGTAGCCGCGCTCGCGCAGGCGATCCGCATGCAAGGGCACAGAAACCACGACGTCAGCGCGCAAATCCTTTGCATCCTTCGCGAAAACATCCGCGAGACGCGCTGCAAACCAATCCCCGAGCCGCGTCACTTCTTCATATTTCAGCAGAGTGATCGCCGCGACGAGCGTGCTGTTGTAGACCGCAAAACTGCGCGCCCGGGAAAACGAGTAACGGCCAGCGCGGCAGAGGCGACACGTAGGTTGGATGGATTGCGCTGCCACCTCCGAAATGAATGGCCGCCCGCAGCACTGGCAGATAGGTTCCTTGATCGGGATTAACGACATGAGGCACTCGTCACAGATGGGTATTGGGCTTGCCGTGATTAGCGCCTCACGGCACACCCGGCATGGCGCGGGGAAAACCACCGAGGTGAGTGCGTCGATCGTGTCGCGAAACGTGGGAAATCCTCAAAAACCTGAGGACATAACAGTACCCTGGCCGGGATGCCGGGGCTATTCGCAAAACTACGTACAAGGTTCCGCATGGCAGAAACAGAGAGTCTTGGCGCTCGCTGAGGCCAGAAGAGAAAACGTAGGCCGGCTATAACAAACCCTGTTCTTTCTTTTCCTGGCAGGCAATGCAGTAACGCGTCCACGGCACGGCTTCGAGGCGCTTCTGCTGAAGCTCCTGATGGCAAGCGATACACTCACCAAAGGAATTCTCGCGGATCCGCACTAGCGCGTCGTCAACGAGCTGCAGGAGCGAGCGATCATTGTGCGTTTGGCCGAAGAGAAATTCCTTGGTGTAGGAATTGGCCGCTTTATCGGCAAGATCGACCGTCGGATCTTCGTCGGCTTCGCGGCCCTCCTGTTCGGTGCGCGCAATGCCGCGCGCGAGTTCTTCGCGTCGAGTGACAAGTTTTTTCCTGTAATAATCGAGCCGCTTCTTATCCATGTTGGGTCCCACGGTGAGGTCAAATGCCTCACCTAAAACCGCCGATTCTACCGATGCCTGTCGCTCTTGTCAAATTAGTGACGGGCAGCGAGGCGAGTGCGGCGTCCAAAGATTTTGTTTTCCTGCTATTGAAACGAGTCGGACAAGGGTGTTAAATCATCTTAAATTTAGGGGGTCTCGCCAGACATGCCCTCAAATCCTCTCGCAACCCGGATGCAAGAAATCCTGTCGCCGGCAGATGTTCAGATTAACGGTGCGCGCCCGTGGGACATCACGGTACATAATGAAAATTTCTATACGCGCGTTTTCCGCCAGGGATCCATCGGCATGGGCGAATCATACATGGATGGCTGGTGGGACTGTCCGCGTCTTGACGAATTCTTCCACAAAGTATTCGCGTCAGGCGCCGATCGCCGTGCGGCACATAGCTGGCGCGCAGTGTTCCTCTACCTGAAGTCGCTGGTTCTCAACCCGCAAACAAAATCCCGCTCCACGAAGGTGGCTGAAGAGCATTACGACCTCGGGAACGATCTCTTCCAATATATGCTCGACGCACGAATGGTTTACACCTCGGGCCACTGGCAGCATGCGGCGGACCTCAACGAAGCACAGGAAGCGAAACTCGATTTCGTCTGTCGGCAATTGCGGATCGAACGTGGGATGCGCGTGCTCGACATCGGCTGCGGGTGGGGGGGCCTCGCAAAATTCGCAGCGGAGAAATACGGGGCTCGGGTGGTGGGCGTTACGCTGTCGAAAGAACAACTGGAATTCGGCAAAGTGCTCTGCGCTGGCTCGCCTGTCGAGCTGCGCCTGCAAGATTACCGCGACATTCACGAGTCCTTCGACCGCATCGTTTCGCTGGGAATGTTCGAGCATGTGGGCAGCAAGAACTACCGCCGATATTTTGACGTGGCTCGTAAGGCCCTTCGCGACGGCGGCAGGATGTTTCTTTCGACGATCGGCTCGAACCATTCCGTTCGCAACACCGATCCCTGGATCGAACGGTACATCTTTCCCAATTCGCATCTTCCGTCGATTCCGCAAATCGGCAAGGCGACGGAAGACCTCTTCCTCGTGGAGGACTGGCGGAATTGGGGCGCGGATTACGACCGCACTTTGATGGCTTGGTATGGTAATTTCAAGGCGCACTGGGAAAAGCTACGGACCAGATACAGCGAGCGCTTCTACCGCATGTGGGAGTTCTATCTCCTGGCCTGTGCCGCGTCGTTCCGGGCGCGGCGTCTGCAGGTGTGGCAAATTCTGCTTTCTCCCGCGGGCGCCACCGGAGAAGCGACCACCCGTCCTTCCGGAAGTGGCGACACTGTCGTCGAGCTTGGCGGGGCCTCGAGGCAACAATCTTTTGACCACGCCCAAGTGCGAGCCAGAAGCGCGCGAGCAGGAGCCACGGGGCAATAAGGTGGCGAGAAAGGTTCTAGGCTATGCCCAGCACGCTATCTCGCTCTTCTTTCCCCTGACCGCATTCAAAACATCTAGCGGGCCCGGTTGCGTGTAAAATAGCCGGTCGGAGAACGCGCGGATCGTGTCCGCAAAATCAAGACATTGAAAACCGGATTGCCATCACGGGCCGCAAACTGTTGCGGTGGAAGCATACGGCTGCTAAAATTCCCGGTTTGAGCATCCGGACGAACCACAATCGTTGCACTCCATCCACGCATCCAATGTCTATCTCGTAACTGAAAACCGCAGGGGAGGATTGGTTTGGCTAAATACGATGTTGTCGTAATCGGAAGCGGGCCGGGAGGTTACGTGGCGGCCATTCGCGCCGCGCAATGGGGACTGAAAGTGGCCGTCGTCGAGAAGGACCCGTTCCTGGGCGGCACCTGTCTCCACGTCGGCTGCATACCGACGAAAGTTTTTCTCCATCACGCGGATATCTACGATCATTTTAAGCGCGCCGAAGAGTTCGGTTTTGAAGTGAAAGACGTGAAGGTAAATTGGGGCAGCATTTTGGCGCGCAAAGACAGGATCGTAAAAAAGCACGCCGGCGGCATCGGCGCGCTGTTCAAGAAGAACAAAGTTGAATCGATCACCGGCTGGGGAAAAATCGCCGGGCCTGGCAGGGTCTCCGTCGAAAAGGACGGAAAGACGACCGAGCTTGAAACCGCGAATATCTTGCTCGCGACCGGCTCGGAGGCGCGTTCGCTTCCGGGCATCGAAATCGACGGCAAGACCATACTGACCAACCGTGAGATTCTGCTGATGCCGGGCATTCCTAAATCCCTGATCGTTGTAGGTGCGGGTGCAGTGGGTGTTGAATTCGCCTCAATTTTCCGCACTTTTGGCTCTGAAGTGACAATTCTCGAAGCGCTGCCGCGAATCGTGCCCCTTGAGGATGAGGAGATTTCGCCAGAGCTTGAGAAGGCCTTTAAGAAGAAAGGCATTCGCATTGAGACGGAAGCGAGAGTCGAGTCGGTGAAGAAGGATGCGAAGGGTGCGATCGTCACGTTCAAGGATAAGGCCGGAAAATCCCAGACCATCAGCGCTGAGAAAGTTTTGATTGCCGTCGGTCGCCGCCCGCTAACCGAGAACGTCGGGCTTGAGAAGACGAAAGCAAAGGTCGAGCGCGGTTTCGTTCACGCCAACGAGTACCTGGAAACGGCGGAGCCTCACCTCTACGCCATTGGTGACATCGTCGCCGGACTCCCTCAACTCGCGCATGCGGCTTCGATGGAGGGCATCATCGCCGTTGGACGAATGGCTGGCAAAGATGTTCAGCCGTTCGATCGCAAACGCTGCCCGAATGCCACCTATTGCGAGCCACAGGTTGGCTCCGTCGGCCTGACGGAAAAGCAAGCACGAGAAGCCGGCTACAAGGTGAAGACAGGGAAGTTTCCGTTTCTCGCTAACAGCAAGGCGACGATTCTCGGCCAGCACGAAGGCTTCATCAAAGTCGTGGCCGAGGAAAAATACGGCGAGATACTGGGAGTTCATGCCGTCGGGCCGCTGGCGACGGAAATTATCGCCGAACCCACCACCGCGCTGGGGCTCGAAGCCACGCTCGATGACATGGCCGCGACGATTCACGCGCACCCGACGGTCTGGGAAGCCATGGGCGACGCGTTCAATTCGGTCCGTGGTCTTGCTATCAACTTTTGACGGACGAAAGCGGTTATAGAGTCTCGTGGGAAAAAAAGAATCGGCGCAAATCTGTTGGGTCGTGGACCTGGGTCTTGTGGCTTACGGCCCGTCGTGCCAACTTCAACGGGAGCTCGTCGAGGCGCGCAAGGCCGGCGATATTCCCGACGTGCTTCTGTTGTGCGAGCATACCCACGTAATAACTCTCGGCCGCAACGGCAAGCGCGAACATCTTCGCGCGTCCGAACATTTACTCGCGCAAATGAATGTGGAATTTCGCTCATCCGATCGCGGTGGAGACATCACGTACCATGGACCGGGCCAAGTCGTTGGGTACCCAATTTTGGACTTACGCGAACATCGCCGGGATGTGCGCTGGTACGTCGAGCAACTTGAGGAACTGATGATTCGAATGACTGCGGATTTTGGCCTTTCGGCAAGGCGTATTCCCGACAAGCACGGCGTATGGCTCGATACTCGCGCGGGAGAGGAAAAACTCGCGGCTATCGGCGTTCATTTGAGCCGCTGGGTGACGTCGCACGGATTTGCATACAATGTATCGACCGACCTGCGATATTTTGATTTGATCGTTCCGTGCGGAATTGCGGACAAGCGGGCGACCTCTCTCGGGCGCGCGTTGGGCCGCAGCGTACGCGTTGCGCAAGTGTGGCCAGCCCTGATCGAGCATTTCGGCAAGGTGTTCGGTCGCGAGATGGCGCCTGTAGCGCGAACGGAATTGGAGGAAATTCTCGCGCAACGGCGAGCGCCCGTTGGCAATCTAATGGATGCGCGGGCCGCCGCCGGAGCCGCGAAAGGAACGGATGCATGAGCTATCCGCTGACGCGGGAACAGTACCTCGATCTGTACTATTACATGCAGCTCAACCGCATGCTTGAGGAGCGCATGGTGCGGCTCTTCCGGCAGAATAAAATTGTCGGCGGATTATATTCAAGCCTCGGGCAGGAAGGCGTTTCCGTCGGCACGGCATACGCGCTCGAGAAAAAAGACTGGCTTGCGCCGATGATACGCAATATCGGGGCGCTGCTTGTCAAGGGAGTGCCGCCGCGCGACATTTTCACGCAGCATATGGCGAAATATACCTCGCCAACGCTCGGCAAAGACGGTACCAGCCATTTCGGCGATCTGAAAGTCCGTCATATCGTGTCCCCGATCTCCATGCTCGGAGACCTGATTCCGGTGATGACGGGCGTCGCGATGGCCGGCCGGTATCTCGGGCAGAAAATTGTGGCACTCACGTGGATCGGCGACGGAGGAAGCTCGACCGGCGCATTCCATGAAGGGCTGTGCCTCGCCGCTTCGCAACGCGCGCCCTTCGTCCTCATCCTCGAAAACAACCAGTGGGCGTATTCGACGCCGGTATCGCGGCAAGCACCGGTGAAAAATCTTGCGGATCGTGCCGTGGCATACGGCATCAAGAGCGCCATCGTGGATGGCAACGACGTGGTCGCCGTCTATCAGGCGACAAAAGAAGCGGTGGAAGGATCTCGCGCGGGCGATGGCCCGCGTTTGATCGAAGTGAAGACCATGCGCATGAGAGGCCACGCGCAGCATGATCCCGCGGACTACGTTCCCAAGGAGATGTTCGAACATTGGAAGGCGCGCGATCCGATCGTGCGCTACGAAAAATACCTCACGGACAACAAGCTGTGGGACCAAAGGCAAAAAGCGGAAATCCTTGCGCGCATCGAGCGGCTTCTCGATGAAGATCAGAAATTCGCCGAGGAATCGCCGATGCCTCCTCCGGAGCTTGCGGAAGAGGGCGTGTATTGCGAGGGCTGTCATACGATCGCAGCCGATTGGAAGCGCTCGAAGCAGGAAGTGACGCCGCCGAATTGCAGCGTCGAGGCTGTTTGGAAGGTCGAAAACTTTGGAGGGCTGGAACCGGAAATTCCCACAGCCAAGGAAGTGGCCGCTTCGGGTAGTAACGGACCGCCCGGCTCAGCGAGATCGACTGTCAAGAATTCAGGGCACGGCGCCATAGCTCCGAAGGCTTCGGAGCCGCTCGCGGAAAAACCGGAGGCGCGCATTCCGTTTGGCCGCGGCCCGAAAGATAAGGAGTTCCGCCAGGCCGCAGAGAATAGATCGTATGGACGAAATCCCCGGGAAAAGTCCTTCCAAAAAGGTCCGCAGGGAAAATCATTCGGAACAAATTCTCAGGGCAAGACGTTCAACAAGAATTCTCACGGCAAGCCCTTCCGGAAAAGTTCCCACGACAAGCCCTTCGTAAAGAATTCTCAGGACAAGCAGGGAGGGCGCTGACGATGGCTGCGATCACCATGCTTGAAGCGATCCGTCAGGCGCTTTTCGAGGAAATGGACCGCGATCCCGCGGTTGTCGCGATTGGCGAGGATATCGGAGTGTATGGCGGCGCGTTCAAAGCGACCGAAGGATTGCTCGGGAAATTCGGTCCCGAGCGCGTGATCGAAACTCCCATCGCGGAAACGGGGCTGGTGGGCGCTGCGTGCGGAATGAGCTTTCTGGGCCTCCGACCTGTTGCAGAGATGCAATTCATCGATTTCATCGCCTGTTGCTTCAACCAGGTGACGAACTTCGTAGCCAAGTCGCATTATCTTTGGGGCGCGCCGGTGCCGATGGTTCTGCGCGGTCCGTCCGGCGGCGGCGTTCACGGCGGGCCTTTCCATTCCGCCAATCCCGAAATGTATTTCGCCCACACGCCGGGTTTGAAAATAATTTATCCTTCCACTGCGTACGACGCCAAAGGCCTGCTGAAATCCGCGATTCGCGACAACAATCCTGTCCTTTTCTTCGAGCATAAGTTTCTCTACCGGCGCGTCAAGGAAGAGATTCCGGCGGGCGATTACACGGTTCCAATCGGCAAGGCCATTACGCGCCGCGAAGGCCGCGACTTGACGATTCTCAGCTATGCCGCGATGGCCCATACCTCGCTCGAAGCGGCCGAAACACTGGCGAAGGAAGGGATCGACGCGGAAGTGATCGACCTGCGCACGCTGATGCCGCTCGACAAGGATGCCATCCTCGCATCGGTGAAAAGGACCAACAAGCTTCTCGTGGTGCATGAAGACACACGCACCGGCGGGATCGCCGGCGAAATTGCGGCGATCGTTTGTGAAGGCGCATTCGAGGATCTTGACGGGCCCATCACGCGCGTAACGGCGCTGGATACTCCGGTCCCGTACGCCCCGCCCCTGGAAGAGAGATTTCTGCCGAACGCAGAAAAGATTGTCGCTGCCGCCCGGGAATTGGCAAAATACTAACGCCGAAGAAAGCAGGTTTGCTATGGGAAAAAGCAAAGGTGTGAACAAGGCCGAGTTTGAAATCGGGTCTGACGTGCGCATCGCCGATCGTGCTTTTCTCGAGGATTTTCTCGAGGCGGGGCAGTATCACAACGAGATCGAGCCCGAGCAGCTCGAATTTGCGGGCCGCGTGGCGAAAGTGAAAACCGTCGAGTTTTTTCACGGCGGCGACGAAATTTACACGCTGGAAGGCGTTCCAGGCGTCTGGCACGAGGAATGTCTCAGCGCTTCCTGAGTCTTTAGCCCAGAGGAGAAGAGCATGCCGACTGATGTAATCATGCCCCAGATGGGGGAAAGTATTTTCGAAGGGACGATCACCAAGTGGCTCAAGAAGGCGGGTGACAAGATCGAACGCGACGAGCCACTCTTCGAAATTTCGACCGATAAAGTAGACGCGGAAATTCCTTCGCCAGCAGCGGGGGTGCTGAAAGAGATCAAGGTCAACGAAGGCCAAACCGTGCCGATTCAGACCGTCGTTGCAGTAATCGACGCCGTCGGCGCGCCTGCATCGAGCGCCGCGTCCGCGCCAGCTCCCGCAGCATCGCCCAGCAAGACACAGGCACCCGCGAAGCCCGAGGCTCCGCCTCCCGACGCGCCCGAAGGTAAGTCGATCCCGGCGCCCGCAGCCACCGCCGCTGCCAAACATCCCGGCGCGACTCCGGGTTCCACCCTCACGCCCGCGACTGGATCGCCGAGCGCGCCTCAGCGGCCAGCTTCGGCCGCCTCCGGTGAAAAGGTTCGCAGCTCGCCGCTTGTTCGACGTATCGCGCGCGAGAACGACGTTGATTTGACGCAAGTGCCCGGTACAGGCGCGGGCGGACGCGTCAGCAAACGCGACATCCTGGCTGCCGTCGAAGGCGGCGAAGCGTCGGCCCGCCCGACCTCGGGAGCGCCTGCCGCTGGTGCAGCAGTCGCGCCGGCTAGAACTTCTGCTCCCCCGCCTGCGCAAGGAGGCGCTACCGCATCCGTGGTTCTCGAATCGGCCGTGCCTCGCGAGCGGATGTATTTCGGCCATTACGAAGTTCAGCCGATGTCGGTCATGCGCCAGAAAATCGCTGAACACATGGTTCTTTCGAAGCGCGTCTCCGCCCACGTGTACTCGGTGGACGAGGTCGATGTCACCGCCATTTCCGCGATTCGCGCCAAATCAAAACAGAAGTTCGAAGAGACTACCGGCACCAAGCTGACGTTCATGCCTTTCTTCATCCGAGCCGCTGCGGAGGCATTACGCGCCTTTCCGACCGTGAATTCTTCGATTGACGGCACCAACATCGTGTTGCACAAGGAGTGCAACATCGGCATCGCGGTGGCGCTTGACTGGGGGCTCATCGTCCCGGTGATCAAGAACGCCGAGGAAAAGAATTTTCTGGGAATCGCGCGCGCGGTCAACGATCTCGCGGAGCGCGCCCGCAGCAAGAAGCTCAAGCCCGAGGAAGTTCAAGAGAGCACCTTCTCGATCACTAACCCGGGGGTCTTCGGCGGACTCTTCGGTCTGCCGGTGATCAATCAGCCGAACGTCGCCATCCTTGGTCTCGGTACGATCGAGAAACGGCCGGTGGTGATCGATGATGCCATTGCCATTCGCTCGATGGTGTACCTGACGCTGTCCTACGACCATCGGGTGGTGGATGGCGCCATCGCCCACCAGTTCATGGGCCGCATCAAGCACACACTCGAAGGCTGGACCGAGAGCGTGCTGTAGCGATTCCAGAGACGCACACTTCAGGGCGCGCAACGACGACGGCCGGCTGAGATCTCGGTCGCTCGGCTGGACTCTCGCAACTGTTTCGTGGCCGCTCCAAAGAGTGTGCGCTTCTCGAACTGCGAGATTGTTCCCGCAATGTTGCCCGCCAAAACAAGCCATCCCTGGGGCCGACCCCCGTGGCGAATCGATTTCAAACCTCCTCGGCGAAGTGCGCCCGCTGAAGCCGACTTTGCCATCGTTGGCGCAGGCTTCACCGGATTGGCGGCGGCTGCGTGGCTTCGTCTGCTGGCCCCGGACAAATCCGTTGTGGTCCTGGAGACCGGACGCATTGGCTTCGGGGCGAGTGGGCGGACCGGCGGTCTGACGCTGGCTGAAAGCGCGGCGGGCGATCTTCCCGGTCTCGGCGACGTTCTCGCGGGTTTGCGTACTATTCTTGAGAAACTCAGCGCCCCTGGCGAGCCGTCGCTGGCAGAGTATTCCCATCTTTCTCTTGGCGGCGCTTGGGAGGTGGGACGCACGGGAGATCGGCTGCCGGACTCGCAGATCGCGTGGAATGATTCGGGCACGCTGCATGTGATGAAGGAAGTTCAAGGTGGCACGGTCGATCCAGG
>JANWJR010000050.1 GCA_025451835.1 Candidatus Acidiferrales bacterium | reverse complement strand
GGCATATTAAACACACTTTTCGAATTGGTTCAACTGCTCGGTTTAGGGAACCAATCAATGTTCTTAGAGAGCGGGGCATCCGGCTCAAAGCGCAGATAGAAGCGGTGTCGACGGTGGAGAGATTCGAGAATGTAAAAGGAACGTAGCTGCGGAAGCCCCGAAAATCCGCATCCATTGCAAAAACAAAGCACAAGGGATGCGGCACCCCAGTAGTGGGTCAGTTTCCGATTAGCGCGTTACACGTCCATTTGCTGGCTTTCCGAGGCAGGGCACAAGCGGTACTCTGTGGTGTCTTATCAGAAGAGGCCGCCAAGGCGTTGGGAACAAGAGAGGGCAATGCATGACGCCAGAAGCGAGCGCTCTAGCGGAGCAAGTGGTCGGTAAGTGGGCAAACCGGACAACAGCGCCAATCAGTTTTATGCGATGTTCCTACATCGTGCTGCTTGTACTATTGCTCCGTTGTTCCGCGTGGTTCGCGTCATTTCCGGCTATAATCTCGGGCACTTCAAGAAGCTGAATCGCATCTCGATTGCTGGGCTTCCGACGGTAAATGCTGCGCGTATTGCTCTGCTTGATGCAGCCAGCGCCTTGTTGGCGGCTGGAGTCATGACCGGTGCATTGGTCGCCCGCGCGCAACTGGCGCCGCATCCAACGACGGCAGAGTCGCTGGCGGCGCAGATTCCCACGAACGTCAAACAGGCGATCCTCAATTCGCTCCAAGCCAGCAACGGGCCGACCGCCGACGATAAGCAGGGCGGCTTTCACGAAGAGGGCGGCATTTGGGTGACCACCGTGAACGGCGGCGTTGTCGCCGAGCCTGCCGTGCCAGGGAAATACGCGAAACCTGGCCGTTCAGCGAACATGCAGGTTAACAAACCGGCGAATGCTCTTCCTCCCGCTGCGAGCATAGCCGCGGTTGACGGCACGTGGCACGTTCATCCCGCCGGAGAAACCGTCAATAGGCGCGTCCTGCCGCCCAAGGAAGAGGGCGACAGGAAAGTCATCACGGTGATCACCACCACGTCGTATTTTGGCCAGCCGCCGTCCGAAGGAGACATTGCCGCGGCGAAGCTGCCTGTTAACGTTGTCATCGGGGCGCGCAGCCAGCTCGTCTATTTTTATGACCGTTCCGGCATTATTGGGACCATGCCGCTCGAAGAGTTTCTGGCGCCGCTCGAGCTCCCTGCTGCGGTAGCGAGCCAACCGTTTTCTCAAAGAGCGGACATCCGGCCCGAAGTGCACATGCAAGCGGTCCGGGCTGTGGAGCAATTCGAGCGCGGGCGGGACAAGGAGAGCGCAAAAAACACCGAGCGACCGAAAATCTCCCACGCTTTGCAAAACGCGCAAAGCATGTGGCACCCGGCAGCAGCTGCCAATTATTTGCCGGAGAGAAATTTTGTGCAAGCCACGCGGGAGCGTTCCCGCCGGCGAACGGGCCTGCTCTGGTGACAAGTTCGTGGCCTCGAAGGCAGGACAGATGTACGATGCGCCAGAGAGTGAGCCAAATCGGAGATCCCGAATGTATTGGTCTTTTAATTCCCCAGGAGGAATCAATGAACCAAATGGGCCAAAAGATAGTCGCGATGATCGCATTGGGAACTATTGCGCTGGTTGTCGCGCTCGGCGCGGCGGGGCAGGCGCAAGCACAGGACGTCAAAGCACCATATCCGAACATGGCTCCGCTTGACCAATACTTAATGGATCGCAACGCAGAGATTGCCATGGCGCGGAGCGCGGCCCCGGAGGCCATCTCGCGCGATGCAGATGTCCTCGCCCTGGGAAGGCATGGCTACGAAACCGCAGTCAAAGGTAAGAACGGCTTCGTGTGTCTCGTGGAGCGAGGGTGGATGAGCCCATTCGACGGCGAACTTGCCGTTAATTTTTGGAACCCTAAACTTCGAGGCCCGGTCTGCTACAATCCGCCGGCGGCCCGCTCCATCCTGCCGCTGACGTATAAAAGAACGGAGATGGTATTGGCCGGCCAATCCAAGGCTCAGATCATCGAGGGCATCAAGACATTCATGAGAGAAAAGCTGCCGCCTCTGGAGCCGGGAGCGATGAGCTACATGATGTCGAAAGAACAGTACCTTAGCGACGACGGCCAACACAACTGGATAGCTCACGTGATGATTTACACTCCGCTCATGGACGGCGCCGTTTGGGGTGCAGACCTGCCCCACTCTCCCGCCATGCTGAATCCACAGTTCCATGGCCATCCGGAACCAATCGACGTATTCATGCTTCCCGTGGGCATGTGGTCGGATGGAACGGCGGACCCGGTCAAGTATTAGCAATGCGGACCAATGCGAGCGGGGTGTTCTCAGGCCTTGTGCTTTCGTCTTTGGAGGCTTAGCGATGCCGCCGGCATTGGCTTCGGCTTCTCGCCCGAGTCCCATCGCAGTTCGATCTTTCTGAATGCACATTGGTATCAGCACGGGGAAAAACTGATGACGGCGGTGTTGTGCACAATATTGAGTGCGATCGGGTTTTATTTTTCATTTGCGCTGGGCGGGCAATGGTGGCTGGCGTGGCTTGCGCCGATTCCGGTTCTCTGGCTCACCTTCGGAAAGACGGATTGGCGGATCGCGGGGCTCGCCTGCTGGGTGGCCGTGTCACTCGGCTTGCTGAATCTGCTTCCGGCCTATGCGGGAGTATTGCCGGCAATTGCGCTGGCCATACCCATCGTCGCATCGGGTCTGTTCGTTGCAGCCTTTGCGCTGGGCGCGCGCTTCGTGGCACGGCGGATTTCGCCGCTTGCCGGCGTCTTCACTTTTGCATCGCTCTGGACAGCGTCGGACTTTCTCATGTCGTTGGGCCGCAACGGAACGGCGGCCTCGCCGGCCTACAGTCAGGTGGGCGCGCCGCTTCTGATTCAGGGCGCATCAGTCTTTGGCCTTTGGATCGTGACGTTTCTGCTTGGCTTTGTAGCTGCCGGGCTCGCGATGAGTCTCGCCAGGAGAAAGGCATCGCTCGCGCTCGCTGCGGTCCTTGTTTTTGCGGCAAACGCTGCTTTCGGCTTCGCGCGTATTGCGGACGCCGCGCCAACGCAGACGGTGCGTATCGGGCTCGGCGGGGACGACGGCGTGATACGTGCAGGAGCGCATCCGGACGCACAGTCGGCGGAAACCGTCGTCGATACCTATGCAGCGGCGGCGCATGAGTTTTCCGCTCAACAGCCGGCGCTGATCGTGCTTCCAGAGAAAGTCGCGATCCTCACGCCCGAATGGCGCGATGCAGCAATCGCGCGCTTGAGCCAGCTCGCGCGCGAAACGCATGCGACGATTGTGATCGGGTTCGACGACAGAGGAAGCGAGCGCTTGAACGACGCGCTGATCTTCTCGCCCGACGGCGCGGCACCCGCACTCTACGCCAAGCGTCACATGGTGCCGGGGCTCGAAGATGCATTCGCGCTCGGGCGCGCATCGTTCATGCTGCCCGATCGCATGGGGGTTGCCATCTGCAAGGACATGGATTTTCAGGCCACGATCCGTGGCGACGCGGCGCGCCATCCAACGCTGATGGCCGTGCCCGCATGGGACTTCGACGGTGACCGCTGGTGGCATGCGCGCCTTGCGATTCTGCGCGGCGTCGAAAACGGTTTCGCGATTGCACGCGCAGCGAATGACGGGCTTCTCACACTGAGCGACGCCTATGGCCGCGTGCTGCTGCGCAAATCCACCTCACGAACCGGCATGGTGACGCTCGTGGGCGATTTGCCGCGCGGACCCGGCGATACGATCTACCGGCGCATAGGCGATGTGTTCGCCTGGGCAGCGATGGCGCTGGCCGCGCTGCTGCTTGGCTTTGCGTTTGTGCGGAAAAAATACTGAGTGACTGAAAACGTCCCACGGCTGAAGCTCTGACCCCCTAACAGCTTGTTGAAAAAGTTATCTTGACCGGCATTCTGAGGCCCTTCGCTTCGCTCAGGGCAGGCTCCGCGAAGAATTTTTCTTCCTGAGAGAGTCAAGAAAAAGCAGATTCCTCTGGCAAACTCCGCCCTCGGAATGACAAATCGAGTGGTTGTCTAGCGGCGTGCTAATAGCCGCGGGCGAGATCGACGCGGTTGAGGAGTTCGCGGCCGCTGAACCAGCGTTCGAGATTTTCCATCAGCAAATCGGTTTGGCGTTCCCATAGATGTTCGCTGACGGCGCTCACGTGCGGCGTGATGAAACAATTATCGAGGTGCCAGAGAGGATTGTCCGGCGGAAGCGGCTCCCCGGAAGCCACGTCGAGAGCAGCACCGGCAATTTTGTGCTGCCGCAGAGCCTCGATCAGCGCGGGTTCGTCCACCAGCGCTCCGCGCGCCACGTTGATGAAGTAAGTCGAAGGCTTCATGAGCGCCAACTCGCGCGCGCCAACCATTTCGCGCGTCTCCGGTGTTTCCGGGGCGGCGAGGACCACGAAATCGGCGTGCGGCAGCGCGTCGTGCAGGTTCGTCGCAGGGAAAGTGCGCTCCGCCAATTCTGAATCGGCACGGCCGGAGCGCGTCACAGCCCAGATGCGGATGCCCAGCGGCCGTGCGATTTTCGCGACTTCACGGCCAATCGCGCCGAAACCGATGAAGAGGACGACTTGGCCTCGCAATTCGCGCGGGCGCAGCTCGGGCGGCACGCCATTCCATAACTCCTGTTGCGCCCAGCGCGCTTGCTGTTGATACCGAAAGCAATCCGGAAATCGCCGTGCGAGCGCGATCAGGACGCCGAGGATATGTTCGGCCATCGGAATGCGATGCACGCCGCTGGCATTCGTCACTTCAATCCCGCTGGTGCGCAATTCCGGAAACATCAGCTGTCCAACGGCCGCGGCCGTCGAATGAATCCATTTCAGTTTTTTCGCTCCACTAAATTGTTGTGAACGCAATGAGTAGCCGACGAAAATGTCCGTATCGGGAAGCTCGCGCTCCAGGCCGTCGTATTTTGGCAAGTGTATGACGCTGATTTCCGGCCAGCGCGCGCGGATGCGCGCCGCCGCTTCGGGAGGCGGATTCCAGAGGGAGAACGGGTGCCACACGCAAATCAGAAGTTTTGTTTCCGCCGGAGTCGTTCGCGTCATTTGGAAGAAACGCGGAGATCGGCGCCGGTCATTTCGCGCGGCTCATCAGCGCCGAGCACGCCGAGAAGAGTAGGCGCGATATCGCGAAGCGAGCCGCCCGAGCGTAATTGCGTCTTGCCATCTTCGCAGAGCAGGATGAGAGGAACGGGATTTGTGGTGTGATAGGTGTGCGGGCCGCCGGTAACCGGGTCGATCATCGTTTCCGCGTTGCCGTGGTCGGCGGTGATTATCCATGCGCCGCCGCGCGGCCGGAGCGATTGAAAAATTCTGCCCAGGCAATCGTCTACGGTTTCGACCGCCTTTATCGTGGCTTCGAGCTTTCCGGAATGGCCCACCATGTCGGCGTTTGCGAAGTTCATGATGATGGCGTCGAATTCGCCTTTCTCGATCGCATGAATCACGGTGTCGGCAACGCCTGCGGCGGACATCTCCGGTTTCAAATCGTACGTAGGGACTTTCGGCGAAGGCACGAGCGTGCGCTCCTCGCCGGGAAACGGCTTTTCGACGCCGCCATTGAAGAAATAGGTGACGTGCGCGTATTTCTCCGTTTCCGCGACGCGAAGATTCTTGAATTCGAGCTCGGCGAAGACATTTGCCAGGATCTGCTCGAGCTTTTCGGGCCCGAGCAGATAACGCAGCCACGGCCACGTTTTTTCGTACTGCGTCGTGGCCACGAATGCCAGATTCTTGGGCCGCGCGGGATCGGCAAATTCTTTGAAGCCAGGCTCGGCGAGGGCACGCGTCATCTGGCGGGCGCGATCAGCGCGGAAATTGAAGAAAACAACGGCGTCATTGTCGCGAATCAGGCCGCGCGGTGTAGCGGGCTTGCCGGGTGCAGATTTCGAAGTGATCACGGCAGGAACGACAAATTCATCGGTAACGCCTTTTTCGTAGCTGGCGCGGATCGCTGCGATTGGGTCGTCGAATTTCGCTTCGGCATCGCCATGAACCATGGCGCGATAGGCTTTCTCGACGCGTTCCCAGCGATTGTCGCGATCCATCGCGTAATAGCGGCCGCTCAGGCTGGCGATTTGCCCGACTCCGAGTTCGCGCATCTTTTGTTCGAGTTGGCGGACGAAATCGATGCCGCTCTCTGGCGGTGTGTCGCGGCCGTCCATGAAGCAGTGGATGAAAACTTTTTCAACTTTGTTTTCGCGGGCCATTTTCAGCAGCGCGAAGAGATGCTGGATATGCGAATGAACGCCGCCGTCGCTGAGCAGGCCGATCAAGTGCACTTGGTGAGCGCGCCCCCGTTCCATGGCATCGAGAAGAAGCGGCTGGCGAAAAAACTCGCCGCTGGCGATGAGTTGATCGACGCGGGTTATATCCATCTGAACGATGCGGCCCGCGCCGATATTCAGGTGCCCGACCTCGCTGTTGCCCATCTGCCCTTCGGGCAGGCCAACGTATGGACCGGAAGTATGGATCAGCGTGTTGGGGAATTCCCGTAGCAGGCGGTCGTAATTCGGCTTGCGTGCGAGAGCGATGGCGTTGCCTTTTGTCTCGGCGCGATAGCCCCAGCCGTCAAGGACGGTGAGCACGATGGGTTTGGGTCTCCTGGTCGTGGCCATCATGTTCTTCGCGGGTCAGAATACCATCGCACGTTTACGTTAACACAGGGTTCTGAAAATCAATCGGGATAGAAGCTGTGGATGCCGACGTTGGTTTGCCTCAGCGCGAGGCGAGAACGCGCAGGGCGGCCAGCGTGCGCTCGACTTCCCCGGAGGTATTGTAATGAACGATGCCGATGCGCAGGAGGCCGCCATCTTTTTCCACGCCGAGGCGTTCGGTGAGATTGAGAGCGTAGTAGTTCCCGTCCCAGGTGAAGATGCCGCGGTCTCCGAGGAACGTGGCGATTGCGAGCGGCGAATGATTGGCCAGGCGGATGCCGACAGTAGGGCAGCGTTCGGAAAAATGCGCGGGGTCCGAGATGCCGTAGAAGCGCAGGCCAGGGATTTCGAGCAGACCCCGGATTAGCTTTTCGGCGAGCGCGATTTCGTGGGGGCGGATGGCGTGATAGGCGCTGAGGATTGCAGCGCGGCGGTCGGAGATTTCGGCGGCTGGAACGCCTTTCTGTCCACTGGCATTTTCGTCGGAACCCGAGGATTTTGCCGTCGTGGCGCAGTGGCGGCCAAGATCGGCAAGGTAATCGATGGCTGCGGCGACGCCGGCGAGGCCCTCGTGGGTCTGCGTGCCGGTTTCAAAACGGTCTGGGAGCGCGTCGGTGGCCGCACGGACTTTGTATGGCTTGAAACGCAGAAGATTCTCGCGCTTGCCGTAGAGACAGCCCATGTGCGGCCCGTAAAATTTATACGGCGAGCAAACGAGAAAATCGCAGTCGAGCGCGCGAACGTCAATGGGGCCGTGCGGCGCATAGTGGACCGCGTCAATGAACGCGAGCGCGCCGGCGGCACGGGCGAGGCGGACAATTTCTTCGACTGGGTTGATTGTTCCGACCGCGTTTGACGCGTAACCGAGCGCGACGACCTTTGTGCGCGAATTCAGCTTCGCACGGAAATCGTCCATGTCGAGCGTGCAGTCGTCTTCGCGGATGTCCACCTGGCGGATGACAACGCCGCGTTCTTCGAGGGCACGCCAGGGAGCAACGTTGGCATCGTGGTCGAGCGTGGTGACTATGATTTCGTCGCCGGTCCGCAACTCGCGGCCGATCGAGCGAGCCAGCGCGAAGGTGATGGTGGTCATGTTGGGGCCGAAGGAAACTTCCTCGGGCGCGCAATTGAAGAAATCAGCCATCGCGGCGCGCGTTCCGGCAATCATTTGGTCGGTGCGTCGGCTGGTGGCGAATGCTCCGCAGGTGTTGGCGTTCGATTGCGCGAAGTAATCGCGGACCGCATCGATGACGCGCCGCGGAACCTGCGTGCCAGCAGGGCCGTCGAGAAATACGGCCGGATGGCCGTTGACCGTTTGCTTCAGCGACGGGAATTGCGACCGAACCCAGTTCAGATCAAGCGGCGCAACCGATTCTTCCGTTACGGCGAGCGAGCCCATCAGGTATCCCCCAAAATTGAAGAGCACAATAGTTTCTCACACCACGATTCCGACTGCGAATGCAGACGGATAACGGGACCCGGAGAGCCGGCTAGAACGCCGAACCCTGCGAGATGCGCTATTTGACGGCGCGGATGAAATCGGCGAGGAGGCCGTAGGCGGTGGCGATGACTCCAGGCTTGTGCTCGATGATGGAGAGGCCGAAGACGTCGAGGTCGAAGCGGATGGCGGACGTGGTTCCTTCGAGGAGCGCGAATGGATCGGTCATCGGAAGCTGTTCCGGACGGACGCTGGCGCGAACGCCGTCGGCGGTGCGTTCGGCTCGGCAGATGAGTTTATAGCGCATGCCGGCGGCACGGGCGGCGCGGACCTGCTGTGGCGTGAGAGCTCGGATTCCCGTGCGGTCGACTTGATCGAGACGGAGCGGTTCGTCCATGAGCACGATCGCAAGCGCCGCAACCTTTACGGCGGCGTCCCAGCCGTCGAGATCGTCGGAGGGATCGGTTTCGGCGACGCCGATTTCCTGCGCTTTCTTCACAGCTTCATCGAAGCTGAGGCCTTTTTCCATTTCGGTGAGAACGACGTTGGACGTGGAGTTAAGAAGTCCGCGGAAGCCGCGCAGCTCGACCGCAGGAAGCGAATGCGGAAACATCGAGAAAATCGGAGTACCGTCCATCACGGTGGATTCAAAGAGAAATTTTAGACCCTTCGATCGAGCGAGATCGCGGAGCTCGCGATAGGCGTGTACAACGGGACCCTTGTTGGCGCTGACGGCATGAGCGCCGGATTCGAGCGCGGCTTTGATGTGGTCGATGGCCGGCTGGCCGGTACGGCGCTCGAGGGAGGAAATCTCAAAAAACACGCTCGGATCGGCGTAGGCGAGCCACTGTCGCACGTTCTGACATTTTTTCCAGGCGGGAGCCTCCGGCCATTGATGGTTCAGGATCGATTGGGGATCGAGGCCGTTGGGATCGGCCACCCAGCCGATTCTGCGGGAAGCAACACCCGTGATTTTCCATTCGATATCATACTTGCCGCGAAGTTCCGATTCCTTCGCGACCAGCAAGCGGACGAATTCGTTTCCGACGTTGCCGAATCCGATGAGTGCGAGATTGAATGTACGAATGTGTCACCTTGAATGAAACGGCCGCGTT
>JANWJR010000049.1 GCA_025451835.1 Candidatus Acidiferrales bacterium | reverse complement strand
GCGGCCACGAATTTCGCCATGCCTGCGGGCCAGCGATCCGGCGAACTTCCGGGGGCATAGACCAGAAGGATTTCGCTGTCGGTCCAATGTGTATCGCGGCGATCCTGCTCGTCCGTCATGTCTTCGGCGGTGAAGGGAACGCCAACCGGCGCGTGCCGCAGCCATTTCGAATCGGGCGGCCGGACGTAAACCACCGCGTGATGCACGTTCGCGCGGCTCGACGGACGAACCTCCGACATCTGCACCCATTTTCCTTCCGTAAAATGAGTGGGCACGATCTCGTAGGTGTAGTCCACGTCGCCGCGCGCAGGCAGCGCAACCGCCTTCGGCATTTCGAAAACGGCATTGGGTTGTGGAATGTTCCAACCGTCCGTCCAGTGGCGCGGCGCGGGAGCGTCTCCCAAGCTGCCCGCGGGTGCGTTCGATTTGGCCCACGTGTCAATCGTCGAAATTTCCTGCCGGGTAAGCGAAGGATCGTCCGAAAAGTGGCCGACACGCGGATCGGCAAACCATGGCGGCATTTTTCGGTCGTTCACGGAATCGGCGATTTGTGCCGCATTCAGGCGCGCTTGCGCGTATGTCAGCAGCGGCATGGGACCGATTTCGCCCGGCCGGTGGCAGCTCTGGCAGTGCTGCTGCAGGATCGGAAGCACGTCGCGATAAAACGTGGGCGTCGGAGAGTTGGCCGGCCGCGATTGTGCGTTCAACGTGCCAGAGGGTGCTCGCGCCGCGCTCGAATGTAGCGACCAGGCAATGGATCCTGACAGAAGTAACGCGATTGATACCGCCGGCTTTTTCAGCACAGAGAATTAGTTACGCAGATTAACGTTCGGGTTGCAAGTTCTCGGAAATTCAGCGCTATTTTGTGAACTGCAGGCTCGAAATCGTGCGAGCGATCACGTTTTCCTGAATTTGCACCAGGTCGGTATCGGCTATCGTCATGCCGAAAATCGTGTAGAGGTGTGTCGAGCGCGGCACGAACACCACCACGCCGGACCAATCGTGATTGTCAACGCTGCCGCGGAAGCGCCGCTCGATTGCCGGAGCGCCTGCGATCGCGATGCGGCTGTCGCCGAGGGGGCGATAGTTGTCCATGATTTCGCGTAAGCGCCGTTCGGTTGCGTCGATATCGCTCGCCAGAGATTTCCCGGCGATATTTTGCCCGATGAGCAAGTACGTCGTTTGATCTTCCGTGCCCATCGCCGTGATGGTTCCCGGCAGCGTTGCGCGCGCGCCTTCGATCACTTGCCAGTCAGGCGGCTTGTACATGCGAAATCCGTACGTCAAGTTGGTGTAAGTATTGCCGCTGACTTCTTCACGCATCGGTTCGGGTACGGAAGAGTTCGCCGCGGGCGGCACAGCGGCGACGGCGGAAACCGGAGCCACGGCCGCCGGCGGATTGCTTTTCGGGCTTGCTACCGCTGCTTTTGATTCGGCGGGCGGTGGCGCCCGCAAAGGTGCGGCTGAATTCGACGTTCGGGGTGCGGGATCGCTGGCAGCGGGTTCAGGCCTCGCCGGTTTGCCGCCTGCAGTCGGCGCGGCTGGCGCGGTGGCGGATTTAGTCGCGGATTCCGCATGCGCCGTTCGCGCATGTGCTGGGATTTTTCCCGTTTCCGCAGCCCACGGCCTGCTCGGCGCCGGGTCAGTGACGATGATTGAAACTACCTGGTCCTTCTGTACCACGGCAAAGCCGTAGCTCGTTTTCACTCTAAACGAGTTGTCTTCGAACCCCACAATCGTGCCGCTAATCTTCGTTCCGTCTTTCAATTTGAGTTCGTCGGAGCGGGCAATCCCCGGAGCGAGCCAGAGGAAGAAGACCGCAAGCGCAGCGATCGCCGCCAACCTTGAAATTGCGGAACGAAGCACCACCGAGGCGCTCATACATTTCAGTATGTTCCGCTGCAAGCTGGACGGCAAATCTACGTGCAGCCGCGTGCCTCGTTAGTCAGCAGCGTTGCTTGCTGCTGCGCCGGAGGGCGCGCTCATTTCTCTTGGCGAGATTTGATCCGGTTCGGGCGAGGCTTTTCCTGGAGCGATTGCAATTCGCGGTCGAGCGCCTTCAAAGCCGCTTGCAACGAGCGGAATTCTTCGGGCGCGCGGCCAAGATCCCGAGCGCGGCCCATGGCTTCCAGGCTTTTCACGATCGAGATGGCGTCCTTCGCGTTGAAAATTCCAAGCGCGCCTTTCAACGAGTGAGCTGTGCTGGCAAGCTTTTCCGAATCCAGTTGCGCGATGGCCTGTTTGATACGCGCGATTTTCTTGGGAACGTCGGCCCTGAACGTTCGGATCAGGGACTGTTGAAGCTTGCTGTTTTCGCCGGTGACTCGGCGAAGCTGCCCGGCGGTATCGGCCGAATCGCTGGCGGCGGAAGTATCCGGCCGGGCAACCGTTCCTCCGGCCTGGAGTGATTCGATGGCGGCGTACAGGGTATTTCGGTCGAACGGCTTCGCGAGAAACGCATCCATGCCTGCATCGCGGCAGCTCTGCTCGTCCTCGGCGGTCGCGTTTCCCGAAATTCCGATAATGGCCACGCGCTTTCCGGATCCGCATTCCCGCCTGCGAATTTCACGCGCGGTCGCGAGCCCGTCCATGCGTGGCATTTGCTGATCCATCAGCACCACGCCGAAGGTATTTTTTTTCAGCGCTGCAAGAGCTTCGCGGCCATCCGCCGCGGCCACAACTCCATGGCCGAGAAGCACGAGCAGTTCGGTCAACAGTTCGCGGCTGGCTTCGTTATCTTCGGCAATCAAAATGCGCATGCGAGTGAGGTGTCTGAATGGCGAGAACATCATAGTGCGAAGGAAGGCAGACGGCAACGCGGCCGATGCGAATACGCCTGTTGGTATTTCGGCTCGCTGCTAGCCGGTCGACGCAGGCGAATCAGCGATCCAGGAACGCGCGAAGCCGCGCGTAACCCGCGCGGCTGACGGGAAGCTGCGTGCCGTTGCGAAGCACCGCGATGTGGCTGTCTTTCGCATACGGCTCGATTTTCCCGACGCGTTCCAGATTCACGATGTACGACCGGTGAATGCGGAGAAAACGCGACGGATCGAGCGCCGCTTCGAGGCTCGAAATGGTTTGCTGCTTCAGGTGCTTCTTGCCATCGGCGGCAATCGCGACGTAATCGTCCTGCGCTTCGGCGTAATCGATTTTTGCAACCGGAATGATGGTGACGCTGGCGCCGTCGCGCACCACGACGCGGTCCAGATATTGCGCCGGAGGCCGAGCAGCGGTGGCAAGCTCGGAGGGCGGCGTTGGAGAAGCTGGAATTTTGCCCCCGAGGCGTTCTTTCGCGCGCGCCAGAGCAGCTTCGAATCTTTCCGCACCAAAAGGCTTCAGCAGATAGTCCACCGCGTGCACTTCAAACGCGCGAATCGCGTAGTTGTCGTACGCGGTGACGAAAATAACCGCCATGCCCCCGCCGATCAGCTCCAGGACCTCGAATCCATCAAGCTTCGGCATTTGAATGTCGAGAAAAAGTAGATCGGGTTTCCGGTCGGAGGCGGCTTTCACGGCTTCGAAACCGTTGGCGCACTCGGCGACGATTTCGATTTCCGCATGCGCGGAGATAAATTCGCGCAGCACCTGGCGCGCGAGTTCTTCATCATCCACGACGACGGCGCGTATTTTGTTCCCGGCTTCCCAATTCACGATGCGCGAACCTCTGTTTCTGCCGGGAGGCGGATGGCTACGCAAAAGCGACCGCCTTCTGTTCTCGCATCGAAGGTGGCGCGATTTCCATAGCGCGCCAGCAAGCGCTGGCGAACGTTTGCAAGCCCTACGCCGCTTCTGCGCCGCGGAGGAGCCTCGGGATCGAAACTATTCTCCACGTCGATCGCGAGCAGGCCGTTCTGGAATTTCGCATCGAGTCGAATCGACCCGCCTTCCACCAGATTCGCGATTCCATGCACCACGGCATTTTCCACCAGCGGTTGCAGCAGCAGCGGCGGAACGAAAACGCCCATCGTGTCCTTCTCGATATGTTCCTGCATCTGGATCCGCGCGCCGAAGCGAACTTTTTCGACCGCCAGGAATGAACGCACGAGCGACAGCTCTTCTTCGAGCGGGATCGTCAATTTTTCGCCCAGGCCCAGCGTTCGCCGCAGAAAATCGCCCAGCAAAATGCACATTTCGCGGGCGCGCAGCGGATCGGAGCTGGTAAGCGCGCTGATGGAGTTCAGGCTGTTGAAAAGAAAATGAGGATTCACCTGCGCTTTGAGCGCCTTCAATTCCGCATCGCGAGCCAGCACGCTTGCTTGCAGCACGCGCGCTTCCGCTTGCTTCGATGCCTCGAGCGCGAATATCACATAATAAAACGCGGCCGCGAGCAAATACGTCGCGATCGCCACGCCCACCATGAGCGGAACTTCCGGACTCAGGCGCGTGGCCAGCCCCGGAAACCAGCGCGTGGTTCGCGCCATCAGACGCGCCAGCAGTATCTCGACATAGACGATGATCCCGCTGACAACGACGGCGCCAGCCAAATGCGTGAGAACCAACCGCCCGAATTCTGTCTTTTCCAGCGGCATCACGCGGCAGATGTACCACACGGCCAGGCACGCATCTGCCGTGAGAATGCAAAGCACGCCAGAAAGCAGCAGCGATTCGCGCCAGGAAATCGCGCCGGGGACGACCAGCAGGTAGCTCACGAGCCCCGCGATGGGGATCCAAATCAGGACGTAAAACAGAAGCCGCCGCGAATGAGAGAAGATCGGATGCATGAGCGGAGTTAGTTCTTGATCACCACTCCTCCAAAAACTGCCGAACCCCGTATGATTAGGCGTTTTGCTGTTCCGGCGGACGAAATTTGATGGGTTTCATCCGTGTAGGCGCCCAGCACGGCGCTCGCTTGCACATCAACGAACCACGTGTCCGGCACGCGGATTTCGCCGCCGCCGAAAACGGCGTCGACTTGAATCACTGCCTCGGTTTCGATATCCGATTTTGTCAAATCAAGATTGAAGCCGCCGAAAATTGCCAGCAGCCTGCCGCCGCGAAAATTGGGAACCGCGATGCGGCGTTTGATGCCGCTAAATAGAGCGACGTGGTCGAACTGCGCATCGGGAGGAGCGAGACTCGCCGAGTTCGAGAATGGACGGGGGAGCCGATCACTCAACCCCGTCGGAATCCAGCCTACTCTAATCCAGTTGTTTCCAATGCTGCGCCTGAAAAGCATCAGTACCCCCAGTGCGATCAAAAGCACCGCCCAAACATCATTGATTCCAATGTGGAGACGCAGAAACCCCAGGTCACTCACCAGCAGGGCCACTCCAGCCACCAGCAGGACCCAACCCCAGGCCGTTCGGCAGCCTCGGCAGAAAATATTCTCGAGGCCAAAAAAAATCAAAGCAGCCGGCCACACCAGATCCCAGTTGGCCGAAATGACTCCCTGCTGGTCCAGCAGGAGCACCACGCCAAGCCCGATGATAAACAAGGCGATGAAAAGGCCTCTGGTCGATTGACGCGAAGTATTTGCCATGATTTCTCCTTGCGGGGCCGTGGAACGATCCGCGTCCTATCGCTTCACCAGAAAAATTCCCAGCCCGAGCGTTACCAGAAGCAGCGGCCAATATTGCAACAATTCGAGAAATCCCGGCACGCCTGAATGAGCGGCCAGCATATTCCAAATGCCGGTTCCAATCACGGAAACGAGCCATAGATTATCAGGCCGCAGGTGGCCGTAGCCAAGCTCTGCGAATTGCAGCACGATTCCGAGGACGATCAGAAGAGCCGCACAGGCGAAAATCGCAACGCCTCCGGGTGCCGGGACTGAAATTGAATTGCGCTCGTTCGTGGCCATCATGGTTTCTTCTCCCCCCGCGATGTTGGTGCCGTTCATGGCGAGAGAATAAGCGCCGCCGCCCTGCGCGTCGCGCGCTTTTCGACGAACAGCGGCTAGTTACCGGCGGATAGCGCCTGCCGGCTGCGAAAGAACAATTCGAAATGTGGGTAGGAGCCGCCGAACAGCACCTGGGGCGGAGGAAAGCCTTGCAGGGATGGAGCAGGGATCATGCAGAAACTGAGGTTTGATTCCGGCAAACGCGATGATGTTCGGCTTGCAAAGGAGTGATCCGATGTTCCACGCGCATCCGAAGGTTAGTTATAACGTAGCGTTTGCCGGGGTTGTCGCATAGATGCTTCAGGCTGTTAGGCGAACCACATGGAGCAGACGAAGCCGACGGTGGCCAGCGCGGTCAGGAGCAGCATCAGGCGCAGGCGCTTCTTCCGCATGGTGATCACGATGATTCCCATCACGCACACGAGGAAAACGGCTTCCGGCCAGAACTGGCGGGGCATGAAGGTTTGCGAACCTGAATCGCCCGCGCTTTGAAGCCAGTACGACGCAAACGAGGATACCGCTGTCAGCGAGACGGCGACCACGCCCGCGAGAGCCGTGCCCTTCGCCCAGTCTGGAAGCCCTCGATTTTTACTGGTGTCGCGAAAATCGATCCACGTTTGCGCGACCACCACGCCCACAACAATTAGAACGAACAGCGCCACGTCACCCTCCCCATGCGAGGATCGGTGCCGTCGAATGAGACCCTCAGAACACAGCCGCTTTTTCCCCAGCGGCTGTGCTGTTCGACCGCCCGCCGGCCTTCCCGGCTTTACTGCTCTTCCTCCACCGAACTTTTCGGCCGCAATCGCCCGTGCATTACAAGCGGCAACGGATTTTTACACAGGGCTAAATTCACCTGTGACGATCATGCGTTCGCTCAGGACGCGCGCCTGCGTGAATTGCTCAACCGCCTCGGGACTGGCCTGTCCCGGCAAATCGCGGATAATTCGTTTCAATTCTTCATCGAAGAGACGCGTGATGAGTTCTGGATTATGCGGAATGGGATTGCCGTCGTCATCCAGGACGCTGATTTCGTTGTCATGGAGCATCCGCTGGGCGATCATCAGCCGGTAGATGCGGTCCGTCGCGAGATCTTCCATGTAACCGTCCAGAAGGCTCGCGCCACGGCCGGCCAGCACGCCGCAACGGTAGCGGATCACGGTGCGCACCGCCGCGCGCGTTCCTGCCAGGGTACGCTTGCCGACGCCTTCCGGCTTTGGGCGCAGATCGGGACGCGCTTCGGCATTCCCGGGACGCGAAGCCAACTGGTTCGGGAAAGGGAACTGCTTGACGGCGATTTCGTTCTGATCCGGATGGCCGGTCCACGCGCCGTCCATCAGGCACATCGCTTCGTTCTTCTTGTCTTGCGCGAGCACGGATAGCGCGCGCGCGTTCAAGTCGTGATCTTCGCGGCTCGGATAGAGCGCGGTCATCCCTCCGATCGCAAGTATTCCGTGCTTGTGGCAAATCTCGGGCATGCGATTGCGCAGATTCTGGAAGAAGGCAACGTCGTGCGGAATCGTATTTCGGTCCGGCAGAACCCAATTCGGATCGTGCAAGTTAAAGTGAATCAGGCTCGCCATGTAATCCCAGCGGCCAAGGTTCAATCCCAGAATATGTTCGCGAAGATTGTAGGCGAACTCCTCCATCTGATAGGCCAGCGGGTGCGATTCCACCAGCGCCATGCACTTGATCGAATCCTTCGGCCAGCCCTTCGCCGCCGCGATGGCCTGAAAGAGGTCGCGCCACCAAAGAGCTTCTTCAGCGGACTCCGATTTTG
>JANWJR010000048.1 GCA_025451835.1 Candidatus Acidiferrales bacterium | reverse complement strand
CGCGCGGGAACGTAACAGGCGAGCAACGCAACGCCGAGCAGAACAATTAGCACGGCAACGAAGGTGGCAGGATCCGTGGCGGAAACGCCATAGAGCAGGCTCGTCATTAGGCGCGTGAGCAGAAACGCGGCGACGACTCCGACACCCAAACCAAGCATGGCCAGCTTCGTTCCGTAACCTAGAATCAACCTCAATACGTCGCGCCGCTGCGCGCCGAGGGCCATGCGGATGGCGATTTCGTGTGTGCGCTGCGATGCCGAATACGAGATGACGCCGAAAATTCCGACGGCGGCGAGCAGCAGGGCAATTCCGCTGAACGAACCAAGCAGGAGAGTGTGAAATCGCTCCTGCGAGACCGATTCGCCGAGCGCGTCGGGCAAAGATTCGATATCCGTGACCGGCAGTTCCTTGTCAATGGAGTGGACCGCCTGGCGAATGCCGGCGGCCACGCTCGATGCGCTCAACGAAGTTCTTACAACGACCTCCCCTCCATAAAGAGGCGCCTGAGCGAAGGGCACATACATCATCGGGCCGGGATTCTGGCTCAGCGCCACATCTCGCACGGCGCCCACGACGCCGACGATTTCGCGCGACACATTGCTGTTTGGCGGAAATCCAAATTTCATTTGCCTTCCGATCGGGTCCTGGTCCGGGAAATAACGCCGCGCCAGCGTTTCGCTAATGATCGCTACGTTCGGATTGGACGGCGAGTCTTGTTCGGAGAAAAAACGGCCCCGCAGAAGCGAGATTCGCATCACACGAAAATAATCGGGACTCACCGTGGCGTAATCGGCGGCGGTGGATTTGCCGGGCGGGAGCGGAGGATTTCCTACAATGCTGAACGCGAAGTTGGCTTCGCCTTGGCGGTCCATCGGTAGCGGAGCCGCCAGAGCGGAATCTCGCAAACCAGGCTGCGCATGAAGGCGCGCCAGCAACTCGTTGGAAAAAGCCGTCCATTGCTGAGGCGTCGAATATTGAAATTGGGGAAGCGAAACCTCGGCTTCTATGACGTTTTTCGGATCGAAGCCCGGATTGACCGACGTGATCAGCGCAAAGCTGCGCATAAGGAGGCCACCCGCAACCAAAAGCACCATAGCCAGCGAAATTTCCGCGATCGCCAAAAAACTCCGCACACGCTGGCCGCCACGCTGGCCAGTGCGCGCAACGCCGTCTTTCATGTGCGCCTGCAAATTGCTGGAGATGGCAAAGAGCGCGGGCGCTAGTCCGAATGCTAACGCAGCAACAAGAGACAACAACAGCGCGAATGTGAGGACGGAGCCTCCGACATGAATCGAATTGATCTGAGTCACATCGGGCGGCAAGAAGGGTCCGAGGCTCCAAATGACCCAAGCCGCAAGAAGCACACCGGCAACTCCGCCGAGCAAGGCCAGCAGAGCGCTTTCCGTCAGCAATTGTCGAACCACGCGCGCGCGCCCCGCCCCAAGGGTGATTCGCACCGCAATTTCTCTCCCGCGCGAAGTAGCCCGCGACAGAAGCAGGTTCGCAATATTGGCGCAAGCGATCAATAGGACCAGGCCAACCGCACCCAGCAAAATAAGCAGCGCGGATTTCACGTTGCCGACCACCGCCTGCCGATAGGGCTCAATCCGGATCGTCAATCCTGAATCTTGCGCGGGAAATTCCTTGGCGAGCCTTGCACCTAAGGTGTCCATCTCGGCCTGAGATTGCGCCACAGAAACGCCTGGCTTGAGCCGGCCGATCACACCCAACAAACGCACGCCGGGCTGCGACGTTAAAGGTCCGAACAGTGGATCCTGCTCCACAGGAATCCACACGTCCTGATGGGGAGCGCCGTCAGGATAGCGAAAGCTCGCCGGCAGGATTCCGACAACCGTGAATGGACGCATGTCCAGAACGATAGATTGGCCAATAAGAGCGGGATTGGAACCGAAGCGGCTGCGCCAGAGATTTTCGCTCAGAACAACCACGGGCGCCGCGCCTTGCTTGCCATCCCCGGACACCAATGTGCGGCCCGCCAGTGGCTTTGCGTTCAGCAGAGAAAATATCTCCGGCGTCACGGCCGCGGTGTTCACAATGGATGGCTCGCCTGCCCCAGTCAATGTGAGATCGTGAAACGCATTTCCCGCCATCTCGCTAAACGCCCGGTTCTGCTCGCGGCACTCGGCGAAGTCCCTGTAGGAAATACTTGACAGGGCGTCTGGCTGTTGCAGCGGGACATCGAAGATCAGGACGAGTTGATTGGGATCAGGATACGGAAGCGATCGCAAAAGCACCGCATCCACGATGCTGAAAATCGCGGTGCTGGCGCCGATGCCGAGAGCGAGAGTGAGCACGACGACCGCCGTGAACCCGGGGGATTTGCGCAGCGTGCGCAGGCCGTAGCGAAGGTCCTGTACCAACGCGTCGAAGAAGCCCGCACCGCGCGCCTCCCGGCATTCCTCTTTGGCCCGATCGAGTCCGCCAAACGCCAGGCGCGCGCGGCGCATTGCCTCGTCACGGGAAGCGCCGGCGCGAACCAAATCGTCCGCCTGAGCTTCGATATGGAAGCGAAGCTCCGCGTCCATATCGTTGTCCATGCGAGAGCGCCGAAAAATCGCCTGCGTCCAGGAACGAAGGCGGGTCCGCAGACTCATGCTTCCTCCGGTAGCGTCCGCAGGATGCCGGCGATGACGTCCGCCATGCGGTTCCAATTTTCCGCTTCCGTCTGCAGCCGGCGCTTTCCCGTCGCGGTGAGGCGATAATACTTGGCCTTACGTTTATTCTCCGACTCGCCCCATTCGCTGGCGATCCAACCCTGGTGTTCCAATCGATAGAGCGCGGGGTACAGAGAACCCTGCTGGATTTCGAGATGATCGTTTGAAATCTGCTGAATGCGAAGCAAGACGCCATACCCATGCAATGGGCCGAGCGACACGGCCTTCAGTATGAGCATGTCGAGCGTGCCTTGCAGTAGGTTCAGCTGTTTGCCCATTCCGGTGCCTCTCCTAGATAGACTAGGAATCTAATCCCGTCCTCCTAGACTGTCAAGGAGAAGAGTGCGGAGATAGCCACAGGGTGGAATGGTTTCCCGATTAGCACGCCTTACGTCCACTTTCCAGCGCTTCGAGTCCCTCGGCCATCTCGAGCAACTTGGTGACGCTGTTCCAGTTTCTGCCCGTTCCGGGTGTCTTCAGCGCTCGCTCAACGGCCGGCCACGATAACTTGGGGCGCGCCATGCCGTTGGGAAAGTAGACGTAGAGTTCACGACCGTCGATACGCAATTCGTCTGGATCGCTTTTGATCTTGAGAACTTTGTCCCGGGCTTCGGGGCCGGGATCGCGGGCGAGAAAGCTGACCAGGAGTTTGCTCGGATCGATACCGCGACGGTTCGCGAACGGGTTTCTTGCAATCACGTCTCTCAGTTCCGAAGCAGCGCGGAGAATTACCTCTGGACGAAAGCCGAAGCTCCGCTCGATTCCGTTCTGGATTCGCTTGGCCAGCAGAACGAGGTCGCGCTCTTCAGTCCTGAAAACGACGTTGCCGCTTTGCACATACGTCTGTGGGTCTCGCAATCTCATGGATTCATAGAGCGCGCGAAGTGCGTCCATCTTGATCCTGTTGTGGCCCCCAACGTTGACGCCACGAAGCATCGAGATAACGATAGCCATTTCGGCGTGAAGTATATCGAAGGCTTCGACACAAATGAACTACCGCGAACGGAAGCGATGGTATAAAAGTGTGGCGATCGGTAGAAAGCGCTTGTCCGGTTCCAAGCGCCGGCTCGCATTACGTGACGATCTCTCTGACCAATCCGGTGAAGTATCTGCGCGGAGTAGGACCGCACCGCGCTGCGGCGCTCGAAGAACGCGGCATTGCGACCGTGGGCGATTTGCTCGGCTATCTTCCATTCCGCTACGAAGACCGCATCCGGTTCACACGGATTGCCGAGATTGTGCCAGGGCAGACGCACACGATTCTCGCGGAAGTGACCAGCGGTGGCGGGAGCACGGTGCGGTTCGCGCGCGGCCGGAACGCCGTGTTTCACGTCGCCGTGCGCGACGGGTCAGGAATGCTTCATGCGCGATTTTTTCACGGAGGGTATCTGCAGGGACGCCTGAAAGAAGGACAGCGGTTGGTGCTCCACGGTAAAGCGGACCGCGATCCGTACCGGCCCGCGAGGCTGGAAATGGTGAATCCGCAGATCGAGATGCTGGGCGGGAGCGATGGGACTGCCGCTGATTCCACTGAAGTCGGGCGCATCGTTCCCATTTACGAAGCGATGGGCGGAATCAGCTCGCGGATGCTACGCCGGATCATTTACGGCGTTCTGGTCAATTTCGAGGGCAACGTTCCGGATCCTCTTCCCAGCGAACTTCTCGACCGTTATCACTTTCCCACGCGGCGCGAGGCTCTGCTTTACGCGCACTTCCCGCCGAAAGACGAAAGCATCGAATTGCTGAACGCCTTCCGCAGTTCCGCACAAATGCGGCTGATTTTCGAAGAATTTTTCTATTACCAGCTTGCACTTGCACTGCGTCGTCTCCGCGACCATCGCACACGCGGAATCCCGCTGCGCGTTCGCGAAGGAAAAGTGCGCGATGCGCTAAAACGAATTCTGCCGTTCAAACCGACGGCGGCCCAAAAACGAGTGCTCGCCGAAATCGCGGCCGACCTCGAACGGCCCTATCCCATGCACCGGTTGCTCGAAGGAGATGTGGGAAGTGGAAAAACAATCGTGGCGTTTGAAGCTGCGACGATCGCGATCGAAAACGACTGCCAAGTCGCGCTGATGGCGCCGACTGAGATCCTGGCTGCGCAGCATTATCTTTCCGCGCAGCGCGTATTCAAGCCCGCTGGCTACGCCGTCGAACTGATTGTCAGCGGACGGAAGCGCGCCGAACGGGCGCAGGCGCTCGAACGCATCGCAAGCGGCGCGGCGCAGTTCGTGGTGGGCACACACGCGTTGATCGAGGATCCGGTCGCATTCAAGCGCCTGGGCCTGGCGATTGTGGACGAGCAGCATCGCTTCGGCGTCCTGCAGCGAAAGCGCCTAATGGAAAAAGGGGCTTCGCCACACGTACTTGTGATGACGGCCACCCCCATTCCGCGCACGCTTGCTCTCACGCTGTATGGCGATCTCGATCTTTCGGTGATCGACGAGATGCCGCCGGGCCGCACGCCGATCGATACCCGATGGACTAGCGAGGACAAACTACCGGCGGTCTGGGAATTTCTTCGGCGAGAAGTGGTGCGCGGCCGACAAGGTTACGTTCTATACCCGGTGATCGAAGAATCGAAGCAGGAATTGAAGGCGGCGACGCTTGAATACGAACGGCTCGCGACGAAGGTCTTCCTAAATTTGCGGGTCGGATTGCTTCACGGACGGTTGAAGAACGAAGAAAAGGATTCCGTGATGGAGCGCTTCCGGGACAACGAGATTCAAATTCTGGTTGCGACAACGGTGATTGAAGTCGGTGTGGACGTGCCGAATGCCACGGTGATGGTGATCGAACACGCGGACCGCTTCGGGCTCGCGCAGCTTCACCAGCTTCGCGGACGCATCGGGCGCGGCACGGAAAAATCGCACTGTATCCTGATCGCGCCGAAATCCATCGCTGGCGAGGCGCGGGGGCGCATTGAAGCGATGGTCGCGACGTCGAATGGATTCGAAATTGCGGAGTACGACTTAAAGCAGCGGGGACCGGGAGAGTTTTTCGGCACGCGACAGCATGGAGACGCCGCCTTTTCAGTCGCGCAGCCGCTAAGGGACCGCGAGATTCTCGAGCTGGCCCGCCGCGAGGCGTTTGCACTTGCCGAAGATCCGGCTAAAGCGAATGAAGTTGTCGCGCGGCTTGAATCGCTGAGCCCGGCTTGGCGGATGCGCTATCAACTTGCGATGGTGGGGTAAATCGCATGCGTGTGATTGCAGGAAAATATCGAAGCCGTCGCCTCAATGGTCCGGGCTTGCTACGAATGCGTCCAACCAGCGACCGGTTGCGCGAAACGCTCTTCAATGTCCTCGGCCCGGCAGTCGAAGAATCGCTTTTCGTGGACATCTTTGCAGGGACTGGCGCTGTGGGGATCGAGGCGCTCAGCCGAGGCGCTCGCGAAGCGATTTTTATTGAATCGCACGCACCTTCGGCACGGCTGATCCGGCAAAATCTTGCATCGCTTGAAATTGCCGGCGGGGCCAGCGTGATTGAATCAGACGCAATGGAAGCCCTCAAAAAACTGACGATGCGGCACATTCTCGCGGACTTCCTGTTCCTCGATCCTCCCTACAGCAAGACGGGCGACCTTCTTCACGCGCTCGAATACCTGGATGGCTCGCGTATTGTGGCACCCCACGGAATCGTAATCGCCGAACATGATGCACGCACCGATTTGCCGGACCGCCTCGACCGGCTCGAACGCAGCCGATTGCTCGAGCAGGGTGATGCTTCACTGAGTTTCTACCGGCTGGCAGCCGCCGCGTAGCTACTGGCATCTCACCGCAAGGTATAATGCCGCAACTCGCATGAGCGCCGTCGCACCCTCGAAGCTCGTCGAAAAACCTCGCGCTGAGGTGCGCCCTCCCGGCTTGAGTGTCGAGTGGCCCTCGGCATGGCAGGAGTTTCGGTCCAGCATTCGCGAATGTTTTTTCGGGCAACGAGTGACGGAGGGCGTCAAAGGGACTGTCTGCTCGGATATTTCTACCGAGCCGGTGCGGAAACAGATTTCCATTCGGGCGATGCTCGCGTCATGCGCGGCTCACGTTGTTGCGATTGGGTTGCTGGTGCTTCCGATCTGGGGACTTTTGCCAACCCCCGCGCACGATCTCGCGCCGGCACGCGTGCAATTAACCTGGTACGCCGGGGCACAGGATCTGCCAAAAATCTCGTTGCTAACGGCCGCCTCAAAGGCAGATTCGCCGCCGCGTCCACGCCTTGCCGCACCCGCGGCCGGAGCGACCGTGTTCCATCCGCGCCAGACTATTCTGTCGGAACCTGTGCGCGTCACTCATCCGCGGCAAACGTTGGTTCAACCGGACGCTCCGCCGTTGCCGCCGAAAATCGCGCCCCAACTGCCGAACCTCGTCGAGTGGACGCCGCTGGTGCAACCGCCAAGACCGCAGCTTAAATTTGCGCAGTCCGCCTCGGCGCCTCGAATCGAGCGTCACGTTGTGCGCGATCTGGACGCACCACAAATTGAGGATGCAAAGAACGATTCCTGGCCCCTCGATATTGCGGCGATGCCCGAAACAAATTCGCCGCGCATGCCTGTCGCTCCCATATCCGCATCAAGGGCGGCACCGCAACGAAGAAACGCAAATTCTCTGGCTGCACCTGCGCCTGAGGTTGGCGTCAATCCGGAATCGGATGCAAGTTTGCGACGTGTGATCGCGCTTTCTGCAAGTCCTGCGCCCCCGGCGCCTGAAGTCAGAGTGCCGAAAGGAAATCTTGCCGCGCGCCTCGCAATTTCTCCCGGCGATCCGCACGCCGCACCAGGTGCGAATGCGGCAAGCGTCGCGGATGCTGATAACAGCGGTGGTGGAAAGGCAATTCCACTTGCCGCTGCGGTCAGCGTGAGCGGTGGAAGCCTTCCCGCCAAAAGCGGCGGAATCGGATCGTCAGCGCGCAGCGCCAGCCGGCCGCTCATCCTGAAGCCGATGACAACGATACCGGCGCGACCAGAGCCTATGTCGCCGCGGCATAAAGGGCCGATAGACTTGTCGCACATCAATCCTGATTTGCCGCCGGAAGCTCTGCTCGAAGGGAAACAGATTTACACCCTTCACGTGAACTTGCCGAATTTGACGAGCGTGACTGGAAGCTGGACCCTGCACTTCGCACAACTCGATGACAGCGATCCGTCGCGCGCAGCGCGCGTCATCTCAGGACCTGCGCCAATCCATACTGTCGATCCCGAATATCCGGAATCGGTAATCAAGCAGCATATCGACGGTGAAGTGGTGCTTTACGCGATCGTGCGCAAGGATGGCACGGTAGACAGCATTCAATTGGTCCGCAGCGTGGACCCGCGATTGGACCGCAACGCGATGCAAGCGCTGGCACACTGGCGATTCCGCCCTGGAACTCGCGACGGCGTCCCAATCGATCTGGAAGCTGTAGTCCACATCCCGTTCGAATTCCGCAAACCTCGGGATTGACGACAGGCGCGCAGTAAGCCACAGCGTTGGGTGGTATTGGTCGGCCGAATTCGCGAGGGAGATACGGCGGAGTCCAAAGCAACGAAATCCCGGCTCAGCGCCGTTCAAATTCTAAAAATGTGACCTCAGCTCACGAAACGAATTTACAACGACGAGTTTTCCGAGGCCGCTTTCGATCTCGCAATGCTCGAGCGCCCAGGTATTTGTGTGCGGAATGAATACGGCGTTCAAGCCGGCGCGCAACGCTGGATTGATGTCGCTCCGCGGGCTATTCCCCACCATCCATCCGTGCGTCTTCACAATTTTGAACTGCCCGATCAGCCGCTCGTACGTGCTCAGCTCTTTTTCAAGCACGATCTCTATGTGATCGAAATACGCCTGTAAGCCGGAGCGTTCCACTTTCGCGGACTGCTCGGCCGCTTCGCCCTTGGTCAACAGGATGAGCCGGTGATGCTTCGCAAGGTAGGCGAGCGTTTCGGGCACGCCGTCGAGAATATGCGGAGGCGTGGCTTCCAATTCCGCCGCCAGGCGTTCGATTTCCTTCACCAGTTCCTTCCGGGACGAATTTCCCGCGAGCTTCAGATACGTGTCTTCGAGGGAGCGCCGGAAACTGCGGACGCCGTAACCGTGCTGGCGAACGTTGCGCCGCTCGGTCTCGTTGAGAATATGGCGGATGTATTCGCGCGTGTACCCAAGATGCTCGAGCTGGGTGATGAAGAGCTCGATGGTCTTCTCGAAGAAGATGTTGTTTTCCCAGAGTGTGTCGTCCGCATCGAGTAGGATCGTGTTGCGCGCCATCCAGTATTCTCCGGGCCGTGTCAGGAAGCTTTGCGCGCGCCCACGGAAAGACGCTCGAGGATTTCCCGCGCGATTCTCTGCAGCTCGCCGAACCGCGTCAAGTAATCCTGAAACTCGCGGTTTAGGCCGAGAGCAGCTGTGGCGTCGAGTTTCGTCCGCAGGATCATGTCACGCAGGTGAACCGGGTGCGGCAGCACCGCTTCGTCGCGCAATTCATCCAGGGCAAGCGAGGGATCGTAGTGATACATGAACGCCTCCGACCTTCAGTTGCAAGCCGGTATTTTACTCTGTTTCGCGCGAAGCGTCAGGCGGCGGCAGGAAGAAATTCATAGCGTTCGATGACGGCCGCCACGCCACGGCGTCCGTTGTGCGGTTCGACGCGCAGAACTCGGGCGTAGCAACGGATGTGGACGTCACCGGCGAGCGTGATCTGTTGTGGAAGAGTTAGCACAAATTCGATCGAGGAGTCCGGCTCGATGTTGGCTTCGACCAGGAAATAAAGCCCACGAAAACTGACGTCGCGGGTCTGCCCGTCGGACTCCGCCATGCCGTTATCGGCCGTAAAGCGCACTCGCAGCGGAAGCATCATCGAAAATCGGCGCGCCGCACGGCGCTCGGTCCCGCTATCCATGCAATCCTCCCCGCCAGGTGGCCAAGTGCGCCAAAACTATCATTGCCGCGGTTCGGGCGCAACGGCTTTTCGAGTTGGCCTGGCATAAAAGCGCCAGAATCTGGGTAGTGACTCCATTCGGTCCACCGCGCGCGAAGCCGCAATTCAGAGGGCGGTTCGCAAGATGTCAACATGTTGGACTAGCTGATCGCAGACCGCGATGCATTGCTTTCTTATCTCAGTGCGAACAGCCTCACCACCCGGCACGCTCAGCAGGCTGGCAGCGCCGTGGCACAGAAGAAATAAAGCATAGAAAGCAGGCACATACTCTTCTGGTTTGCCGCCAAATCGCTTGGCCAACTCCGAAAGGACGCGGTTCATGCCAGGGCGATCCCCCGCAGATGCAAAAAGTTCCGTCCAAGTATCCCGAAGGATTTCGTAATCTTCCGGGTTTTCCTCGCTGAACTGAATATACCGACGATAGATTTGCTCGATGCCCGGTGCGGAGAAAACTTTCTCGAGTAATTCTTCGCGTATTTGTTTGGCGAGCGCGAGGCGAAGTGCTGCCTTGTTCCGGAAGCGTTTGTAAACGGTCGGAGTGGTGGTCCCAGCAGCGAGGGCAACGGCACGCAGCGTGAGTCCTCGTCCCCCTCGCAGGTGGCAAAGTCGTCGAGCCGCATTTAGGATTCGCTGCTCGAGATTCTTATCCGGGGTCCTGGGCACGGCCTATTCCTTCCTTTCACAGTGTATTACCAACATTACTGATGTCAAGGCAATTGGTTGACCGCGCTATTCGGGATTCTGATGAAGCTGCAAGTACTTTTTGTATCATGTAGATATTAAGAATCATGTTGTAGCCAGCAAGATTCGATATTGGCTTTAGATTGATCGTTAAATTATTATATTGACAGCGTACAACTAACGCCGTAATATTTATTTCCGTTAAACCAACAAAGGTCTAACTATCTCGCTCCGCATTGGCGGAGTTTCAGGAGTTGAAATATGCTTTCGTGGGAAGAACCATGGGCCCGTGCGTCAATTTCTCATCTCAATACCGAACTGAGCCACGCGGAATTGGAACTGTCGTGCGTGGAATTCTCACTTCGCGGGCTTCTCCGGCTGTTCTCGGTGGAACAGATTGGCCGGTACGCGCGGCCCGACCTCGTCAGTAGCCCTCTTAACAAGCTTCAGGCGCTGCAGAATTTCTACTGCACGGTAAACAACTTCAAGGGGAGTCCGGCCCCACCAAGACAAATCAAGGGGCAATCCATTTGAGCGAAGACAGAATCCTCACCACTATCTCCTTCCTTGCGAAATATGCGCAGCAGCAACGCGAACACTATTTTGCCGCTGGCAGGCCGCTCAATGCGAGCGATCGGACGACGATGCAACCCTTCTTTTCGGCGGCTTTGCTTTCGAGGGTGCGAATCGTCGAAATGGCTGGCCGGCAAATTGAGGAGCCTCCGTTTTATCCCGAAGCGAGAGCTCGGGGCGTCCAACTGCCGCAGGTAAATCATATGTCCTCGATCACATTTGTCGATGCGCTGGTGTTCACGGAAGGTGTGAAAATCCGGGATCTGTTTCACGCGCTCGTGCACGCCACCCAGTTCGAGATTTTCGGGCTCGCGGGGTATATCGATCTCTACGTCCGCGCCTTCTTCAAGGTGAATCGAACGATTCTTGTGCCTTTGGAGGCTCACGCTTTCGAACTGGACACAAGATTCTCTGCGAACTCGGCAGATATCTTTTCAGTGGAAGGCGAGGTCTGGCGATGGATCAGAGAAGGCCGCTACGGACTGCGCTCGCACGCAGGGACTGTGACGCAAAGCTAGGCGGCCGCCCTAGTTGTTGTGCATCTCTGAGCCGGAAGCCTCCTGACCGGTAGCCTCAAGACTCGATTAGGGGCCGGCACGAATCCCTCGCGGTAGAGACTGGCAACGCGCAACGCGAGAGTTTGACCACAGCCTATCGCGACGGCTAGGATGGTGATAATGCACCAGCTCGCCGCAACGATCGACATGAGGAAACATCCGCGGGCACAACTTGAGATGCCCGCGAGGCTCCGGTGGCGCGGCCCACTCGGCATGCGGCTGGAAGCGGCGAAAACAATTGACTTTGGGCGTGAAGGGCTGCTGATCGAGACGACCGAGCGCTGCGAGGCGGGCACGCATGTGTGGGTGGCGTTCCCGTTCGATGCGGACGCCAAAACCGCGCAACCGGAAACTCCTGCGTGTGTTGTGCGGATTGAGAAGCCGCCGAGTCCGGGCTTCCGGGTGGCGCTCCATTTCGAAGGCACGCCGCGCGCCGGAGTGGTTCCGGGAGGGCGAGAGCGCCGCAGTTTCCCACGCGTGCCATTTGCCCTGCCGGTTTCTTTACGAGCGTTTGGGTTGCCGTGGCCTGAAGAATCGATGACGCAAGACGTCTCGCGCGGCGGTGTGCGGATGACCACCGCCCGGAGGTTTGCCGTCGGTGACGACGTGTATGCGAAAATCGCATGGGGCGATTGGACGCGTTCCGGTGAGATTCCGGGGCGTGTGGTTCGCGTTGAATCTCGGGCGGACCTGCCCAACTCGTCTTATGTTCGGGCTATCGCTAGCATCGCAATCCAATGGAAGCGGGCGCCAAAGCGTTGAGATCTCCTGTTCGCGGCACTCACCATCGTCGTGGCTGACGTGTTCCATCGCAGCTTTTTTCTCGACGGTCCCGCCGGACATCTCGAAGCGATGCTCTGGACAACGCCTGTTGAGGTGCCCCCGCTGGCCGGGCTGGTTTGCCATCCGCACCCGCTTTTCGGCGGCACGATGCACAATAAAGTCGTTTATCAAGCCGCGAAAGCAATGCATCATCGCGGGATTCCGGTCTTGCGATTCAATTTTCGCGGCGCCGGCTTGAGCGAAGGAACGCACGATCGCGGGCGCGGGGAGCAGGGAGATGTCCGTGCGGCGATTGACTATCTTGTGAACGAATTCCCCGGACGTCCGATTGTGCTCGCAGGCTTCAGCTTCGGTTCGTGGGTGGGGCTGCGAGTGGGATGCGAAGACACGCGCGTATCGGAATTAATTGGACTGGGCCTTCCAGTGAATGACTCCGACCTTACGTATCTTCAATCGTGCGCGAAGCCCAAATTAATCGTGCAAGGCGGAAACGATCAGTACGGCTCGGGCGACAACGTGGAAGCTCTTTTTGCGAAGCTGCCCGAACCGAAGAGGCTTGTCATCGTGCAAGGCGTGGACCATTTCTTCGCGGGAAAGCTGAATGAAATGGGCGCGGCGATTGAGGAATGGCTAGCGGAGCGATATGCGATCCCAGTCTTGTAGCGGCGGCTTCACAACGGCATACCAAGCGGAAGCCCGGGGCTATGCTCCGTTAAGATCTCCGCTCGAAAAGTTTCAGGAACTCGTCGCGAGGGGCGGGATCGATTCCGGCCAGGACCAGATTCTCGTGGACGTGCCCGACCTGGCTCATGCCTGCGAGCGCCGTAGTGATTCCCGGCACCGAGCGAGCGAACTGCAGCGCGCGTTCCGCGTCGGTGGATTGTCCGAGCGCCTCGGCGACAAATCCCGGGAGACCGTCCGTCAACTGTCCTTGCAAAAGAGCGGCGCTGGAAATAAGCGTGATTCCCAGCGCTCGGGCCGCTTGAACCGTCGCCATCGTTTTTCCTTCGACCACCTGGTTCGGACGAGTCAACGCCTCCATCATCGCGAGGTTCACGGGCAACTGCACGAAACGAAAATGGTG
>JANWJR010000047.1 GCA_025451835.1 Candidatus Acidiferrales bacterium | reverse complement strand
GGCGCGGCTTGTTCACCGCTTCCGGCCGGCGCAGGCGCTGGAGCCGGCGCGGCCTTGCGCGGGCGGCGAGCGGCGCGGCGCTCGCGGTGATGCTGCAATTTCTTCTGCCGCTTCAGTTCTTCGTCCAGACGCACGGTCAGATACTTGATCACTGCGTCGCTCACTTTTAGCCGGCGCTCGAGTTCCTTCACCACCTCGCCATGGCTCGATTTGAGGACCATGTAGACATAAAATCCTTCGCGCAGCTTCTGCACGCGATAGGCCATGCGCTTGCGGCCCCACTTGTTCACCGACTCGATCTTCGCGCCCTTTTCGGTGGCCGCGTGCTCGACGGTGGCAATCACCTTGTCAATGTCCGCCTCCGGCGTATCTGGCCGGCAGATGAAAATCAGATCGTACTGGCGCTCTTCCATATGTCCTCGATTCCCCTTCTTCGGTACGGCACTTCCTGTCTTTACTGCGAGCTCTCTTCGTCCGGCGGCACGCGGCGATTGAAACGCGACATCGCCTTATTCAAGCCGTCCCTTAAAATCGCTTCCACGGCGTCGCCCGCGTCCTTCACCATTTGCGCGGCCACTTCGCGTTCGGCGCGGCCCATGGGGCAGAGAACGTAGTCCCTCAATTCTCCCCAGATTTTCTCGGGCCGTATTCCCAATCGCACGCGTGGGAAATCTTCCGTTCCCAGGGATCGCACCACCGATTTCAAGCCGTTGTGCGTCCCCGCGCTGCCTCGCTCGCGAATTCGCAGCATTCCCCAGGGCAGATCCACGTCGTCCGTCAAGACGATGGTCTCGGCGGCCCGGCATTCGTATCGCTCGATCAGCATCCGCACCGCGATGCCGCTGAGGTTCATCATCGTCTGCGGCTTCGCCAGAACGATTTCGCTTCCCGCCAGCTTCCCCACACCAACGTACGATTTCGATTCCGGCCGCGTTACGCGAATGCCCGCGCGTTCCGCCAGTCCGTCCACTGCAAGAAAACCCATATTGTGCGGCGTCCACGCATATTCTTCGCCGGGATTACCGAGACCGACGATCAACTTCATCCGTGGGCTCACCAACGGGTCACGAGTTTGCTCACGCGTTCGCTCGTCCAAGTTGGCTCATCCGAATTGACGCATCAACTCGCGCCAGCTCGCGTTTACTTCTTCTTCTCGGACTTCTCCGCCTTGGGAGCTTCTGCTGCGCCTTCCGCCGCGCCTTCTTCCGTTTCCTTCTTGCCCTTCTTGATGACTTCGGGCTCGGCTGGCGCCGTCTCGGCCGCCACGGCTGCTTCCGGCGCGGGCTCTTCTTCCTTCTTCAGGATCACCACGTGCGCCAGGACTCGCTGCGGGTCCGTCACCAGCTTGACCTTCTCTGGATCAAACGGAAGGTCCGCCGCGCGAAGCTGCTTCCCGATGAGCATTTCGCTCACGTCAATTTTGAATTCCTCCGGGATGTCGCCCGGGAGGCATTCCACTTCCACTTCGCGCGTGACCATTTCGAAAACCCCGCCCTGCATCTTCACGCCCTGCGGTTCGCCGAACGTGTGGACCGGCACTCTGACCCGCATGCGAACGTCCATCGCAATCCGCAGCAAGTCCGCGTGAAGCAGCTTTCCGCTCACGGGATCCACCTGCCAGTCCTTCAGCATGGCTCTTTCGTGGCTGCCGCCCGCGACTGTAACGTTGAAAATCGTGTTGTGCCCGGTCTCCGAGCGCAGGATCTTCGCGATCTGCTTGGCATTCACGGAAAGCGTGATCGGGTCTTTGCGCCCGCCGTAAAGCGTCGCCGGGACGTTGCCCGTCAGGCGCGTGCGCCGCGCGGCGTTCTTGCCGCGCGTTTCTCGAATCGTTCCTTCTACTGTGAATGTTTCCATGTCCTTCCTCTTGCTTCTTGCGAAATATAGCAGCCGGGCTCCAGCCCGGCATTCCAGAAAGTCAACCGTCGCCGTCGTACACCGCCGCGCTACTCTAAATAAAAAGCTCGCTGATCGAAGTCTCTTCGTGAATCGACTGGATGCCGCGAGCCAGCAGCGGCGCCACGCTGAGCACTTTGATCTTCGGCAACTTCTGCGCCGCTTCGTTCAGCGGCACCGAATCGGTCACGATCACTTCCTCAATCTTCGATTCCGTCAGCCGTTCGACCGCTGGCCCCGAAAGCACCGCGTGCGTGCAGGCCGCGAACACTTTTGTCGCGCCATGGTCGAGCAAAGCTTCCGCGGTTTTTACCAGCGTTCCCGCCGTGTCGATGATGTCGTCGATCACCAGCGCCGGGCGCCCCTTCACGTCGCCGATCAGGTTCATCACTTCGCTGACGTTCACGTCGATGCGGCGCTTGTCAACGATAGCCAGCGGTGCGTCGATTTTTTTCGCGAAATAGCGCGCCCGCTCCACGCCGCCCGCATCGGGCGAGACCACCGTCATCGGCCCCAGCTTCTTTTTCTGGAAATATTCCACCATCACCGGCGCGGCGAACAAATGATCCACCGGAATGTTGAAATAGCCTTGAATCTGCGGCGCGTGCAAATCGAGCGAAAGCACGCGGCTCGATCCCGCGGTTTCCAGCAAATCCGCCACCAGCTTCGCCGATATCGCCACTCGCGGGCGGTCCTTGCGATCCTGCCGCGCGTACGGGTAATACGGGATCACCGGCGTGATGCGCCACGCCGAAGCGCGCTTGAACGCGTCCACCATCAGCAGCAACTGCATCAGATGGAAATCCACCGGCGAGCAGCACGGCTGCACCACGAAAACATCCGCGCCCCGAACGTTCTCCAGAATCTGATAACGCGTTTCGCCGTCGCTAAAGCGCCCGTGATCGGCGCGGCCCAGCGGCACGCCCAGAAAATGACAAATCGAGTCCGCCAGGGCGGGATTCGCGGTCCCGCAGAAAACCTTGAATTTTTCGTCGGCCAAAACGATCCCTCAACCGTTCACTCTCCATCGGAGTGCCCGGCCATAATTTTCCCTGGATAGGGTTTCAACGACGAAAGCCGAATCTTCCGGAAACGCTCGAGCGGCTCGGCGCGCCTGCGCTGGGTTTCGGAATACTCCGAACACCGCCGACCCGCTACCCGCCAGCGCGGCATCTGCGGCTCCTCGCTTGAGCAATCCGTCCCGGATTTCTCCAAGTCGCGGATGGCGGCCGAAGACGGGCGCCTCGAAATCGTTCGAGATGCCTGCCCCCCGCCGGCTCCAGCACAGAGCGCAGAACCCCCAAATTCTATGGGGTTCGGAGCGGTTTGTCAATTCCGCTGATAGCCACTGGTAGGCGTCCCTGGTGCTGACGCTGATGTTGCGGGGAGAGACCACCAGGATCGTTCGCTTCGGAACATTCGGCAGCGGATATATCTCATCGCCGCGATTCACGGCCAGCGCGCGTCCGCCGAACAAAAAGAACGGCACGTCGGCTCCCAGCCCGGCGGCAATTTCCATCAGCCGCGCGAGAGGCAGCTTCTTGCCCGAAAGCCGCTGCATTCCGATCAGCGCGGCAGCAGCGTCGCTCGAACCCCCGCCGAGGCCTCGCGCGACCGGAATTCGCTTTTCCAGCCGCGCGTGAACGCCTCCGCGAAATCCAATTTCGCCGCCGATCGAATCGATCGCGCGGTACACAAGATTTTCCGGTCCGGCGGGCAAAGACGCGTCGTTCACTTCCAGCGTGATTCCGGGATGCGCGGTGCGCGAGAGTTCAAGCTTGTCGCGGAGGCCAATCGTCTGGAAAATCGTGCGCAGTTCGTGATAACCGTCGGGCCGTGGCCCCAGAACATGCAGACAGAGATTTATCTTCGCGAATGCCGGCAAGCGCACCGAATTTTTCATGCGGGGAGCTTACTGCGGTTTCTCGGCGTTAGGATCGGATTTCTGCGCCAGGTGCCGCTTCAGGTTCTTCAGTTGCGAATCCAGCTCGTTCACCTTGTCAGCTTCGTAATCGGCCGGCACGGCTTTCTGCCATTCGGCGAGCGCGTGTTCCCAGGTCTCCGCTGCCTGCTCCTTCTGGCCCATTTTCTGGTAAACGTCGCCCAGATGGCCGAGGACGGTGGGATCGTGAGCGTCGTGGGCCACCGCTTTGCGGAGATATTCTTCGGCCTCGGCAAGTTTGTTCTGTTTGTAGTACGCCCAGCCCAGGCTGTCGAGGTAGGCGCCGTTGGCCGGTTCCTGCGCCACGGCCTTCTGAATCATCGAGGTTGCTTCGGGCAGGCGAACGCCGCGGTCTGCGAGCATGTAGCCGTAATAATTCAGCACCGCGGCGTTATCCGGATTCACATCGAGCGCTTTGCGGAATTCCTCTTCAGCCTGATCGTATTTTTTTTGCCGCTCGTAAATCGCGCCCAGCATGAACCACGCCGATTCCTTGTCCGACGGGTGCTGCGACATATCGATCGCCTTCTGCGCCGATTGCTCCGCATCGGCGTACTTGCGGCCGCGCTCCTGCACCTGTGCGATGTCGAGGTAAATTTCCTGATCGTGACCCTTGCCTTGCAGCAGGCCGTTCAATAGCTTCGTCGCCGTATCCGTCTCGGTCTTTTCTCCATAAAGCATCGCCAGCGTGACGGTCAGGTCGGGATCATTCGGCGATTGTTCCAGCGCTTTTTTCGTTTCCGCAATCGCGTGGTCCAAATCCCGGCTTTGGCGGTACGCGTCGATCAGAAGCATTTCCGCGCGCTTTTTTGCGTCCGGACTCAGCTTCGACATATCCTGAAACGTCTGAATCGCGGCCGAGTAGTTTCCCTGCTGCGTGTACGCGCGGCCGAGTTGTTCGTAAAGAATTGCGAGCGCGCTGGGATTCGATTGGCCTCCGGACTGTCCCTTGATGTTGCCGATCGCGTCCGTAAGAACCTTTACCGCATTATCGTAGCGTCCTTGATCTTCGTAGAGCAGCGCTTCGTTGTAGAGGATTTCCAGGCTTCCCGGCGAAAGCTGCTTGGCGCGAAGCAGGCTCGATTCCGCTTCGCTGAATTTTCCCATCCGGCGATAGAGTTGCGACAATCGCAGATAATTTTCCGCGGTTCCCGGATCGAGTGTGGTGAGTTTCTTGTACTGTTCGAGGGCTTCGGCGTACTTGTCTTCCGCGAGCAGCGCTTGCGCGAGGCCCTTGCGGTGGCTGGCCTCATCGGGCTCCGCCTGAACGGCCTGCCGGTACGCTTGTTCCGCCTTCGGATAATCCTTTGACTGCGAGTACGCATCGCCGAGCAAGTCGTATACATCCGGCGAAGCAGAATCGGCCGCCTTCTCCAGCAACGCGATCGCTTCCTGGGGTTGGCCGCCATCGATAAGAATCTGGCTCAGTTGTTCGAGCGCCGGGCCGTTATCGGGATCGCGCTTCAGCACCTCGCGAAGCACCTGCGCCGCTTCCTCGTGCCGGTTCTGAAAACGATACAGGCGCGCCAGCCACAGCGCGGAGTTCACGTCGGTCGGATCCAGTTTGCGGATGGCTTCAAACTCGGCGACGGCTTTCGCGAGGTTTTCGGTCTGCACTTCGCCGGCATTGACGTCGCCCAGCGTGCGCACGTAAATATGCGCTAGCAGGCGATGCGCGTCGATATTGTTCGGGTCGATTTTCAGGGCTTGCTGCGCTTCGTCAATGGCGTCGTGTATGTGCTGCGATGCGGCGTAAATTTCGGCCAGGCGCTCCATGATGGCCGGCGAATCGGGCTGGAGCGCGAGCGCCTTCTTGTAGGAGTCCATCGCTTGCTGCGCGAACTCCGATTGTCCCGACGTGTCGAATTGCATTTCGTACAGATGGCCCATCGTGAAGTAATAATAGGCGTCGGATTTTGGGGAGTCGCTGGTTGCCGATGGCGCGACCGGCGCCCCGGCCGGTGACGTGGCGGCCGAGTTTGTTGCCGGCTGTTGCGGCGTGGTTTGGCTCTGCGCGCGCAGCGAAGGCGCGATCGCCAGAAGAGTTAGAAGCCCGATGCTATAGATGGTTTTCATGCGCATCCCGCAAAACTCCATTATCGTACACGGCGCAAATCAGCGTCAAAGTATTCCCCGGCGGAGTTTCTTTCGGGATTCGCACCGATCGCCGCACTAGGACACTTTACTTGGATATCCGTCGTTCCGGCTGGTGCTGGAGCGATACCTGTTGGATGTATGGAAAGGCCCAGCGGTTCCCTGTCAGACGTCAGGCAAATCCGAATTTTCGGCGAGATACTGGGCCCATTGAACTTACGCCTGGCGGTTTGCTGTGACTCCCGATACAGAAGTTCGTTGCGCGATTTTTCGGGGGTCGAAGCTCCAGCTCCGACAAGAAGCCATTTGAATCCCCGGGGAAAACCTTCCTAATGACGGAAGTGGCGGACGCCCGTAAAGACCATCGCCATTCCCAGTTTATTCGCGGCGGCTATCACGTCCGCATCCCGCACCGAGCCTCCCGGCTGAATCACGGCCCTCGCTCCTGCCTTGCCGGCTTCTTCCACGCCATCGGGAAACGGGAAGAACGCGTCCGAAGCAACCACGCTACCGGCGAGAGAAATGTTCGCCACTGCCGCCTTCATCACCGCGAGCTTCACGGAATCCACCCGGCTCATCTGCCCCGCGCCGACGCCGAGCGTCT
>JANWJR010000046.1 GCA_025451835.1 Candidatus Acidiferrales bacterium | reverse complement strand
GCTTCGCGTAGAAGCTCCTCGAGCGATCCTCGGCCATCGCGCCAGCACAGGATCCCGTCTGCCAAAGCATGCGCTGCCGCAATCTCCGCAGTTTTCTGATCGAGTCCAAGCTTCATCGCGGCCGATAAGAGCACGAACAATGCATGGTATCCGTGACTTACGGAATATGTGGCTGTAAACGCGTCGAACTTCCTCTCAGCAATCTCCAGCACGCTACCCATACTCGCGAAAAGTCTGCGGACGCGTTTCTTCACGGCCGCGGACACACCACCATCAAAAGCCAGAGCCGTCAAGCCGCGCCTACCGCTGCACGCAGGACTTGGCATTGCTCGCAGCCATTGGGCGTGCGGCCCCAACTGCCAGCGCAACTGCGCAAGCGGAACGCCAGGCGCGAAGCTAATAGCCGCGACGGGCCACTCAATCCTCCCCACGCGGTGAAGCACAGCCAAGAGTGAATCGGGTCGCACCGCGACGATCAGCATTGTCGCATCGGCAATCGCACGATGCAGGTCGGTCTCAACGCGGACGTGGAATCGACGGCGCAGTGTCACGAGCTTGTTCGCGTGACGATCGTGAACGACGATCCTATGCTGGCTCTCAGCTCGCTTTAGGCCTTCGATGATCGCGGATGTAATTCTTCCGCCTCCGAGGAACACGATCGTCTCTCGCACTGTCTTCACGAGATTTCGGCGCATGCCTGGTCGGCCGCCGCGAGCAGTCCATCGATATCAGATTCGCCATGCGCCGTGGTGATGATCCAGTGCAAGCCATTCGAAGGCGTCATATAAATTTTCTGTTTGTGGAGAGCGTAGATGAATCGTGAGTAACATCGCGTATCCACGAACGAACAGTAGTCCCGATAATCGTGGATAGCCGTTCGGTCCGTGAAGTAAATTTGAAACATCGGGCCAAAGCCCTGTACGACCGCTCCGATCTTGCGACGTTCAAAGATACTGCGCAGACCGGCGATTGCCTGATCGCCAAGATGATGCAGCTTGCGATACGCCGCTTTGTTCTCGGCCATCAGCAGATCGAGACTCGTTGTGACCACTTTCATCGTGAGACGGTGGCCGTTGAACGTGCCGTAGTGCAGCACCATGTCCTCACCCCACTTCATCCGGTTGAGAATCGAACGCGGGCCTGCTATCGCTCCGATCGGAAACCCCGCGCCCAGCGCTTTGCCAAACGTGCTGAGGTCGGGTCGCACTCCATAGAATTCCTGGCATCCGCCCGGCGCGTAGCGAAATCCCGTGACAACTTCGTCGAAGATGAGCAGCACGCCATATTTTGTCGCTAATTCTCGAAGCTGCGCGAGATACCCATCGCGCGGCGGTATGCATCCCATGTTCGCCATGATTGGTTCCGTGATGATGGCTGCGAGTTCATGCGCATGCTTTTGCAAGATCGCTTCGAGCCTGGCGGCGTCATTCCACGGCGCTAGCACAACATCATTGAACGTCGCCGGCGGAACACCCGCTGAATCCGGGATGCGAGCAGGATTCTCAGGAGCGCCAAGTTTTCTGGGCGGATGCGCGTGTGCATTCAAAAGATACGGATCGTACCACCCGTGGTAATGGCCTTCGAACTTCACAAATTTCGTGTGTCCTGTTGCGGCGCGAGCGAGACGCAGAGCGAGCATCGTTGCTTCCGTACCGCTGTTCGTGAAGCGGATGGCTTCCGCGGACGGAACCATCCGGCAGAAGCGTTCAGCCACGTCGACTTCGGCGGACGTGGCCGACGCGAAGTGCGAGCCTCCGGCGATCGCCTGCGAAACAGCGGACACAATCGCCGGGTGGGCGTGACCATGAATCAGCGCCCCAAACGACATCATGAAGTCAATGTATTCGTTGCCGTCGGCATCCCATATTCGGCAACCTTCCCCGCGCTCGATAAAAATGGGCCCCGGCTCAAACACGGTCCGACCGCGGGATGGCGAATTGACACCTTCGATCAGATATTTCTGTGCGTGATCAAATAATTCGTCGGAGCGTGTTCGGCTGCGAATGTTTGTGTCCACCTTCAAGGATTCTCCCACTCATCCAAGTGAAATCAGGCCAGGCCACCGCCATCGATCACCAACATCGTGCCGGTGACGAATGACGATGCATCCTGCGCGAGATAAAGAGCAGCCCTGGCAATTTCTTCCGGCGTTCCGATCCGGCCAAGCGGCCGCTTGGCAGCATTTGCGAAAAAGTGAACCCTCGACTCACCGAGTTGTCGCGCTTCACCCTGCAGTAAGGGAGTGTCCGTATCGCCCGGACACAGGCAATTCACGCGGATATTTTGCGGCCCGTGGTCGATCGCCATCGCGCGAGTCAACTGCACGACGGCTCCTTTCGATGCGCAATAGACCGCGGCCCTCGGCCCTCCCGCCAGCCCCCACCCTGATCCCATGTGGATAATCGAACCGCCTCCCGATTTCATCATCGCTGGGATCGCAAATCTTGAAAGCAGAAACATGGACTTCAGGTTGACGTCCATCACGCGCGTCCAGTCTTCTTCGGCCAGTTCCACCACGCTGCCCCTCCGGATGATCCCCGCATTATTGAAAAGAACATGTAGCCCGCTGAATTCACGAACGGTGCGATCGACTGCGCGTTTGCAATCGTCAGCGCGGGCTGCATCGCAAGGTTCGAAGATCGCGAGGCCGCCGCTGGCATTGATTTCAGCCGCGACCGCTCGCCCGCTGGCACGATTTGTGTCGGCAATTCCAACGGAGGCCCCTTCGCGCGCGAAAAGTAGCGCGGTTGCCCGGCCGATTCCGGAGGCGCCGCCGCTGATCAGCACCACTTTCCCACGCAGCGCTCCGCCATCCGCGGGTTTCTCCCTGAAATCGCTGTCCATTAGCGGCTAGCCATTCCTCCTGCGGTCTCGCCGCCGTCGATTGTGTAGACGTTCCCGGTGATGTAGCTCGCATCGTCGGATGCAAGGAACGCGAACAGGGCCGCGATCTCTTCGGGCCTGGCGTGGCGGCGCAACGGAATCTTCCGATTAACTTCATCCAACATTTCGTTGGTGTATTCGGCTCGCTGCATCGGCGTAAGAACGTAACCTGGCGCGACAGCGTTGACGCGCACTTTCGGCGCAAGCTCAATCGCCATCGAGCGCGTCAACTGAATGACGCCCGCCTTCGTTGCGTTGTAATCGGCGTAGTGCGGATGACCGACGAGGCCATTGGTCGAACCCATGTTCAATATCACGCCGTTTCCGCGGTCGAACATGTGGCGCGCAGCGGTTTGAGCTACATAGAATACGCCCGTGAGATTCACCGCCATCAGGCGATCCCATTCCTCCGCCGTTATATCGAGAAAGTTGTGACGGATGCTGACGCCCGCATTATTGATGACAATATCAACGCCGCCCATTTGCCCGATCGCTTCGGCAAAACCCGCTTTCACTTCAGTCAGTCGCGCCACATCGGTTGCAATCACGCCCGATAGCGCCGGCAAGTCACGAGCGATCTGTTCGCGGCCTCGTGCATCTCGGTCGAGCACACACACGCGTGAGCCTTCCTCGAGAAATCGCGCGGCCGTCGCCGCGCCGATGCCACTTGCCCCCCCGGTCACCAGAACACGTTTATCTTTGAGGCCTCGCATAGGCTCTTTTCCAGCGTCCGGTGCGGCCTCGGACGCCCTTCCAATTGAATTCCGCGCACTCCAGCACAAGAAATCGTCCGAGTATACCCCATCGATAGAAGAAATAATTGGAACCGGCCTGGCACAAATCGTTTCCACAGGAACCGCCAGCGTACATATAAATCGTTTGACCGCTATAAACCAAACCGCCACGCAAGGGAAGTGGAACGAAGCAGAAAACACTCGAGAGGTTAAGATCTAGAACGACGTTGCAGGGAGCACTGCGGCACGAGACAGCAGTTCCGGAAGCATCTTTCGGGCGGCAGCAGTTTCTTTCTTTCCGAGACTGCTTTCCATTTGTTTTCGCGCGTCCCGGACGGTTTTCAGTTCTTTGCCACTCGCCGGCACCAATAAGTCTTCCGCGTGCAGCAAGCAGGCGTAGGCCAGTTCAGTCGAGACCGCGCGGCTCCGCAGGAACTGTCCGTAATTAAACCAGTCAATGGCCGCGCCCTGCGAGTCATTTGTCTTGGCGTCGAGTGCGAGACCCTGCTGATACGAGGCTGCGGCAGATTTTGCATTTCCACTTCTGTCTTGTAGGGCGGCCAGATGACTCAAAGCAACGCTTTCCAATTTTGCATCGTTCGTTCGTTGGGAAAGTGTGACCGCCGCATGATAGGCGGAAAGGGCGGTATTATTGCGGTTGATGCTCGTGTCGTCATCCGCCAACTGGATGGCTGCTGAAATCATCTCTTCGGGCGAAACCGCGGAGCCGTCCGCGCTTGGGGATGAAAGACGCAAGAACGCTTCCCAATGGGGGGCAGCAGCAGCCGGATTGTCCCGCTTGTCGAAACCTTCCGCAAGATAGAGATGGGCATTTCGCTCGCCCGCATTTGCATCAACGGCGCGCTGCCAGGAATCCATCGCCGCGTCCGCATTGCCCATACGTGCCGCAAGCAACCCGTAGTTTACGAATGCCTCGGAATCGCGCGGGAACAATTTGAGCATTTTGCCATACAGTTCGTAGGCCTCATCGTAGCGGCCCTCTTCAATAAGCGCGTGGGCATACGAGTGCTGCAGACCGAGGTTTTCCGGGTTCATAGTTACCGCACGCTTCCATGCCTCGACTGCTTCTTTTCCCCGGCCTGCCCTTTCCTCCGCCGAGGCGATGCGCGCCTGTATCGCGCTGTCATAGGGCTCCATGTGAGCCGCTCGCAACAGAGACGACAAATTCTCGGGGTTGGTACCGAGAGCGAAGTGGACTTGATCCATTCCACCACAGAAAAACAGCAGGCCCACGAGGCTCATCCGAACTGCGGGGTGGGTGAACATGCGTCTCCCTAACCGGGATAAAGTCGCGGCGAGCTTAAGGTCCGGCGCATTGCGACCGGCGGGGCCCTTGGCATCGTGAGTGATCAGCAGGGAGGAGACTCGCGAGTCTCGCAACTTCCAGAGAGCACCATCGAGTATGAAATGGTGGATGTTGACGATTGCCGTGAAGATGAGAAAACTCGTCGTGAAATCGAATCGGAAGATTTTGCTTACGAGCCAAGGGCCGGGAATAAACAAGGCAATACCGCCTGCCACCAGTGTCAGAAAATATCCCGCCATGCGCCAGCTCGATTGGCCAGCGGCCCGGGCTTCACGCCTTTGATAGTAACTTGTGATCCATAGATATTGCGCTGAGTGCATCACGGCAAGAATCCCGCTGCTGTAGCGCGTTTGCGGTACCTGATACGCTGAGTTCAATTCTAGGATCGTCGGCAGAACGAACCAGAGGAATTGGGTCAAAACCAGCGTCAGCGGCGCGGCCATCAGGCGCACTCCGTGCCTCCGAACGAGCCGCTCGAAACCGAAGAACGCGCAGGTGGCAAAAACCCCTCCAAGTAAGAAACGAGCGGGCAGCGTGAATTTGAGCGAGAGACCGAGAGAAAGGATCAGCGGGTCGGACGAACCGCCGGTCTCAAAACTCGCGAGAAGCATGGTGTAAGACGCGATAAACGCCGCATGCAGCCAGCGCCGCTCGAGTGGCGTAATCGTCGCGCCACCGCGCCGTGCGAACATCATCATTAGCCCGTAGTTCTGACCGCTGTAATGCCAGGGACTCCAGCAAATATACAGAGTGAAGAGCCATGGAAACAGGCTGGGCGAAATGTGAACGACAACGCCCGTGAGCACGAGCAGCAACGTGAGGTGCAAGGTAAAGAATTTGTATTTTTCGAAATCCTCGCGAGTTCGGTAGGCGCGATACACCGTGGCCATGAAATGCGGATAGTTGAATACCAGTGCAAGCAGATAAAAGGAGACCGCCCAGCCGTGACCCTGCGAGGGCTTGATCCATAGTGCAATTGCTAGCAGGGGAGCGGACCACGCGCCACATCCAACGAGCAGATCGAGCCATGGCCTATAAATCCAAGGCCCCGTTGGCGACGCGGCAATGTGAGTTACAGGAATAGCTTCAGCTTTCGCGCCCACAGCCTGACCCTCGCCTTCCAAGTTCTGGAACTTTCATCGCGGGCGCACGACCGCGCGCCCGGCGTTCCCGTGAAACCCAAGTCTAGCGACAGAGCGATATCGTCCGCCGGCGAGTAAGTAGAGGCATGTTGAAAGCGTTACTTCCTTGAACAGAACGATTGGGGGATGATCAGGTTTCGAAGTCTGGAGGTGCGGCTTCGCGGGCAGCGCGCGATTTGCCCCAAACAAACGTGACAACGCCGAGCGCAAGCAGAAGCGCGGTGAGGCCCACAATCTTCACCACCGCCAGCAATTGGTGTGGGTCATCGGGCGCCGGAAGAACCGAAAATCCGATAGTGATGAGCGTGGTCGTAAAACCAAGCACGCCCAACGCGGTCGCGGCCGGCTTTCCGCCGGGAATTCGGATGACGCCCGGCCCGGCAGGCTCGCGCTGCAATCGGATCAACGCACCGAAGACGAACAGATACGGTATGAAGTACGAAATAATTCCCATGCTGACGAGAACTTCATACGCCCCGTAGACGCTGGTGCCGGCTTGGCCGAGGACGATAAACACTGCGCCCATCGCCGCTTGCACGAGAAGCGCCACGTATGGCGTGCCCCACTTCGGATGTATGCGGGCAAAGACGGCAGGAAGATACCGATCAAGGCCGGCAACGAATGGAAGCCGGGCGGAAACCGCCAGCCATGCGCCCAAGGCTCCGAGGTTGCTCACGGTGATCAGCAGAGCGGCCGTTGCGCCGATTCCGACGAGGCCGATCCGGTCGGCTGATCTTGTGATCGCTTGCATAATTCCTTCGAGACCATTCATTTGGCTGGCCGGCAGCGACACGAGCACCGCGATCGTGCCCGCAATATAACCGACTGTGACGAACACGCCGCCGGCCAGAAGTCCACGCGGAAGATTCTTTCTCGCGTTGTGAACTTCACCCCCGAGAAACGATGCGGACTCGGAGCCACCGAGCGCGAAAACGATCGTCGCCCAGAAGAGAATGTCGCGAAAGTGGGTGCGCGGAATCATCGTGGCCGTGAAGAAATGCGTCGCGGACCCGAATCGATGCCAGGCAATAAAGGCAATGCCAATCAATATAGCGATCGGAAGCCAGGTGCCAATTGCGCCAAGATTGTGCAGCCATTTCCCCACGGAGAGCCCGATCAGGTTCAGGAATGTCGCGAGTGCCAGACCGCACAGAGCGAAAAGAAGAAAGTACGTTCGGTTATTGGCCAGCGATTGCCAGTGCGCCGGACCGATGTACAGCGCATTGCCCGCCGTGAAATAAAGTATCGCAGGATAATAAGGAAGATTGCTCGCCCAATATGTCCAGCCGGTAATGAACCCGGGGAATTCGCCGAACGCGTGCTTCGACCATACGTAAAGCCCGCCCTCTTGCGGATAACGGGACGATAGCTCCATCACGGAGAACGCGAGCGGAAGGTAGAACGCGCACCACGCGATCAGCCATACGACGACGGCACTCGCGCCAAGCGTCGCCGCTGTTGCAATCCAGCGCAGGCTGATTCCGGTGACGATGTAAAACAACACCAGATCCCGAAAACCCATCGCCCGGCGCGGCCGGGTAGGACTTCCGGCTTCAGCCATCAACGAAATTCTCTGCGAAGCATGGACACGTGTCGCACATCATGCCCCCGCCCAGTGCGAAAATCGAGCGACTTCAGAATTAACTAGGACTGAGCCTTCGCTTTGTCGTGGCCGTAATACTCATAGGCCGACATCGGCTTGTCTCCGCCTTTATTCCACACGCGATCATCGGCCGACACCTTGCCCAGAACGCGCGCCATTTCGCGGATATGCGACGCGACCGCGCCGCAACACGCGCCGATGTAATTCACGCCCATTTCGCGCGCCTTCATCGCATATTCTCCCATTTCGCGTCGCGTAAGCTGATATGGATCGAGTTGGTCCGGAAAAGCGGGCAGACTCGTGAAATCGCGGTGATCGTGAGGTGTGCGGTAAGCCACAGGCTGGCAGCCGATGTAGCCCTTCACACTCTTGCGCATCTGGGCCATCAGCGGCAACGTGTGTTCCGGGCCGCGAAGGCAATTGATTCCAACGATGTCCGCTCCGGCGTCGGCCAGCGCCTTGGCAACGTCCCCGGCCTTCTTGCCGTCCGGCGTCACATCTTCGTTCTCGAAGCAGACCGTCACCATCACGGGCAGTCCCGTGCGTTTTGCGCGCTCAACGCAAAGCAACGCCTCGCCGAGCCACGAAAACGTCTCGCCGATGATGAAGTCCACACCTTCCGACGTCTGCACGTCGAGCTGCTCGTCGAAAGTCTTGCGGACACGATCGTCTGACTTTTTGTTGCTAGGCTCATACATCCACGTGAGACTGAGATTTCCGGCGACGAGACACTTATCTCCGGCGGCTTGCTTGGCCAGCCGGACCGCCGCGCGATTCAACTCCGCGACGCGATCGCCCATGCCAACAGTCGCCAACTTGTCGCGGCTCGCGTAAAACGTCAGAGATTGAAGCACTTCCGCGCCTGCGTCACGAAATTCGCGGTGCAGCTCGAGCAAGGATTCGGGATGATCGAGCGCCACTTCCGGCGTGAACGGTCCCGCTCGCACGCGGCCGCGCTTTTCAAGTTCAAGAAGATAACCGCCATCGCCAAGCACCGGACCTTCCGCGAGCTTTTCAAGAATGCTTTTCTTTTTCATGTCCGCTCCTTCTTGATTGCGATTCATGCGCCGCAGGTCCGCGGCGCGGAAAATTCAGACAACTGCTCTCTACAAGCGCCCTCGCTTCAAATCTCGTAGAACCTGACGAGCCGCGTTGTATCCGGGTGCGCCCGTCACTCCGCCTCCCGGATGTGCGCCAGCGCCGCACAGATAAAGCCCGCTCACCGGGGTGCGGTACTGCGACCATCCGGGAACAGGACGCATGAAGAAAAGCTGATCGAGGGAAAGATCGCCGTGAAAAATGTTGCCTTCGGTGAGCCCATAAGTCCGCTCGAGATCGAGCGGTGTCAGCACCTGCCGCGCGACGATTGAATTCGGGACATTCGGTGCATATTCGGCGATTTTTTTCACCACGCGGTCGCCAAGAAACTCGCGCTTTTCATCCCAAGTTCCCTGCCGCAGCTTGTACGGCACGTATTGGATGAATGTGGTCATCACATGCATGCCTTGGGGGACGAGAGTCGAGTCGGCGTTCGAGGCAACCACGCAGTCGACCCACAACTCCTCGGGAATTTCACCGAATTTGGCGATGTCGTAGCAACGCTCGGCAAATTCCAGCGATGGCACGAGCGTGAAGAGCGCGCGCTGCGAAGCCGTCCAGTCGCGCGGCATCCCGATCAGGCGAGGTTCTTCGCTGAGAACGAAATTCATTTTCGCGCAAGGGCCGTCCATCTTGATTCCCAGGATCGCGTGTCGAAAATCTGATGGCAACTCGTTCGGATCTACCAAGCCCAAAAACGTCCTCTTGGGATCCGCATTTGAGAGAACAGCGCGACTCGTAATTTCCGTGCCATCTTCAAGGATTACGCCGCGCGCCCTGCCATCTCGAGAATCAATCCTAGCCACAGGAGCGGACGTCTGAATCTCCACTCCCAGTCTGCGCCCCGCAGAAGCTAGCGCCTGCGTGATCGACCCCATTCCTCCGATCACGTGACCGTAGAATCCTTGGATTTCGCCGTCGCCGCCACTCAGTAAATGAAAAAGTAAGCCCAGTGCCGAGCCCGGATCATACGGGCCACCGTGCTTGCCGTAAACGTTGTTCGCCAGAAACATCATTTTGACCTTGTCGGATTCATAATTGCGATCGAGAAAGTCACCGAGGCTGCCCGTGAGAAATGAGACGAGTTCCGCAATCTCTCCGCCGTCGATTCCGCGGAACCGTTTTCCAACGCGCAGCAATTCCCGCCAGCCTGTGACGCCTTGAACGGCCGGATCAGGCGGCGGCTCGAGAAAAAAGGGTTGAAGGTAGCGAGCGAGCTTTTTTAGCTTGCCGTCTACTCGAACGAACGTTTCCGCATCGCGCGGAGAAATCTTCCGGAACTCGGCAACCGCTCGTTCGTGATCGGCCCACCAAGGGACCAGTTGCCCATCGCGAAATGGGACAAGCAACGAGGGATCGCAGGGAACCATTCGCAAGCCGTGCGCGCCGAGATTGAGATCGCGAATGATCGTCGGGCGGAGCATGCTCGCGATGTACGAAGTCGTGGAAGCGCGACAGCCGGGCGCGATTTCTTCGGTGACACAACAGCCCCCGACAATTTCCCGTCTTTCCAGTACGAGCGTCGAAAATCCGGCCCGGGCTAAATACGCGGCGGCTGTCAGGCCGTTGTGTCCAGCACCGACAATAATTGCATCGTACGACTTGCACAGCGAAGGCATATTGGATTACTATGACCGCTGGTCATACTGAGTTTGTTCTTGTATTTGATAGCATAGTTATAGATAAATTCAAGCGGAAGGTTTTATGAATGACTCGCGGTCATATGAACTCGCGCGAAGCAGAATTGCGGTCGTCGAACCCGCGCTTGCGGTAAGGAAGCATCCCGGGCCGGGAACTCGCCTTGAAGCGAAGCGCGCGCGCATCGTGGATGCGGCACTGCGCCATTTTGCAGAGCACGGGTATCACGCCACGCGCGTTGAAGATCTCGCCACCGAGCTAGGAGTCGCGAAGGGTTCAATCTTCCAATATTTTGGCAGCAAGGCCGGCCTGTTTCTTGAGGCGTATAAGAAGGCGATCAATTCCTTTCCGTCCTATCTAGCCTGTCCCGCCAATATTCGGGCGAAGGGATTCTTTGAAATCCTGCGCTACTGGCTGACGCGCACGGAGCGATTGGTGCGCGAAGACTGGGTTCCTTATCGCGTTTCTCTTCTTGGAAATTATGGAGTCGATCTCGCGCTGAAACGGGAGATCAATCGGTTTCTGCTAACCGACGACCCATACGGTAGTTCGGCCTTCGTTCGGCTTGGAATCGCGCGTGGCGAGGTTCGCTCGGACATTGATCCGGCGCTAATCGTATCGATTCTCGATTGGACGATGGAGCGATTTCAGGACGCGCTTCTAACCGAAGAGCTCGATCCAGGGCTTTTCCCGCATCCGGCCGACCCCGAAAAGAATCAGAAACGAATCGATCAGTTCTTGCTCGTGTTGGGCGGTGCGATCGGCGTTTGAAAAACGCTGCTTTGCATCGTTGGAGTGACATCCTTCTGCGAGAGGACGCCTTATGGAACGAACAGTGCAAGACATTCTCGCTTCGTACAGCGCTTCGTCATCGCTGGCGGAGGCGTACACGATTCCCGCCCCGTGGTACACGGACAATCGCATCGCAGAGCTTGAGCGGCAGAACGTATTCTCGCGCACCTGGCAGCAAGTTGGGCGCGCGGAGCAAGTGGCAAGACCGGGACAATACATCACGACAACGGTCGCGAGCGAACCCATCGTCGTCATGCGCGGCAGCGATAGTGTGCTGCGCGCATTTTTCAACGTCTGCCACCACCACGCGATGACGGTGATGAATGAACCCGCCGGCCATGCGCAACACATGCGCTGCCCTTATCACGGCTGGACCTACAATCTCGAAGGCGAGCTTCGCGGCATGACAGAATTTGAAGGCGTCTGCCATTTCGACCGCGCGCAGAATGGATTGGTTCCGGTGCGGGTCGAAACGTGGGAGAACTCCGTTTTCGTGAACCTTGATCCTCACGCTGAGCCACTGGTTGATTTTCTTGGCGCGCTGGTCCGGCTGGCACAGCCGCTTGGATTCGGCGATTTGAAATTCGTCGAACGCCGCAGCTACACGCTGGACTGCAACTGGAAGGTGTACGTGGACAATTTCCTCGATGGCGGGTACCACGTGCCGCACATGCACAAGGGGCTGAACAGCGTCCTCGATTACACGAATTACACCATCGAAAACGTTGACCGCTGCTGTGTACAGTCGAGCCCGATCTCGATTGATGACAAATCCGAAGCCAGCGCCGCCGCGACACGGAAAGGCGACCGTGCTTACTACTTCTGGCAATATCCAAATTTCATGCTCAACTGGTACGAAGGCTACCTAGACACGAACCTAGTGATTCCTCTTGGCGTGGACCGTTGCGAGGTGATTTTCGACTTTTTTTTCGGCGACACGAGCGAATCGCAAATGCCTTACATTATGAAGAGTATCGGCGTCAGTGAACAAGTTCAGCAGGAAGACATCGCGATCTGCGCGGGCGTGCAGCGAGGGCTAAGTTCGCGCGCCTATCGAGCCGGGCGGCTCTCCGTTCGGCGCGAAGCCGGCGAACATTTGTTCCATCGTCTGCTCGCCGCTGACCTGAAAGATATCCGCGCGGTTTCCGCCCCGTAGGAGGTTGTGCTTTGAAACGTGAATACGACGAATGCGAGGCTGGTGCTTCGCGATTTATCCGGGAGAACGAGCCGGCCTTCAGTCGAAAATGACTGTCTTATTGCCGTAGAGCAGGATGCGGTTCTGGATGTGCCAGCGGACTGCGCGAGAGAGCACGATCGTTTCGAGATCGCGTCCCTTCTGAATTAGATCTTCCACCGTATCGCGGTGGGATATTCGAACGACGTCCTGCTCGATGATCGGGCCGTCGTCGAGAACTTCGGTGACGTAGTGGCTTGTCGCACCAATCAGCTTCACACCGCGATCGAATGCCTGCTGGTGTGGCCGCGCGCCGATGAACGCCGGCAAGAATGAATGATGGATGTTGATAATGTGATGCGGAGGATACTGGCGGATAAAATCGGTGGACAGCACCTGCATATAGCGAGCCAGCACGATGAGGTCAATTTCATGCGGGCGCAAAAGATCGAGTTGTCTCTGTTCGGCCTCTGCTTTTGTTTCCTTGGTTACAGGAATCACGTGTAGGGGAATATTGTAAAAAGTGGCCCAGCGCTCAGCATTCGCATGATTGCTGATAATCAGAGGTATCTCGCAGGCCAGCTCTCCCGTCTGGCGGCGATAGAGTAAATCGGCGAGGCAGTGATCGTATTTCGAGACAAAAATCGCGATTCGGGGCCGTGCGCTGGAGAGCGCGACCCGCCAATGCATATGCAGCCTCTCGGCAACGGGCTGGAAATGTTTGCCGAACTCACGCATATCGATGGCGAAACTGGCTAGGTCCCATTCGACACGCATTAAGAATAGATTTCGATCTGGATCGAGATGTTCGTCGGCGTGCAAGATATTGCCGTTCGCGCGATAAATGAAATCGTGAATCGCTGCGTTCAGCCCCTTCTGGTCGGGACAGCTAATCAGCAGGATGGCGCTGTTTTTCAAACTTCTCTCCGGTGCAACTCAATCGTTCGGCAAATTTCTGCCACAATAAGCTTGGGCGCTACTGATGATCGCGTGGAATCTTCTCGTTCCACTGTTTCCGGCGCACGAGGATCCCATTCTGCGTGAGCCGGCGCTCAAAATGATAATCGAAATCCTTCGTGTCGCTCGTGAGATCAAGCACTACGCTCCAAACAAGCGTACGATTTTGCAATTCGACTGTTGTTGACGCCTCTCCATGTACTTTGCTTACGGCGGGCGTTGCGTCAGCTACTTCGTAGCTCATCTGCTCGTGGTCTCTCATCTTTCCCCACAAAAACTGACCCTCGTCATTTCCGCTCCATGAAACACCCGTGGTTCCCGTTATTAAATTGTGAGTGACTTGCCAGTCTTGCGGAGGCCACGCCTCACCAGTCCAAGTAGCACCGTGGAGAGGCGGGGCCTCTGCTGGTGGCGGGAAATGTGGCCGCGCAGGAGGTCCGATTGGCACGAGAGGTAATTCAAGTCGCGAAGGCTGCATCCCGCCGAGATACAGGGATGTCGTCATCGAATAGGGAGTCGGCCAGATCATTGGCCACAGGGCGTTCGAGACCGCTAGACGGATCTTGTGTCCGCGCTGAAAAAGCCAACTCGTCACATGCAGATCGATGGGAATCGAATAGATCTTGCCAGGATCGAGATCGGTGGGATTCGTGTCTGAGACGCGCTGCGCGCCGGACTGTCCTGCGCCTGTGATCATCGTGACGGTTCCGTCAGGCGCGACGTCCGAAAGTCGCGCGAACCAATCCGCGAGCGGCGCACTCGATGAAACCTCCAGCGATGCCGTTGGTCGGCCGAGCAGGGCAGTATTTTTATCGAGAGGCGCGGAATCGTAGACCAGGCTGTAGGCGTCGCTCGGCCGCTGGTCCGTGGTGAAATCACCCCACCAGAAGCCCGCTTCGACTCCCATCGAAGGACTGTATGTCAGCATATGCGTCGCCGCACTTGAATCGGAGATGTCCAGCGTGTGATTCGGTTTTAGGTACAGCGTCTCGATCCGGGTGTTTGCCGGAGGCCATGTCTTCTCCGCCCGCCATTCTCCGGGGATCTCGTGGATATTAGGATCGGGTGGGTACCAATGGCGCATGTAGACCTCGAAGCGCGGCTCCTCCATGATTCCGTTCTGCTCGCCCTTCAGCCAGTGATCCCACCAGCGTGTTGCTTCATCGCGCCATTCGATCGAGGGGCCGGGATCGGCGTTGTGGGGAAACGCATGGTTCCAGGGTCCGAGCAGCGCCTTCAGCGGCGCCTGCACGTGCTGGAAGAAGCGGGGAATGCTGTCGCGATACCCGTCGAGAAAGCCGCCAATCATGAATGTCGGAACGGTGTAATCCGCGTAATGCGGCGACACAGATGCGCGCTTCCAGAATGGACCATCGCGCTGCTCGCGAAGGTAAAGGAGAAACCATGGCGAACTATCGAAACGCGACGCGAGGGATTTCTCGTCGATGGGGAAATCGGGCGCACGCGTAATTCCCAGCTCCAAGTCCATCGCGAGCTCATATTCGTCCGCATGCATCAGGCCGTCAATGTAATGAATATCATCGTGAAAAAGGTCCTCTGTGGCGCACATCGCTATGATCGCCTTCAGCGCCGGGGGATGCATCAGGCCCGCCATTTGAATCGAGTTGAAGCCACCCCAGGAAATTCCCATCATGCCGACGTTGCCGTTGGACCATTTCTGCTTTGAAAGCCAGTCAATCACCTGAACGCCGTCCTGCAATTCTTGATCTGAATATTCGCGATCGGGCGGCACCCCGTCGCTGGCTCCGGTACCGCGAATATCCACCCGAGCCGAGACGTAACCGCGCTCGACGAAATACGAATGCAGGTCCCAATCGCGTGCGAGGCTCCAGTCGTCTTTACGATAGGGAAGATATTCCAGAATCGCGGGGAATTTGTCGCCGGGCTTTGCTCCTTTGGGCATGTAGAGATTCACTGCGAGCCGCACTCCGTCGTTCATGGGAATCCACGCTTGGACTTTCTCCATGGTGTGATAGGCCGGAGGGCGGGAAGAAGATTGCTGCCGCCTCGGAACCCGTTTGCGAGCTTGAACCGACGAATGCAGCACGAAAGCCGCCGTGATTGCAATCACGATCGCGCTGGAAAGTCGAATCGGTACTTTCATGATAGATAGACCTCGATGCGACGGAGGCTATCACAGGTGGCATTCGCTGGCGACGCCTGAGGCTCTCCCCGCGAAAAACGAATCGCAGCGAAGCTCAGTAGACAGAAGTCTAACGCGACGGGAACTCGAAGCGGAAGCCGAAGCGGGCGGTTATGGGAAGTCCAAGCTGAAGCACAGGCGTGGCGGCGGTTGCGTACTTCGCATTCAGCAAGTTTTCGACCGCGCTGAAGAGTTCCACTCCGTGTCCCACGGTACGCGAAGCCATTGCATCGAGCGTGAAGAAGCGGCCCAGCGGGAATTCGTTTTGATCGTCGTCAAATTGCTTGCCGATCATCCGGCCACCGACCGAAAACGACAATCGCGATGGATTGGCGTAGCGAGCCTGAAAGGTAAAGACGCTATGGGGCACCTGCGGTACCCACAGGCCGACCAGAGTGGTATTTGCAGGAAAACTGTCGACGGTCGCATCGACATATTCGTAGCCGGTTGAGATTTCGAAGCGATTTGTGATGTGAGTGGTGGCATCTATTTCGAATCCCGGGGAGCGCGTCCGGCCGAGGTTCTGCCGCTGCCGCGTGATCAGGGTGGGTGTCACGTTCAGCGTGACGTTGGCAACCGGATCGATAATCTCGTTGAAGAAAAATGTACCGCGCACGATGACTTTGTTTTCAAGCGCATTCACGGAAACGCCAGATTCTCCGCCGGTCAGGCGCTCGGCGTTCAAATTCGCATTTGCTTCCGTGAGCACGTTGCCCTGCCGAAATTGCCGGTACAGCTCGTTCAACGTCGGCGCGCGAAACGCGCGATACACGGATGCTGACGATGAAATATGCGAGTTCCACTGATGTTGCAGACCGAGCCGTGGACTGAACGCATTTTGAGAACGGTTCGCGAAAGGCGTATTGGCGGGCGGCCCGGGCGGCTCGATTGGATCGCGCAAGGACGATGAATCGAAATTGCGCCAATCGTCAAATCGCGCGCTCGCGGTTAGCAGCCATCGCGGCGCAATTTGAATCAGGTCTTCGCCGAATACCCCGACCGTTCGCTGACGCCCCCCTGCAAAGACGTCCCTTGAAGGTACACCATTGGAAAACAGAGCGTCCTGGCTGACGCCAATCACTTCCTGCTCGTCGAATCCAGCCACCAGCGTCTGCCGCTTTCCAGCGGAGCGCGACCAAACGGCGCCGCCTCCTACTGACTGCGCAGGCACAGTCTGCAGGTCTGTGAGACTCTCGCTGTTGCGGCCTGGCGAGATTGCCGAAAAACTCTGGTGGTACGTTTGCGCGTCACCGTAGAAACGCAGGGTGAGCGAACCGACCGTGCCAAGTTCGAGATTCGCGCCGAGCGCCCCTTGGCCAAGACGCGTATCATTGGTCTGGAGTACAGTACCGTTGTTTCGCGATTCGTCGAAATACCAGCCTCGTGCGAAAAGTTCACTCTGTGCGCCGATTTTGCGGCCCACCATTAAGTCTGCGATCGAGTCGGAGACTCCTGCCTTCGTATCCACACTGCCGCGATCTGCTTCGGGCGTGAGGATGTAACCATCCGTGTGGAATACCCCGCCGCCAAATGTCGCTTCCCAACGACCCTTTTCCCCACCAGCCGACACCGAAAGGTCAGGCGAGTTTTGATTACCGTAGGATGCTCCGAGAGAAATCCCTCCCGGCGATGCCGGACGGGTGAGGAATTGAACGACCCCCGCCAGAGCATCGCTGCCGTAAAGGCTCGACGCTCCTTCCTGCACGATTTCCACACTCGAAATCGACTCGTTGGGAACGCGGCCCCAATAGACCCATCCGCCGAAGGGATCATTGAGCGGGATGCCGTCTTCCAGTACGAGAGCGCGGCTGGTGCCGCTGGCACCTAGGCCGCGTAACGAGACGCCCTGCGTGGTGGGGTTTGCCGTGCGGCTGCTCGATCGACGAAAAAGGCTGAATCCGGGAACTTGCTTCAGTTGATCCGGAACCGTCAGCGCAGGCGTTGACAGCAAGCCGTTGCGGTCGAGCTGAAGATCGCTCGAGGGGGAGTCGCCGAGACTGATTGGGATGCGTGCGGCTGTGACGACGACACTCTGAGTCACAGTTGCGGGCTCGACAGTGATTTCGAGCGGGGAGGATTGCCCTGGCCTGAATGCACAAACGCGCGTTTCCTGGCGGAAGCCGCTAGCAGTTACCACCAGCGTACCGGAAGATTCTGGCACATTCTCAAACACAAATTGCCCGGAGACACCGGTGGCTACGCTCGCGGAATAGAATTTCGTGCGTAGTTCGACTCGCGCCCCAGAAACAACAGCTCCGCTCGAATCGCGCACGGTTCCTTCAATGCGGATATTCTGGGCACGGGCTACGGGAATAGCGAAGGCAGCCAGCGCTAGCGGCAGGACGGCCCAAGCAAGTCGCGGGAGAAATCCCGAGAATGCCGATCCACGACCGGCACGCGGTGGACCCGGACACCGGCTTGGCATTAATTCATTGTATTCGGCGCGCATGCCCGTCCATCATATCGCGGCGGCAGGAAAGTGATAGATTGAACTATCGCTTGTTCCCGAAAACCAACGTTATCCCGCGTATGCTATCGTGGCGGGCGGGGAAGCCCAAGTTCTCGAGGAGGCGTTCGGATGTCATCGCTGTCGCTCCGTCGTACTGACCGCGTTTCGCTAACTCTGCTGCTTGAAGTTTCTGGGACCGACATCCACGGCCGTGAATTTAAGCAGACTTCCCGAACGCTTCTGATCAATCGCTCCGGTGCGGTGATCGTATTGGACAGGGAATTAAAGACCGATCAGCAGGTTCATGTCCGGCGACAAGCGTCGCAGGAGGCGCATCGCGAAAGCACAGTCCGGGTGGTAGGGCAGTTCGGCCGTGAAAAAGACGGCTATCTGTACGGCATCGAAATAGGCGATGCAGAAAAGGATCTTTGGGGCATCGAGTTTCCCGCCGTCGCCGAATCCGATGAAGCCATCGCCCGGATGCTCCTGGAATGCAGCTACTGCCGCAGCCGTGAGGTGATTTATCTTAACGAACTCGAGCTTCGTGGCTTTGAAACCAACCGGGGTATCGCGCGGCATTGCAAGGTCTGCGGTGTTCCAAGCATCTGGGTGCAGGCTCCGCACGAGGATGAAAAGAAGCTAGCTTCCCGTGGACCACGAGGCGGGCGTGCCAAGGATCCGCAAGACGAAGTGTCGCCGCAGGACGAACAACGGGAGAGGCATCGAGTTCGAATCAAGACGCGCTTAACGGCATGCATTCGCCAAGCGGGCGCGGACGATGAGCTTGCTGTATGCGAAGACATCTCCCCGGTGGGCATGTGCTTTCGAAGCAAGCGGCGTTACGATTCGGACGCACGTATTCAGGTAGCGGTTCCGTATGCGCCCAATGCCGCGAATATTTTTCTGCCGGCGCGGGTAATTTATTCGGAGGAAATGCCCAAAGCGGGTCTGTTCCGTCATGGGACGGAATATCGAAAAGTGGGGCCGCGAGCTTAGCTGATCCGGCTTTGTGTCCATTGCGGACGGCGCCATCCCGAGATAAACGCGGTAATTCTAAGTCAGTGCGGGCGCGCGTTCGCGAGCGCGCCGTTTTTGATAACGCATCGAGATATTCAGATGAACTTTTCCCCTGGGTGTTTCGAAACATAGGATCGTGGCTTCGGAATCCATGCCCGCCTTGTCGACCTGTTGGGCCGTGATTGTCTCAGGTGGCAACACCTTGAACTGAAACCCGCCATCGTTTAATTGAGTGACAGCGTTGCCAATTACCATGTTTGCCAGCTCGCACACCGTTTCAGGCACGATTGGTTCCGATGGGTCGACATCCGCTCCAGCTAGAAAACTGGCCACGTGCGCGGCCGCGGATGGTTCCATGTCGAGGATTACGCGCCCTTCGATCTGTCCGCGGAATTCCACCGCAGCGGCAAGGCCCTTGCGACGATAGCCTTCTTCTTCCATGTTCAGGTCGACAATCTTTGCGGGCGCCCTCATCATTTCGGCCAGAACAGCATCGAGAGAGCCAATGAACGGCTGGATCAGGTCCATTCTCATCGCGAGGTCTCCTGTGCGGCGCCGACAGTTGCCGTCACACCGTCGTCGTTGAGCACGTAGCGAATGATTTCGTAGAGAGCATCCGGCTTTACGGGCTTCTGGACGAAATGCCGGGCGCCCTTCTGCAGCGCGGCGAGGATGTTGTCCTGATAGCCGACGGAGGAGACCATTACGATGCGAGCGTCCGGGTGCTCATGGACGATGCGCTCTACCGCTTCAATTCCTTCCATCTGCGGCATCGTAATATCCATCAGCACGAGGTCGGGGTTCACGCGGGTATACTCCGTGATGGCCGTGCAACCATCGCCCGCTTCGCCGACCACGTGACCGCCGAACGACTCGATCATTTTTGCCAGACTCTTCCGCGCGAACACTGAATCGTCCACCACGAGGTAGCGAACAGGCTGACTGTCCTTTTTTCGCGTCAATGGTTCAAACTGTTTCATGATCCTCTCCTTCGAGAAAACCGATCACCCGGAATTGCTCCTTCGGATTGCGCGATCTCTGCCGGTTCGGTTTGTGACTTTTCCGGGATGCACTTAGCCTGTAGAACACTTGCAATGCCTGAAAGCGAAACCACTCGACTGGCGAAACCGCGCTCGACAGCCGCGCGCGGCATGCTATCCACCACGCAACTATCCGCGCTTTGCGCGAGCGTGAAGCCCCCGGCAGCTTGCACCGCGCCGAGGCCTTCGGCCCCATCGTCGCCCATGCCGGTCATCAGTACTGCGATCGCGCGATCACCGAATTCCTGAGCTACGGATTGAAAGAGCACATCCACCGAGGGCCGGTGTCCGTTGACGCGCGGCTGATCCACCAGCACTGCTATGTCCCCGTGCGCGAGCCGGCGCACTTTCATGTGGCGGTTACCGGGGCAGATGAGCGCGCGACCGGCGAGGAGTAAATCGCCGGACTGCGCTTCCTTTACCTCTATGGCCGAAGACTCATGCAGACGCCGCGCGAACATTTCCGTGAATCCTTCTGGCATGTGTTGGACGACAAGCAGGCACCCGGCAAAGTCATCAGGAAGTTGCGAAAACACATACTGAAGTGCATTAGGACCGCCTGTGGACACGCCGATGGCCACGATCCGCGAGGGCGTATGCGGTAGACCGGGCCTGCGATTCGGCTTTATCCTCGGTGCCGGAACCGTGATGATCATTTTTGGTGCGCCGGAGGCAGCCGCGACTTTGATCTTGATGGCGAGCTCCGCAGCGATGTGCTCGAGCCTACCCGAGGCAGCATCCTGTGGCTTGGTCACGAAGTCGAAGGCTCCTAGCGCGAGCGCTTTTAGGGTGACTGAAGCTCCGCGCTCGGAAAGCGCGCTGAACACAATCACGGGCACGTGATGTTTTCTCGTGATCTGGCGCAGCATCTCGATTCCATCCATCCGCGGCATATCCAGATCCAGCGTCACGACGTGCGGCCGCAATTCTTCAATCTTTTTTAAGCCTATGGAACCATCCATTGCCGTGCCAACGACCTCGATGGACGGATCACGCTGCAAAACCTGCGGAATCAGCTTTCGCATAAGCGCCGAATCATCCACTACAAGGACGCGAAGCTTTTCGCTCATGCAATGGCCCCCACAGCGGGAATCCGCGCAAGGTGTGAGACGACAGCGGGCACGTTCAAAATCAGAACGACGGTGCCATCTCCCAGAATCGAAGCGCCGCTTACCAGTGGCGAAGTGATTAGCTCATCCTCAAGAGCTTTGATCACCAGTTCTTCCTCGCCCATTAGGCTGTCGACTGCCAGTCCGAATTGCCGGTTTCCCGCGCCGATCACCACCACGAAGACGCGCTTCGACTTTTCGCGCGTTTCTTTGAATCCCAGTCGGTCGAGGCGAATTAGGGTCAAGACCTGCTTGCGCAACTGAAACACCTCGTGATCGCTGACGCGGTGAATCTCGTTCTCGTGAATCCGAGTGATCTCGACGACCGAGCCAAGTGGGACGGCATAGAGTCTGCCGGCCGCATGAAAGAGGAGAGCCTGGATGCTGGCCAGCGTCAGCGGAACCAGCAGTCGGAACGTGGCGCCTTTACTCGGCTCGCTATCGAGATCGATGCTGCCCTTGAGGCTTTCGACCGCGGAGTGAACTACATCCAACCCTACGCCGCGCCCTGATATCTCAGTCACTTCGTCAGCGGTGCTAAGGCCTGGCGTGAAAATCAAATGAAGAGCTTCGGACTCATTCAAACGGGTCGCTTCTTCGCTGGTAAGTATCCCGCGCTCGATAGCGCGGCGCACGATCTTTTCGCGATCAAGACCGCGACCATCGTCCGAAATTTCGATTACCACTTGATCGCCTTCATGGTACGCATCCAGTCGAATCGTGCCACGCGCCGGCTTGCCGAGTTTCTGCCGCTCTTCGGCAGATTCGATTCCGTGATCCGCGGCGTTACGCACCAGATGCGCCAGAGGTTCGGCGAGAGCGTCAAGGATGCTCTTGTCGAGGTCCGTGTTCTGGCCTGCGATCTCGAGAACGACGTCCTTATTGCGCTGCCTGGCGACATCGCGCACAATCCGCGGGAAGCGCCGGAAGAGCTGCTCGACCGGCACCATGCGGATCTTCATCACGGACTTTTGCAATTCGCCAAGCACGCGCGATTGAAACGCCAACGCGTCGGAAAACTTGCCGCGCAGAGGATCCTTTGCGAAGCGCCGCTCGAACTCCGCGATGGTGCGATGAAGCATGGATTTTCCGATTATCAGTTCGCCCACCAAATTCATGACGGTGTCGATGCGGCCAGCGTCCACGCGCAGCGTGTTTTCAGCGGCGTGTGCAAGATTAGCGGTCCCGTTTGCGCCAGATTTGTCGTTCCCGTGCGGGGTTGCGGCATCCGTGGTACTTTTCCCGATTCCGGCGGCCACTGCGGCGGCTTCGGATTCGAGAAGTATCTCGAGAAGATCGCGCGGAGCGGATGACGGCTGGGGGACTTTGTCGACAGAAATATTTGTAACTACCAACGGTACGCGACAGCGCTGCCGAATCCAGTCCGCCGATTTTTCGCTCGAAAGCGCCGTTTCAATCAGGCCAGCCTGATCCAGCGTCGCACCGCTCTCGGGGTGCAGAGCCAGGATTTTTCCGGCGCCTTCAAGAGCTTTGCGAACCAGCGCAAACGCGGCGGCTGGCAGCAGCGATTCAGGGTCCAGATGCAGGGCGACGTGATAGACCACTTCGCCGCACTGAAACGCCTCGGCGATTATCAGGCGTTCGTATTCAGTCCATTCGAACTTGGCCTCTCGCGAGGTTTTGTGCCCTAGAGGGCCTGGCTTGTGAAGCAGGCGCTGGATGTGCTCACGCAACGCGCCGCCGGCCGGCGGTTGCAACTTACTGCAGTAGGCTGTGAGCATTTCATGGAACGTGTCGGCGGCTGCCAGCACAACTTCAGGGACGAGTCCCGAATTCTCCCTGGCTGATTCCGGGGTGAGAACGTCTTCCAGGTCGTGCGCCAGCTCACTGAGTTCACGGAAACCGCAGGCCGCGGAATCGCCTTTGAGCGTGTGCACGGCGCGCCGCACGCGGCGCAGGCTTTCTTCATCGCCGGGATGCTCTTCGAGCACAAGCCCCGCTTCATTCATGGCCTGAACAATTTCCGCCGAACTCTCAAAGAAAAGGTCGCGGAGTTCCGAGGCCCGATCGTCAGGGAAAAAAGTCACTGCTGCGCTCCATCGAGTTTCTGGTACACGGTCGCGTTGTTCTGATGGACCATGTGGTACTTGGTCGTCAATCCGAAAAGGCTTTCGGCGTGGCCGACAAATAGATAGCCGTCCGAATTGAGACAGTTATGGAACTTTCCGACCAGGCGTTTTTGCTCGGCTTCATCGAAATAGATCATGACGTTGCGGCAGAAGATGGCGTCGTTGCGCTGCGGTAGGTATTCTGTCTTGAGGTTGTGGAAGTCGAACTGCACCAGGCTCTTCAGGGTGGCCTTAACGGCGTACTTGTCGCCCACTTTATCGAAGTAGCGGAGCCGGCAGGTGTAATCCACGGTTTCCATCTGCGATTCGGTGTAGACGCCTTGCTGCGCCGTTAGCAGAGCCGAATAGTTGATGTCCGATGCGAGGATCTCCACTTTCCATGGCGGCGGTATCAGCGGCTTCGGCGTGGGCATTTCGAAAGGCAGGGGGTTGCGCAAGTAGTAGTAGGCAAGCGCATCGCATATCAGGATCGCGAGGGTGTACGGCTCCTGCCCCGTGGAGCAGCCCGCGCTCCAGATGCGCAGCGTCCAATCGCGGCGCTCCTGTTTCCGCTTCAGTAGATCTTCGAGCACAAATTTTTGAAATAGCTCGAGCTGCGGCCGGATCCGGAAAAAGCTCGTCTCGTTCACCGTGAGATTTTCGAGAAGCGCCACCAGTTCCTGCTTTCCCTCTCGGCTGGTAAGCAGGCGGTAATAGCTGTAGAAAGAATCCATCTGGCATGCTTTCAACCGCCGCTGCAGCCGGTCGCGGAGAAAATGCGTGCGGCGTTCATCGAAATACATCCCGCATTCCTGGTATACGAGCGTCTGCAACAATTTCAGCTCAGGCTCCGTGAGCGGGACCTGCGTCATCAGTGTGGACATTCGTCCCCCGTCATGTGCGTTCTCGGATTTCTTCTAACGATTTCGCGCCACGCCGCCAGCAGGAACCATCGCTGCGGACTCGGCCAAGTCGTCGAGGCTACGCAGTTCGCCACGCTGAAGAACTCGGTTCAAATCCAGCAGAATCACAAGGCGGCCCTTTAACTTTCCGACTCCGGTAATGAAGTTCAGTTCACCGTCCTGAAAGACACTGTGCGGCGCTTCGATTTCCGAAGGCGGCAGGCGGAGCACTTCTGAAGCAGAATTCACCATCAAGCCGATGAAGCGGCTTTCCATCTCCACCACCACGATCCGGTTCTTCGTGCTTGCCTCGATCATTTCGCCGAAACGCTTGCGTAGATCGACTACCGGAATGATGCGCCCGCGAAGGTTGATTACGCCTTCGATGTAATCGGGGGCATTTGGAACGGACGTAATCTCCGGAACGCGAACGATCTCCCGAACTAGGGAAATGGGGAGTCCGAAGGTTTCACGTCCGATTCGAAACCCGACGATCTGGATGTCCTTATCCATGAGTGGCATTGGCGTCCTCACGAGCGGGCAACCTCAGCGTATTCAACTGGAGCCGGACGTTCGTTTCCGAACGTTCGCTTGCTTGGATAGCGTCTCGAATCTGCGTGACCATCATCGAGAATAAACCGGTCCATCGATTCAAGCAGCGCCCGCGAAAGCTTCGACATCTGCTCGGCGGCTGCCGCGAGCTCCGTCGAGCTGGAAGTAGATTGCTGGACAAGTTCGCGCATCTTTTCCATTGCGCGAACCACGGCCTGCGCGCCGGAAGCCTGCTCTTCGACCGATGAGTTGATCTCTTGCGTGATTTCCGTAAGACGGTTGGTTGCTTTGGCGATTTGCGACGAGCCGCTGGATTGTTCCATGGTAGCCGCGCCGATCTCCTGGGAAAATTTATAGACCTCCGCAACCACGTTCGAGATTTTCTCAAGCGCGAAGCTGAGATCCTTATTGAGCACCAGCCCTTCCTGGACCATGCTGGTGCTCTTGTCCATGTTCTCGACGGCTTCGCGGGCTTCCTTTTGAATGCCCTGGATCAGTTCCGAAATTTCCTTTGTGGATTGCGTGGACTTTTCCGCCAGCTTGCGAACTTCCTCGGCGACCACGGCAAACCCAAGTCCATGCTCGCCCGCCCGAGCCGCTTCTATGGCTGCGTTGAGGGCTAACAGATTGGTCTGTTCGGCAAGATCATCGATCACTTCGATAATCTTGCCAATGTCGTCGGCACGCCGCCCCAGCACATCGATAATTTCCGCGGATGATTGAATCGCGGTGCTGGTGCGATTCAGGCCCTCGGTGGCTTTCTCCATCGTTCCCATGCCGGTTTGCACTTCTTCGCGCGAGCGATGAGAGATATCGACGAGAAGTTTCGCTGTGTCCGCGACGCGCTGAATCGATGTCACCATCTGATCGATGGACGCCGAAGTTTCCGCGACGCTGGAAGCCTGCACCTGAGTGTTCTTCACCACGTTCTGCACGTTGATGCTCATTTCATGCATCGTGCTCGTAACTTCATCGATGGCGGAGGCTGCTTGCACGCTAACCTTTGCCGATTCATCCGAAGCGCTGGCCATTTGGCCTGCGCCGCTTGCCACCTGCGACGCGCTATCTCGAACCTGGCGCACGATGTCGCGAAGCCCCTGCGTCATTCGTGCGAACGCGCGCGCCATTGTGTCCTGCGCCGAGCGGGGCTGGATCGTGACCTGCAACTGGCCTTCAGCGATTGCAGCCGAGACTCCGGCCATATCTTTCAGGTGCGTGATCATCTTGTTGAAATTTGCCGCGAGAATGCCGACCTCATCATCGCGGTGGATATCGATGGATTGATCGAGATCGCCGGTCTCCCCGATGCGGTGCGCGACATCAATTAGGTGATAGATCGGATCCTTGATGGACTTGGCCGTGCGGAACGCTATGAACCAGCCGAAAACCATGGCGAGGAAGGTGCCGAGAGTCGTGATGATTGTGCTCCACCGCGTTGCGGCCGCCGCCGACGCATTGGAATCATCCAAAGCCTTGCGTACGGATTGATTTGCGTCGTCAAGCACGCCGGAGGATTTCGTGGTCCAGGAGGCGGGATCGTGCTGCAAATAAAAAATCTGCAGGTCCGACACGGTAATGTCGCCCGCATCCACCTGATGACGCTTGGCGATCATCTGTTTCGCAAAATTGTCCGACCAGCTTCGCTCGTTCTCCTCCACTTGCGAAAGTGAAGATCGCAGAGTTGGATCACTAGCCTTGGTCTCCTCCTGCTTTACAAGATCGAGCAGATGGTTGATGCCATGGTTGGTCTTGTCCTCATCGCGCAGATCGCCGCTAAGAAGATAGTTGCCCAAGTTCAGTCGGTTCTCCATCATCTCGAAGCGAATGTCTTCGATCGACTGAACGTCGGACAGAGTCGCCGCGGCGGCCGAGCGTGCGTTGTATTCGCGCGTCACGGTGAAAATGTTGATGATGAACAGAATCAGCATCGCCACCAGGATGGCGCCAAACCCGAAATATAATTTCTTGCCAATTGTCATGTGCAACGCCTCCACTCCTTGCCCCGCAGGAACGCCCCAGCGCATTCAAGAAGTTCTAATTGCCGCCAAAGTCGAATTCGACGATTTCGGTGGACTCTTTCGCCGCCGGCTCAAACCGCCATTTCTTCACAGCTTCCATGGCAGCGTTTACAAGCAGCGGGCTGCCGCCCACTACTTTCGTGTTCGTCACATGGCCGTCCGCCGAAATTGTAGTTTCAATCTTGACCTTGCCGGCGACGTTCATTTGTTTTGCCAGCAAGGGATAATCCGGCGTTACGCGGGTTCGCACCTTCCGCTTCGCGGATGCCAAGGAGTCATCCTGAGCCGCCAGCTTGGGAGGCGCGACCGCCGTTGCCCCAAGCAGTAACGAAAGCCCCAATCCCAGCACTCGCAGTCTCCGTTTCATTACATACCCCTCCATTGAATGAGGACAAACTCTCCTGCAGTACAAATTGCACGGGCCATGCCATGGATACGGATTATCAAGAATGAGGAAGGATTTCTGATTTCTTGCTACAAGATGCTGATTCTATTGTGGATATTGGAAGTCGATAGATGGGGCTCAGCGCGATGTGCCTGGTTGTTTCGTCTCAATTACCCCCCAGCTTACCCTTCGGAGTCTCATGTTGCGACCTGTCTCTACTTGCCCGTTAGGGCAACAGGGGATGCCCAGCTGCTTGACTCAAATTGAGATTGAGCCGTAACCTCTTTTTCTGACCGCCCTTTAAGGTAGACCCCGATCTATGCGTGCGCTAAAACGAACCCGGGAAGCACCCTCGCGCCTCGATGGGTCATTTGAGACGCTGCTAGGGCAATTCTCCGCGACAACACTTGAGCTGAACCCATCCGTTGGCACGCAGGAGTTTGCGCGCAGGTTGACGATGCGAGCCGCCGAAATCCTGGGCGCACGTGCTTCGGTGCTAGTGCTGACGCGCGGCGCCGACTGGGATATGGGGGCTTTGAGCGGTCCTGCGCAGCATTGGGATACCTCAGTGCAACGCAGGCTGGCGGGCCTGCTGGGACAACTCTGTGCGATTCCGGGAGTGGACTTGCGGCCGGTATCAGCCGCCAAAGCTCTGGGAATCGAACTGGCCGAAGCTCTCGGATGGCACGCCCTGGTTCTAGCGAGATTGATAGGGAGCGATGGCGCTTTGCTGGGTGTCCTATGCCTTGTGGATCTGACACGCGAACTGCCGGATGCCGAGGCACAGTTACTTGAGGCTCTCGTGAGCCACGCTTCCGTCGCGCTCGAGAACGTCCGGCTATTCTCGCGGATCGAGCAATCACGAAAACAATGGGTGGAAGACTTCGATGCTATTTCGGACTACATCGTCGTTCATGACGCAGCCAATCGAGTCCTGCGTCTAAATCACTCACTCGCCGAACTCCTTGCGGTGCGGCCCCCCGAGGCCGTGGGCCGGGACATCGGCAAACTCGGCATCCTTGGGACGCCAGCACAATCGGCCCGCTGTCCGTTCTGTCGCGATGTGAAAGCCGGCCGTGAAGAATTTGTTCACGAAGCCGCCGAAAAACTCTATTTGGTTTCTTCCGCGCGCATCCACAACGGGCTCGATGACGAATTGCGAACGATCCACGTTCTGAAGGACATTACGGACCGCCGCGAGGCCGAGCGGCGGTACCGTCGCGAACGCGACTTTAACAAGAACATTCTGAACAACACCGAAAGCATGATTCTCGTGCTGGACACGGCGGGGCTCGTCAGCTATGCGAATCGCCGCTGCTTCGAAGCGGGATATAAGGAACAGGATCTGTTAGGGCGTCCACTGGTCGAACGAGTCCCGGTCGCCAGACGGCCGCTGCTCGCTGAAGCACTGCGCCGAACGCTGGACGGAACTGCGGGCGGCAATATCGAAATTCCTTTGCTGCGCGCGAATGGCACGGCCGGGCAGTTCTCCATCAGCCTCAGCCCGATGAAAGACGAGCAGGGAGATATCAACAGCATCGTTGTGGTGATGACGGATATTACGGATGCCGCCGACCTGCAGGCGAAGCTTATGCATACTGAAAAAATGGCGGCGCTGGGCCAACTCGTGTCCGGCGTGGCGCACGAAGTGAACAATCCGCTGGCCGCGATTGTCGGCTTCACGGATTTGCTTCTGGAGAATCCTGGGATACCGGAAGAGGCCAAGGAGGAACTGCGCGTGATTTTGCAAGAAGCGCAGCGCACTCGCGTGATCGTCCAAAATCTTCTAAGCTTTGCACGCCAGATGCCGGCGCAGCGCGAGCCCTTGCAAGTGAATTCTGTTCTGCGGCAGACGATGAAGTTGCGCGCTTACGATTTTTCGAATCACGGCGTGGAGGTGGTGGAGCGGTACGATGAGGACCTGCCGCTTGCCGTCGGCGATCCGCATCAATTGCAGCAGGTGTTCTTGAACATACTGAATAATGCGTACGACGCCGTGCATGAAACGCGGCGATCCGGAAAAATCGAAATCGAGACGTTGCGGCGTGGGGGCCATCTTGAAATTCTTTTCCGCGACAACGGTCCCGGCATTGCGCAGCCCGATCGTATCTTCGATCCTTTTTTCACCACAAAAGAAGTGGGAAAAGGCACCGGGCTCGGCCTGAGCATTTGCTACGGAATCGTGCAGGCGCATCACGGCGAAATTCTTGCCCAGAACAATTCCAATGGACCTGGCTGCACGTTCCTGGTTCGCCTGCCCGCAGCGAACGACGCGATGCAATCTCTCTCAGCCGAGATGGCGCAATGAGGGGCGGGCGCGACACGGTAGCTGCCGCCGGCCGCAGCCGCATTCTGGTGATTGAGGATGAGGCATCGGTGGCGGCGTTTCTGCGAATTGCTCTCGAGCGGCGTGGTTACGAAGTGGTTCCGTCATGCTCGGCGGCCGAAGGGCTGCGATTGCTTGCCGCTGAGAAGTTCAACGGCGTGATTTCAGATTTCCGAACACCAGGAGGAATCACCGGAACGGATGTGCATGACTGGATTCGCCGGCATCGCCCGGAACTGGCCTCGCGAATCGTCTTCATCACGGGCGACACGGCCAGCGATGAGACGATCGCGCTGCTCGCGCAGGCAGGCACGCCGTGCGTCGAAAAGCCCTTCCGCGTTCAACAACTCCTGAGCGCGGTCGAAAAAACGATTGGCCAGCCATGAGGGACGAAATACACCTGCGCTTTCTAATTGTGGACGACGAGCAAAGCATCCGCCGGCTTTGCATGACTGTCGGGCAGGGCCTTGGGTATGTGTGCGCGGAGGCCGAAAACGCGGAAACGGCGCTGGAGATGTTGGAAACGTCTCCACCGGATCTGGTGGTGACGGACCTGAAGTTACCCAGCCTTTCCGGCACGGACTTGCTCCGAAAGGTGAAAGAGAATCTCCCGCGCACGGAAATTGCGATAATGACGGGACACGGCTCGATCGAATCTGCCGTCGATGCGATGCGTCAGGGCGCTTACGATTACATTGAAAAGCCGTTCCGCGTCGAGAAATTGCGGCAACTCCTGCAGCGCATGGCCGAGAAAGTCCGGCTGGTGACGGAAAATCAGTTTCTGCGCGAGCGCATCGAGACGGATGCGCAACTCGATGGAATCGCAGGCACGTCCGCCAAAGTTCAAGATGTGATGCGGATGGTCTCGCGCCTGAAGGAAACGCGCACGCCGGTGCTCATTAGTGGCGAGAGCGGGACGGGAAAAGAGCTAGTGGCCCGGGCGATTCACTTCCGCGGGCCGCTGGCACAGATGCCGTTCATCGCAGTCGATTGTGGCGCTCTGGTCCCTACGCTGATGGAAAGCGAGCTGTTCGGCCACGAAAAAGGCTCGTTCACCGGCGCGCTCAAATCAAAAGCTGGACTCTTTTACGCCGCGAATGGCGGAACCATCTTTCTTGACGAAATCGGCGAACTGCCGCTCGAGATGCAGGCGAAGCTACTGCGGGTCCTGCAGGAAAAAGAAGTGCGGCCCGTTGGCAGCAATCAAAAAATCCCTGTGGACGTCCGCGTTATCGCCGCCACGAATCGCGACCTCGAGGCCGCGTATCGCGCTGGCACCTTCCGCAAGGACCTGTATTTCCGGCTGAACGTTGTAACAGTGCACCTTCCGGGGTTGCGCGAGCGGCGCTCCGATATTCCGCAGCTCGTTCATTGTTTTCTGGACCGCTACGCGCCGGGAGAGAACATTCAAGTCACCCCGGCGACCATGAAGAGCTTTCTCCAATACGATTGGCCGGGAAACGTCCGGGAGCTCGAAAATTGCATCGCGCGGGCAGTCGCTCTGGGCGACCACCGTGTTATTGATCTGGGCGATCTCCCTCCCAATGTCCGTGCAACTCCAGACGACGGCCCGGTAGCTGCTGAAACGGCTGAGCTATCCACAACAGCCCTTGCGGATCTCGAACGCATGACGATCCTGCGCGTTTTCGAGCAAGCGGGCGGGGACAAAGCCCTCGCAGGGAAAATGCTCGGTATCAGCCGCGCCACACTCTATCGAAAGCTGAAGCGCTACCAGATTCCCGCGCAGTCGCCGCACGCAGAAACTTTGGAAGTCAAAGTCCTCCCGTAGCTCGTCTTTGAGACGACGCTATTTCGGCTGCCAGGTTCGCCGCAGCGATTGCCCCGCCTCTCGGGGACGTGAGACGAATTCGTATCAGGCTGAGACGCCACCGCCGTAAGCCCTCATCGGCCTCTGCGTAATCCATTTGATTTCAAGCGGTTGCCAACCTAGCCGCGCGCACGGCTTTGGCCTTGCTCGTGCAATCTCTCTGCTCGAAGAAACGCCGTGCCCATCTACGTCGTTCTGTCCTTGCCGCCAACACACGGCTGGCGGGTTTGATGAGGTGGCGGACGGGGGCCTCTGTGCCACGCGAATTGGAAACAGCAACTATTTCTCTCGGGCAAAGCTGCGTTGAAAAACTCGCTCAGCTTTTCTTGAACGTATCGGCAATTCACATTCCGGTGCGCGTCGTGGCGCTGGGTTCCAGTAGGCGATTGCAGGAGCAGACGGTGATCGAGTTTGGCACGGCGCAGGAGGTGCTGTTTCCTTCTGTGTTGCCGCTCGAATTCGAAGACCGGTTGCGGCTAGTGAATTCCGATGGGTCGCTCGATGCGAATGCGACGGTGGTCGCCGTGAGATATCACGATGGCCGGAAAGCTGTGGCAGCTCGCTTTGTGAGCGAAGTGGGCAATTGGATTATCAAACCATGACGATAAAAACTCCGATTCCGATAAATTCTCTGGCCGGCACGAACAAATCAAAATCGAGTGTTACTGTCGACCCGGCTACCATGTGGAACGAGGCGCGCCTTGCGTACCCACTCTATGCGGCGCTTGCCGCACAATTCGATTTGGTAGCGTTGCTTTACGCTGCCGGGGAGCTGCCGCCGGCACGCCCGACGCGTGAGATATTCGATCGCGATTTGGAATGGCTCAATACGATCGACGAAAAGGTCCGTGCCTTTCAGATTCGGCAGCTTCCTCCCGAGATCCTGAATGCAAGCGAAGCCAGCCTTCGCGCGTTTCTGCAGCGTCAGTTGAAGAAGCCGGAGAAAGCTTCAGCCGATCGGGACAAGATCGACCTGCTACTGGTCCAGTACTTCGCTTTGTGCGCTCCCGAGGAGCTTTATCGCAGCGAGTTCAGCCTGGCGGATGTCGCGCGAGTTCTCCAGCCGGTGCTTGGCGCAGCGGATTCCACGCCCGTCGAGTGGTGCGCGCCACTCGATGAAATCCTCAACACGCTCGAAAACTGCCAGAGCCTTCGCGACATGATGGAGCATGGTGTCCTTGAACAGGGGCGTCTGTTGAAGGATTCGGCGGGTCAGATGTTTTACGATCCGGCCGCTCTCGTTGCTTTCTGCCGCTTTAACTTTCGGCTCCGGCGAGCTTTCATCCGCATGCTTCATGCGGATTTGAACGCGATGAAGGCGGCCGTCGAGCACCTGGATGCGAGCGGTGTAAAAACAGTGGACTGCCGGCGCGCCGGGTTCTCCGCGGCAGAGACAACTACGCAACTCCGGTATTATTGCGAGAACTGGCGTCAGCCTTTTCATAAGGACTACACCGAAAATTCGGTTACCCGTGCTTTCGACCAGCTCTTTGCATTGCGGGCCGATCTCGAAGAGGCGCTGGTGCGCGTTCATTCCGCGGCTACGCAGCAGTTTTTTGCGATAGAAGCTCATGAAAATGAAGAAACTCGGGGCGATCAGGTTTCCGCATCCGCGAATGTTCGTTCGGACGATTTGCCGCCATTACTTGCGGCCGCAAAGCCGGAAGAGATGCATGCAGATCAGGCAGCCCCTGTTCCGAACGAAGCACCTTCTGCTGGAGCAATCAAGGCCGCGAAACCCGGAACTGACGCGACTTCCGCTGCTCCGCCAATCGATGCAGAAAAGTGTCTGGATTCGATTTGGGAGCAATTGATAGCCGCGCCGCCATCCCGAGGACGTTCGATGTCCACGGTCGTGCTGCAAGATACGAAAGTGCTGCTCTCATCGTGGGAAGTGGCTGCCTTTGTGACGGAAGGAGATCAGGAGGCGGAAGATTTGCGCCGCGCCGTCGTGGCCCGTGCTCTCCTTGCTGTTGCCATGGATGTGCGAAAGCGCTCGGGAGACCTGACTCGGTTGGGGTCTGCCTTAGCGCTTGCTCGCGGCGAAGTTTCCTATTTCCAAGGGCGCGTCGAAACGGCAAAGCGCGCGAAAAACACGGAAGCTGCTGTAAATCTCGGAATCAGCACCAAGCGTCTGCTTTCCGTTATCGAGGAAGCAGAAAAGCTCCAACCCTAAGGCAATGGGATGAGGTCGTCTCACTTGAACCAATCCAGCGTCCTGATTGTATCGGACGACACGGAATTTTCGCGTTCCGTTGTCGCCCGCTGGCAGACGGAGCGCCACGTACCCGAAATCACACTGATTGCCAGCGGCGTTTGCCATGCAGGCAGCGCTGCCGGATATCAGATCGTCATTCTGGGGCCTGTCCGCACGGGCAGTCCCGCTACGATTCTCGCGTTCTTGAGGATTTCTTCATCTTCTGTGGTCATCTACGTTGCCGAGGATCAAACGGACGTTGCACTGTTTCGGGCCGAACATCCATACGTACTTGTCGTGCCCCGTCACGATGGTTGGGCGGGGACCTTGATCCTCATTTCCAGTGAAGCACTTCGACGGACAGAAGCGGCCGGTCGCGCTCAGCGCGCTGAGAAGCTTGCTCTGGAAAGCCAAGGCCAAGCCACGCTTGGCAAATACATGCTTGAAATGCGGCCGAGCGTGAATAACGCGCTTACCTCGGTGCTCGGAAACGCCGACTTGCTTTTGCTTGAGCCCGGCTACATGTCTGCGGAAAGCCGCGACCAAATCGAGACGATTCACACGATGGCGCTGCGGCTCAACGAAATCATGCAACGATTCTCATCGCTGGCGGCGGAAATGCGTGCTGGTGAGAAAGATTCTCAAGCTGAGACGGAAGTAGTGTCTCTGCGGGTTGATGCTGGCTAGCAACGATTAGCGCGGGGCACGTAAGACAAACAAAACACGGAAGTTTAGAAAGTGATCGCACAGCGCGAAAGAGCTGCGCTGGTGGTTGCGGACTTGCATTTCTCTCACCGGATATCAGTGTGGAGGCATGGCTGTGGTGAAGAAAATATTGATCGTCGATGACTCGCCCGCCGAGGTTCATCTTATCCAATCATTCTTGCAGCAAGGCGGATTTCATTCGGTTGGAATTTCCGATCCGACCAAAGTCGAAGAAGCGATCGAGGAAGAACGTCCGAATCTGATTCTGCTGGACGTCGTGATGCCAGCCAGGAACGGCTTTCAAGTGTGCCGCGATCTGAAGAACCAGGCTAATTATTCCCAGATTCCCGTGATCCTGGTCACATCGAAGACGGCGCCGAGCGACCGGTACTGGGGCGAGCAGCAAGGCGCAAACGGATTCGTTGCCAAGCCTTTTACACCCGAGGAACTTATCGGAGCGGTGAAAAGGTTCGCATAATGGCTAAGGAACAGGAAAACTCGCAACTGCCCGGCGAGCTCGACGATGGGGCATTTCTCGAAGGCGACCCGTCCTCCGAGGAGCGGCTTCCGGAGCGCCAGTACTGCGTTTTTCGCGCAGGGCGGGAGCGGTTTTGCCTCTCGGTGCTGGAAGTCGAAGAAGTGGTGGACTGGCCTTTAGTAACGCGGGTTCCACTGGCTCCGGCATTCCTGATGGGAGTCTTCAATCTGCGGGGAACGATCGTGCCTCTGATCGACATCGCATTTACGGAGGGACGTCGCCCGGGCTTGTTGCCTAAACACGTGGTGGTCGCCGCCATTTTAGGTGACGCAAATCGTGACGATCTGCGCGTGGGCATCGCGACGGATGAAGTGATCGGGACGTATTCGGCGACAGAGGACGCGCTGCTCGATCAGGCGCCGCACGATGTGCCGCATTGCCGCGGCATGTTACGCCATGAAGATCGCCTAGCGCTTTTGGTTGACCTGCGGCGTTTAACCGAAGTGTTTGCCGTGCCGGTGATATGAACGACGTTCCCATTGATTTATCGATGTCGCACCAAAAATTTGGGGTTTGGCCAGATAAGCGGAAAAGTTCCTGGAGGATGTCATGAAAGCTCGTTTGAGTTCCACAATCTGGTTGCTGGCCTTCTGGACCAGCGTGGCGTTATTCGGCGTCCTAGGCCTTGCCTACTACGCCGGCGCGCACTCGGGTGGATTATCGCTGCTCGACATATCTTCCTTGCCGGGAAGCGCCAGCGGAGCTTTGCTTGGAGCTGCCGCGCTAGCGGTGCTTGGTGCCCTTTCGCTCATTTATGTGCTGAGCAAGCGCGTGCTGGAACCCGTGGGCGAGCTTGCAAAATTTTCCGAACGGCTTGTCGCTGGCGATGCGCGCGCCCGCGCAGAGGTCGAGTCGAATGATGAGTTCGGCTTCATTGCGGAAAACTTCAACCGCAGCGCCGCAAAAGTGGCACACGCGATCACTAGTCAGCAGGCCCAAGAATCGCTGCAGCGGAGCATCACTGACCTGCTTACCACCATCAATCAGGTCGCTCGCGGCGACCTGACCATTCGCGGCAAGGTGACTAACGACGCGCTTGGTAACGTGGTTGACTCCGTGAACTTCATGCTGGACAACTTCGTGAAGGTTCTGGAACGTGTTCGCAAAGCTGCCATCGATGTCAGCGGAAGCGCCAACCAGATTCTCGAAGCCACCGACGACATGACAGCGGGCGCCACGCAGCAAGATCAGGAAATTACCAATACTTCTTCGGCTGTCGAAGAGCTGACGGTTTCGATGAAACAGGTGTCCAACAACGCGGAAGCCAGCGCCGAAGCGGCCCGTCGCGCTCTCGATGCGGCCGAACAGGGTAACCGCGCGGTGCGCGACACGCTCGATGGAATGCAGCGCATTCGAGCATCGGTGCAGGCGTCAGCGAAGAAGATCAAATCCCTCGGCGATCGCTCGCTCGAAATTTCGGAGATCATCAACGTCATTAACGACATCACGGAGCAGACCAACCTGCTCGCACTGAACGCGGCCATCGAAGCGGCTCGCGCGGGTGATGCCGGCCGCGGATTTGCGGTCGTCGCCGACGAAGTTCGCAAGCTCGCCGAGCACTCGCGCAGCGCGACGAAAGACATCGCGGCACTCATCAAGGCAATTCAGGCGGAGACGAACGAAGCGGTCGTCGTGATGGAAGAGGGCACACGCGAAGTGGAGGCAGGCGCGGGACTTGCCGACCAAGCCGGGAAAGCGCTCGAAGCGATTTCCAGCGTTGTGCGCCAATCGGCCGAACTGGTTCAGGAAATTTCGCTCGCGTCGAAGCAGCAGGTGCGCGGCACGGAGGGTGTGGCCAACGCCATGCAAATCATCTCCGGGATCACCCGGCAAACCACGCAGGGCGCGCGGCAGACAGCTTCCACGGTCGGGCACATGGTGAAGCTGTCCGAGCAGCTCAACGAAGCGCTGGCGCAATTCCGTTCACAGTCATCGCGGTCGGGCGAGGCGGAAGAGGCGCGACCGCCAGCACCTGTGGGCGCAAGCCGTTAAGCAAAGCGGCGGCCATAAAACCCAGGTCCTGACGCGTGCCGAACATGAAACAGCAGACAATTACAGCGGTTAATCTCAGCGACACCGAGCTGGGCGAAATTCGCGGACTGATCGAGCAGCGGTCTGCAATCTTGTTCGATGCCTCGCGCGAACGTTTTTTCTCCACTCGTGTGCGCGAACATCTTGAGGAACGAGGGCTCGCAAGCGGGACGGCACTGTTGCGGCAGATTCGCGGTTCAAGCATCGAGTATGAAGCGTTGCTTGAACGATTGCTCACCCAGGAGACGTCCTTCGTTCGCTATCCCGCCGTATTCGACGCACTGGATAAAAAGATTCTGCCGGAAGTGCAGGAGCGAAAATTCTGGGAAAATCCGCGGTCGTTGCGTATCTGGAGCGCCGGTTGCTCGACTGGCGAAGAGCCGTATTCGATCGCCATCACGGTTTGCGAATCGCTGAAATTCGCCGAGGCCTGGGAGATCGAAATCCTGGCCACTGACATCAGCCGCCGCGCGCTTCGCCATGCGGAACGGGGCCTCTATTCCAAGCGCAGCATCCAGAATCTTTCGCTGCCACAGGCCGAAACTTATTTTTCAGACACGAAGCATGGTTTCCAGGTGAAGCCCCGGATTCGGCGAATGATTTCTTTCGCGCAAATGAACCTCTCCGAATCGGTGTACGTCGGCAAGCTCGACTGCATTTTCTGCATGAACGTCCTGATGTATTTTTCCGACGAACGACGGCTCGCGATTCTTCGCAGGTTTTACGACGCGCTCGAGCCGGGCGGTTATTTTTTCCTGGGCCATTCCGAGACTCTTACAAACGTTCCGGTGAAATTCGAGCCGGTCGTTGTTGGCGGTTGCCGGATTTACCGCAAAATCGCTCTGGCGGAAAGCCGCAGAGCGGCCCTGATGATGGAGGGCAGCCTGTGAACGGGCCAAATCAAGAATCGGTCGAACTCTTCCTTCAAGAGGCTTCGGACCATCTCCAGTATCTGCGCGAGTACTCCGGTCTGTTGCAAGAATCGCACACGCGGCCGGAGGATCTCGAAAAGCTTTACATCGCAGCGCATACCCTCACCGGAACGTCTGCTAGTTATGGCTTTCCGCTCTTTTCGGAGGTAGCGGCCAAGACGGCGCACATTTTTCATTACGCCATGAATGCCGCGCTCACGCCGGAAATGCACGGCCCGCTGACCGAATTCATCTCCGATGCTATCTCCGTCCTTGAATTCGATCTCTTGCAGATTAGTTCGACGGGAGCGGAGACAGCCGGCGATATCGTTGCGTTCAAGCAACGATATTCTTTCGCGTTCCCGACGGCTCCAGCGACCGGCACCGCGGACAGCGAAACAAGTGCCGATGCCAGGGAAGCCGAATCAGTTCTAGGCGGATTCGATGCGAATGGATTCTCGGTGAGTTTGCCGGAAGATGGTGAGGTTCCCGCCGAGGTTCTCGAATTCTTCATTCCCGAAGCTGAGGAGCATTTGCAGGCGGTCACCGAGTGCCTGCTCGCGCTCGAGGGAAACCCGAACCCGGAAGACATCCACCGGCTTTTCCGCTCAATGCACACAGTGAAGGGCTCCGCGGCACAGGTGGGCTTGCATCGGCTAGCAGCCGTTGCCCACCGCGTGGAAGATTTGATTGGGCGGATGCGAGATGGCGCTTTGCAGCCAAGCGCCGAGATCGTGGACCTATGCCTCGAGTCCGTGGACGTATTGAAAAAGTTCTTACACCGTCAGTGGGCGAGCGATGCAGAAATACACGCCGCCGTTGGGCCGTTCCTCGCTCGAATCTCTGAACTGGCACCGGAAGAAGATCTCGCTGAAGGCGCCGGAACGGCACCTGGAAAGCAGGGCGCGGCGTCGGAACCAATGCTTTCATCGGGGAACTCGCGGCGAGCCGCATCGCAAGCGCTGCCACAGGCAAAATCTGTTCGCATTTCGCTTGAGCGGCTGGACCGGATGATGAACGCCGTCGGCGAACTGGTGATCAACCGCACGCGTATGCTTGGCCGGCTCTCCGAACTCGCCAAACTCGTCGAGGTCCTGACTTTTTCAAAGGGGCGCCTCGGCGGGAAGATTTCCGACTTTCAGGAGAAACATGAATTCAGCCGGCTACAGACTTCGCTCGTGCCTGGCAGCCATCCGCCGCAGATGGATACTTTCCGTCCGAATTTCGGGTCCATGTCCGCGCTCACGTCGGACGGCCTCCTGGAATTCAGCGAACTCGAGATGGATCGGTACGATGATTTCAATATTTTGTCGCGGTCGCTTACGGAAATTTCCGCGGATGTTACGGAAGTCCTTACCCAGCTCGAAGGCTTCATGGGCCGGGTGGACAGCGACATCGACGAGTTCACCAAACTCGCGCATCACCTGCAAGATGAGATCACGGCGGCCCGCATGGTGCCTATTGGAAATCTGTACACGAGGCTTTCACGGACGGCGCGCGATGCCTCAAATGCTACCGGAAAGCCCGTGGAGCTTTCACTCGAAGGTTCCGACACGGAACTCGACAACAATATCATTCAACATATCTCCGACCCCTTGATTCATCTCGTGCGAAATGCGGTCGCTCATGGAATCGAGGATGTCTCGGCCCGACGCCAAACGGACAAGACCGAAACCGGCCACGTCGCGGTGCGCGCCTATCATCGCGGCAATCACATCTTCATCGAAGTGGAAGATGACGGGCGCGGAATTGACTACGAGTTGGTGCGACAGAGCGTCATCGATTCCGGTGAGATGTCGCCAATTGCCGCGGCGGAGCTTACGGAACGCGAGATGCGCGAATTCATCTTCCGCCCTGGGTTTACCACAGCATCGGCAATGACGGAGCTTGCGGGCCGCGGCGTTGGTCTGGACGTCGTGCGCGCGAACGTTCACGCGCTGAACGGCGAGATTGAAGTTCGCTCCGAGATTGGGCGCGGCGCGTGCTTCACCGTCAAGGTCCCGCTTACGCTAATCATTTCGCAGGCGCTCTTCGTGCGTTGCGGAACGTCGAAATTTGCGTTACCTCTAGCTGTAATTGAAGAAATCCGCAGGCTGCGGCCCGAAGAAATTGAGGACGTGGGCGGAAAGTTGTTGACGCGCGTGCGCGATGTGGTCACCGAAGTCGTGCGCCTCGATGTGCATCTCGCACTGCCCCCGCTCGAGCCAACCAATGGCTACTTTCACATGGTTGTCGTCAAGGTTGCGGGAAAACATGTTGGCGTCGTCGTCGACGAAGTGCTCGGCAAAGACGAAATCGTTATCAAGAATCTGGGCGACTATCTGCGTCGCGTCAAACTCTTCCCCGGTACGACGATTGCATCGGACGGCAGCCTGATTCTGTTGATCGATCTGAACCGTTTGGCCGCCAGCGATATGGCCGAGCAGCACGCCCTGCCTGCATCCTCACCAGCGGCACGCGTGTTCGCCCCGGGAGCGGAGGCTGTCGCTGCCGGTGCGATCCCTGCCGAGGCAGTTGACGCGATCGAGAGCGAGCGCGTCATAGTCGTTGCCGATGATTCGATCAGCGTGCGGAAATTCGTCGGCCGAATGCTCGAGAAAGCCGGCTATCGCGTCAAGCTGGCCTCGGACGGCCTAGAGGCCTCTGAAATTGTTTCGCACTCCGGATGCCATCTGGTCATCACGGACCTGGAAATGCCCAGGATGAACGGGTACGAACTGATGGCTCATCTGCGGCAGGATCCGGTCACCCGAAAAATTCCAGTGCTGGTGGTCACCTCGCGAGCCGGTGCGAAGCATCGCGATCGCGCGATGAAAGAAGGCGCGTCAGGATTCTTGACCAAGCCTGTGCAGGAAGATCAGTTGGTCTCGACCGTGGAGAGCTTGGTCGGTTCCGAGGCGCCGCAAGGCCGGCATACGGGAGTGCAGGTGCGGCAGGACTAAGATGATGAAGATTCCCGAAAAGAAAATTCGCGTGCTCGTGGTGGATGACTCCGCATTCATGTGCAAAGTCCTCCAGGAGATCATCACTGCGGACCCGCAGCTCGAAGTTGCGGGTGTAGGCCGCGATGGGCGCGAAGCGGTCGCGCTGGCGGAATCGCTGCGTCCCGACGTGATCACCATGGACATCAACATGCCGCATCTCGACGGGCTGCAGGCGACAGAGTTGATTATGTCGCAGCATCCACGGCCGATCGTGATCGTGAGCTCGGAATCGCGCGAAGGCGCGGCAAGCACGCTGCGCGCGCTCGAGTTGGGCGCGATCGATTTTGTTCCGAAGCCCTCAAGCGGAATCGACTTGGACATGCGAAAAGTTCGCGAAGAACTGGCGCGAAAACTGAAGATGGCCGCAAAAGTTCGCGTTGTGCGCACGGCCACCCGCTCGAAACTTCCAGTGCCGCATGCACCGGTGCCCCCTCCATCTCGATCGAGTGGCGCACAGGGCTCCGCGTTTGCGTCGCAGAATGGCGGGAAATTCCCGATGGTCGTAATTGCCGCGTCCACAGGCGGTCCCGCGGCAGTAATGCGCGTCGTCGCGGGATTACCGCGGAATCTTGCCGCGGCTGTTTTTCTGGTGCTGCACATGCCCGCGGCATTTACAAAGCAATTCACGGTGCAACTCGCCGAGATCGCCCAGTTGCCCGTGAAAGAAGCGGAGACGAACGACCTCGCACAGCCAGGAATGATTTACCTCTGTCCAGGTTCGCATCATCTGCGGCTTACACCGATGGGCAAGATCGCGCTCGACTCAGGAGCTCGCATTGATGGCTACCGGCCGTGTGCTGATGTTGCGCTCGAATCGATCGCTGCATTTGCTCGCCCTCTGACGCTTTCTGTCGTGCTCACGGGAATGGGCGGCGACGCCGCCAAGGGAGTAAAGGCGGTGAAGGCGGCGGGCGGTTACGTCATCGCGCAGGACGAAGCAACTTCCGTGATTTTCGGCATGCCGGCGGAGGCGATCAAGACTGGCGCCGTTGACGAAGTGCTAGGCCTTGACGAAATCGGTGCTGCGATAGAGAAACGCATCGCACAAATTTGCCGCCCTGTGCCGGTGGGAGTTCGATGAGGTTCGCCAGCCACGATACCGTGAAGCCCAAACGCGCACATCGTGCCGAAGCGATCATTCTGTTTTCGGCAGGCAGGCAGACGTTCGCCATCGCGGCGGATTCGGTGCAAGAAATTCGCAGTACGGACAGCCTTGCAGGAGCGGCATTCGAAATGCAGCAATCGGATTTGCCAGAAATACGCCACACGATCCGCCGGAACCACCGGACGTACTACGTGGTGAATGCCTGCGCGCATTTCCGCTTGCCGGTCACTCGCCCCACTCTTGTTCTGATTCTCCGGCAGATGCGGGTCGCTGTTCTCGTGGATCGAATCGAGCGGATGGTGGAGGTTTCTGCAATCCATCCGCTGCCGCGAGCATTTGCCTCTGATGAGAGGCGCTGGTACCGCGGCCTCGCATATGTCGACGATCATGTGATTCCCGTTCTGCAGCCGTCCGGATTTTTGACGCCGGAAGAATTCGAGCGCCTGGACCGGATATCGGAAGTTTTCGGCGCGCAGCACAAAATGCAAGGAACCGTGCAGGCATGAGCGCCAAGGGAATCCCAGATCTCTGCTCGTTCGTGCTGCTTCAGGTCGGGAGCCGCCGTTTTGCGTTGCCGGCAGGCTCGGTGATGGAACTCGCTCCTCCCGTGCACTTGCATACGTTTCCGCACAACTCACCTCTCGTTGCTGGTGTTATCGTTCGGCGCGGACGCATTGTGCCCGTCTACGATGCCGCGGAAATTTTGATTGGACGCGAATCGCCGATGCACCGGTTCTACTTGATTGCCGACCGAAATTTCGTAGATGCCAGCGAGCCGATTGCAATACCGGTGAACGGCGAGTGCGAGCTCGTCACCAGCAAAGTGCAGCCTCCCAATTCGGATGATCCGGCGTATATGTGCGGAAAGCTGGACGTGGAAAGCGAGCAAATTCCTGTGTTGGATCTCGAGTTGCTCCTCGCGATGCCGGCCGTTCCGGCACCTGGCCCCGAACGTGCGTCCGTTGGCGCGCAGGTGCAGCCATGACGGCCCCGGGACTTCCGCGGATTCTTTTGATCGACAGCAACGTGTATTTCGCCAAGCGACTTGGTGACGCGCTGAAACAAGCCGGATTCGAAGTCATACCGAGCCCCCAGGGAGCGTACGCGCTCACGATGCTCGAAAGGAACGTACCTGCCGCGATCATCTGCGCCACGAATTTACGGGAGATGGGCGCGTACGAAATCGCGCCAATCCTGCGTGCCGATCCAAAGACGGCAACCATTCCGTTGATAGCGCTGGGAGTGGGCGGTGGCCAGGCTCTCCTCGAGGCCTATCGAGCGGGCTGCGACGATTACGTCGACAGGGCGCGCGGGCCGGTGGAAATCGCCGCGCACGTGCGCCGCTTTCTCTTGAGCCGCCAGGATGGCTTTCAGCCCACGCAAATGCTTTCGAGCGCCGATACCGATTTGAGCGGCAGCCTTTCGCATCTGGACCTTCCAGGCGTGATACAGATGCTGGGTCAGGCGCGACAGACGGGTGCGCTGCACATCAACGCGTCGGACACGGATGGAATTATCTTCTTCGAAGGAGGCGAGATCGTTCACGCCGAGTGCGGCACGTTCTTCGGTGATGAGGCAGTCACGCAAATCGTCAAAGCATGCCAGGAATCCGCGAAGGGTGTCTACAAATTTGTGTACGGCGCCGCCTCAACACAGCGCACCGTGCTCCGTTCGGCAACGGATTTGCTGCTCGATGCGCTTCGCGAGTTTGATGAAGTTCAGCGTGATGACGTCCAGCGTGACGAAGTAGAGAAGGAGTCCGCATGAGTGAAACGCCCACCCTCACAGCCGAACGAACTCCTACGGTGTATTTTATCGACGATAGCGCAACCATGCGCGAAGTTATCAAGATTGCATTCCGCAAGGAAAATATTCATGTGATCACTTGCGCCGACGCGGCTTCCGCCCTGGCACAATTCGGCGAGACTGCGCCCGATGCCGTGATCACCGACGTGATCATGCCTGATAAAGATGGCTACGAAGTATGCGAATTTATCAAGCAGCACGAACGATTTGGCAAGACGCCCGTTCTGCTCATGTCCGGTGTTGTGAATCGCACCGTGGCCGAGAAGGCCATGTCTGTTCGAGCGGACGAACTAATCCGCAAGCCTTTTCAGCCACAGGACCTGATCCTCCGGGTGAAGAATCTTCTGAATCCGAAAAATGTTGTGAATCAATCACAGGCGGCGGATTCCTCGCGGCCGGCAACGGTGGTCAAAATCCCATCGGGAAACCCTTCATCGAATCCACTGACGGGCTTATTCTCGCCAGGCGTGCCTGCTGCGGCGGGAGTGGCCCGTCCCGCGACGCCCGCAGTGTCCGTCAGTTCTGCAGCAGTTCCATCCGCGCGAAGCGCCGGAACGAATCCGGCTGCAGAGATTCAAAAATTACGAAACGAACTCCGCCGTCTCGAATTGTTTGTAAAGAAGCTGCAGGCGGAACTTGAAGCGGAGCACCAGTATTGTGCTGCACTCGAAGCTCACTTCAAAGCGATGCAGGAATCCGAATAACTCGCAGCACGGTTAACCACCAGCTGAACTCTTCCGCATACTCAAGAAGCCCGCCGTTGTGAAGGCCGATCTTCTGTTGTGCTCGGCGCAGACCCTTCGCATTCGCTCCTCCCGCTTGGCTTTTGCAATCAAATGATGGCAAGATTCTTTTGCATTTATGCGGCGAGCGACAGGCGGGGCTGCCGATTTAGAAAAGCCCGACGAGAATGACGCATGAAACGATTGGCATGTCTTGGTCTTGCTGCTTTGCTTGTGAGCGTGGCCGCGATTGACAGAAACTCGCATGCTCAATCCGTGTTGAGTTTGGCCGGGGTGCGATCGCGGAGTTTGGAATTTACGTCGATCATCCGGGTGCCCGCCCTGCCTGCCGGAAGGCGCGAGTTGCGGCTTTGGATTCCTTTACCGTATGAGGAGCGGTATCAATCCATCTCAGGCTTGAGGATCGAAAGCCCCGTACCGTATAAAATTGATAGCGAACCTGCCTATGGGAACCGGTATGCCTACCTGGCTATCGATGCAAGAAAAGCGACAACACCATTCGACATCAAGATTTCCTTTCATGTGAAGCGATTCGAACACCGCGTAACGTTGGCCCCTTCAAAGAACACCGCAGCGCCATTCTCTGCCTCGACGTCCCGCTTTCTGCAACCCGATCATCTGGTCCCAATCGACGGCGAGATCGCTCAACTCTCGGCCCAGGAGGTTACGGGAATTAGCGCGCCGCGCGCGAAGGCCCGTAAGCTCTACGACTACGTGATCGCGACGATGCATTACGATCATTATGGAACCGGCTGGGGGCGAGGAGACGCCGTTTGGGCGTGCGACTCGCATCACGGCAATTGCACCGATTTTCATTCGCTTTTCATCGGCATGGCGCGTGCGCAAGGCATCCCGGCCCGGTTCGAGATTGGATTTCCATTGCCCCGAAACGTGCACGAAGGAAGCATTCCCGGATACCATTGCTGGGCGCAATTTTACATCCAGGGAATCGGCTGGATTCCAGTGGATGCTTCCGACGCCTGGAATCACAAGGAGCAGAAAGACTATTTCTTCGGCGCGCTCGATACAAATCGCGTCATGTTCTCGATGGGCCGGGACATTCGTCTCAACCCATCGCAGAAAGGCGATCTCCTGAACTACTTCGTTTATCCCTACGCCGAACTTGACGGCAAGCCATTCAACGATTTGAAACGAGAGTATTCCTTCCGCGATGATCCAGCATCACCGCGGGACGCGAGTTCGGTAGGCTCCGACTAGGCACTATGAAGCCTTCCTGGTTTGTTGCAGGCTCATCTAGCCCCTTCGCGCGGAGAAACTCACGAGCGACCTCGCTGGGATCTCGATGCTCTCCAACCACTTCATAATTCATCTCTCTCATTTCTTCATCCGAGATATTGCCTGAAAGTTCCTGGATAGCCGCCCCTACTTCCGGATGGAGCGAGAGCGTCTCTTGACGGACTATAGGCACGGCCTGGTAGGGAGGGAAGTAGTGTTTGTCGTCCTCCAAAATCACAAGATCCCGTGCGGACAATAAACCGTCCGTCGAATTTCCTGCGACCAGATCCACCTGCTTGTCGAGCAATGCCTTGTAGAGAAGCCCGAGATCGAGGATCCGCGGAGCCCCGGCGAATTTCAGTCCGTACGTGCGCGCCAAGCCCTGATAACCATCCGGGCGCTCCATGAATTCATATCCGAATCCAGCACGCCACTGCGGAGCGTACCGCGCCGCGTCCGACAAAGTTTTCAGACCGAGATGGCGCGCGTCTTGGCCTCGAATCACAATCGCAAACGTATTGTTGAATCCGAGCGATGGGAAAACATCCAGCCCAAAGCGGCGCTTGTATTCGCTTTGAACGCGCTTGAATACATCTGATGAATCGCTCTGAATTGGGTCCTTAAGGATCGCTGTTAACGCCGTTCCGGTGTATTCAACGTAGGTGTCGATCCGTCCGGCCAGGAGCGCCTGCTGGCAGATGTAAGATCCCGCGAGATAAAATCTTCGCACCACATGTAAATGTGTGCGGGCCTCGATGTGTTGTGCGAGGATCTCGCCTAAAAGAGCCGACTCCGAAAAATTTTTCGAGCCGACCACGACTGTATTGCGAAGATTCCCGCTACATCCGGCCGGAGATATCACAAACAATGCAAGCAGGCAAAGACCTATAACCAGATTGAGAGTTCCGTCTCGCGTCGCCATGAATCTCATGCTTTTACTGGCCGCAGCCTCCGTTCGAGTAGACCAAGAAGCAGATCGGCAGTGAGCGCCAGAACAGCAGCCGGAATGGCTCCAGCCAAAATCAGTTGATCGTTTACCATCGCAAGGCCGCGAAAGATAAATTCTCCCAGTCCGCCGGCTCCCACAGCGGCAGCGATGGTTGCGATTCCAATTGTCAAGACCGTTGCCACGCGCACGCCTGCAAGCACCGTCGAAAGGGAAAGCGGCAGTTCCACTTGAAAAAGAATTTGTCGGTCGGTCATGCCCATCGCCTTTGCGGACTCCCGTACTGCAGGATCGATTCCGTCGATGCCGGCAACGGTATTTCGAATAATCGGAAGCAGCGCGTACAGAGTCAGAGCCAGAATCGCGAGGCGATCCGCGCGCTCGCCCAGCCAGGGAACCGGCAGTAGAAACCCAAACAGCGCGAGACTAGGTATGGTCTCAGCAACGTTCGCGCTTCCCAAGATCGAATTCGAGAGCCAACGACGCCGGGTCACGAGTATCCCAAGTGGGACGCCAATTACGACGGCGAGCAGCATCGCCGCACCCACTAGCCAGATGTGTTCGAGCGTCGCCCGAAAGATCTCGTCCCTGTGCCGGAGAAAGAAGGTCGCAAGATTCATAAAGACTCCTCGAGTCGCGATCGGGTTGGCAGATGATCGACGTACGCTTTTGAGCGCGGATCGGCGGACTGCAGAAATTCTTGCGGCGAATACACGCCGGCAAGCGTGCCTGCTTCGAGCAATCCAATACGCGTTCCGAGGATCAGCGCCTCGCTCACGTCATGCGTCACGATCACGATGGTTTTTCCGAGTCGTTGTTGGAGGGCGTGAAACTCGCGACGAACTTCATCTCGCGTCAGCGGGTCGAGCGCACCGAAGGGTTCGTCCATCAGCAGGATGGCCGGGTCGGCCGCAAGTGCTCGCGCCAGCCCGACGCGCTGGCGCTGTCCGCCCGACAGTTGGTGAGGATAACGCTCTAGAAAACTTTCCGGAGCGAGCCCAACGAGGTTCAGTAACTCCTTGACACGAGCTCGCGTACGATCCGTGGGCCATGCCTCCAGGCGTGGGACAAGCGAGACGTTCCGCTCGATTGTGAAATGCGGGAACAGTCCGATTTCCTGGATCACGTAGCCGATGCGTCGACGCAACGCTATCGGATCCCATTCGATAGTCGACCGGCCTTCCACGCGAACTTCTCCGTGACTCGGCTCGCGTAATCGGTTGATGAGTTTTAGGGCAGTTGTTTTTCCCGAGCCGCTGCGGCCGAGAAGAACCATCGTCTCTCCACGCAGCACGCTGAAGTTCAGATCACGCAACAACCGGCCGTGCGTGGACGCGTTTGTCTGGGGCAGTTCGTAGGTGACGTCGCGAAACTCGATAACGGGTTCGCGCGAGGAGTCGGGACTCATGCGAGGCGAACGCTGCTGATGCGCATCTTCCCGCTGGCTAACACGGTGGGTACGGGTTCGCACAATCAAAGCCCAGTTCCTTGGCCCGGTCATAACATTTATGGGCGTCGCCCCAGCGGCGTTCGAGGCCAGCATGTTTCGCAACATACAGTGTGCCCAGGTTATGCCATGCCAAGGGGCTATTCTGTGACTTGGCTCTCAGCAACCGGCGTTCCGCCTCAAGAACATCCTTTTGGCCTCTCCCCACCCGGTCTCTAGCGCAGGGCAATGGTACATTGAGCATCAGCATTTCCAGCGAGAGCGTAAGGCAAAGTATTCTTTAGCGCGAACTCGTAGTCGGAACGCACGATGGCATTCCGAATCTCATCGGAGTTGTAATCGGGTAGCGTCACCGCCAAGAGCATATCACTCGCGTCATTTAGACGGATCCATTTTATCTCCGCTTCGGACGACGCTGTTTTGGGCCATCGCGGTCGCGGAAGGGGATTCTGCGCTAGAATAGGGCGAAATCATGCGAGGGTGCGCGGAATGATCCATCGAGCCATTTATCACAACGACCAGTTGCTTTCTATTGAAGACGTCCGGTTGTCGCCTGGACAAGCCGGGTTGCTGAACGGCTGGGGTTTGTTCACCACCGTTCGTATAGTCGAAGGCGTGCCGTTCGCGTTCGAACGCCACTGCAAGAGGCTCGCGCGCGACGCCGCGCGCACGCACTGCCCGTTTCCTTTCACCGAGGAATTGCTGCGGGAGAAGCTGGGACGAGTGTTGGACGCCAACCAGGTGCGCGAAGGGTGCGCGCGTATCTACGCGGTCTATAACCAGGTCGGTTTCTGGTGCAGCGACGAGGGTTTTCCGCAGGTGGATCTGATTATCTATTCGGCCGATCTGCCGGCGTACCGCGGAACGGCGCGCCTAGCGCTGCGCGAGCACGGGCGGCACGCGGCGTCGCCGCTTGCGGGCGTGAAGACCACATCGTGGCTCGTCAATGTGTGGAACCTGCACGAAGTTCAGCAACAAGGGTTCGATGAAGTCGTGCTCTTAAACGAGCGCGGCGAGGTGGCCGAATGTACTGCCGCAAATGTTTTTTGCGTGCGTGACGGGTGCGTGAGCACCCCGCCGCTTGATTCCGGGTGCCTCGAAGGAATCACGCGGAGTATCCTGCTCAAAATTGGCGAGCAGGCGGGAGTGCCGGTTGGCGAACGGAAATTGTTGCGGGAAGATCTGTATGCGGCGGATGAGGTTTTTATTTCCTCTACGAACCGCAATCTGCTGCCGGTGAGCGAAATCAACGGGCGCAACATTGCCGCCGTGGACGGTCCGGTTACGAAAAAGCTTGAGAATGCCTTTGAAGCCTGTATTCGGGAGTACGTTTCACTGCGCGCCAGCTCTGGTGCACGGGCCTGAAGTCTCAGCGGGAGCCGATGAACTTGCGCCAAACGCCCCCCGAACTTCCAGCATCGTCCGGCACCCCCTCGGCTTCCGAACATCGCAAAGGAGGTAATCCATCCTTCCGCAACGCCACGCGCATTCAAGAGAGCATCACCTCGAAGTTCGAACGCGTCATTTTGCTTTGGCTGGCTGCGCACCTGCCCTCGTGGATTAACTCCGACCACCTTACGCTTCTCGGATTCGTATCGATGTTCTTCGCAGGCGCCAGCTACGCCTGGGCGCGCTGGCATCCCGCCGGGTTGCTCCTGGCTACCCTGTTTCTCGCGTTGAATTGGTTCGGCGACAGCCTCGACGGCACTTTGGCTCGCGTTCGAAATCGTCAACGTCCTCGGTATGGCTTTTATGTTGACCACATGATCGACTCCTTTGGCGCGCTTTTTCTCATGGGCGGTTTGGCGATATCTGGGTTTATCGATTGGCGAATCGCGATGGCCATGCTCGTCGCCTTTCTCCTGCTTTCGATCGAAACCTATCTCGCGACGTATACGATCGGAGTTTTTCGCTTGTCGTTCGCGAAGTTTGGACCGACGGAAATACGAATTCTTCTTGGTATCGGAAACATCGTTTTATGGCTGCGTCCACAGGCCAGAGTGGCGGGATTGTCATGGCGGCTATTCGACTTCGGCGGGCTGATTGCCGCCATTGGCTTGGCCGCGATGCTGGTCGTTGCATCCGTCTGGCACACCATCGTGCTGTATCGGCAGGAAACCCTTCGGTGATGCCATGTACGAAGTGCTTTCACCGTGAATTTCGATAGAATGGAAGAGAGGTTCGGTCCAGGAGGAAAGTAATGAGCGAACTAGCAAGCAAGACGTGCGTTCCATGCAAGGGCGGAATTCCGCCATTGGCGGGGAAGGAACTTGGTGAATTGACGAAACAGGTGCCTGCATGGAAGGTCGTGGACGGACATCACATTACGCGTTCATTTTCGTTTCCGGATTTCACGCAGGCGCTGGCGTTCGTCAACAAAGTTGGGGTGGTGGCGGAGGAGCAAGGGCATCACCCCGATATTTTCCTCGCGTGGGGCAAGGCGGATGTGACCACGTGGACGCACAAGATTAATGGGCTCACCGAAAGCGATTTCATCCTGGCAGCCAAGATCGACAAGTTGTAGCCCGCGGATGGATCGCTTGCGGGAGTTCGATTCTTGATTTGGTTGTGATTGGGCATCACGCCTGTCTTTTGTTTTTAGCGGGTTACGCCCATTTCTAATAACTTGGTTGCGATTAGAAACGGCCGATTTCGCTGGCGTTCCGTTCGACCGTCGTTTCCCCGTTCGTTTTTTTGCCTCATGGCGCAAATAAAGCTAGCACGCCGCGCGAAAGGCCCAAGTGTGCGGACCTGTGGAGACTTTTCGAGCCAAGGCGCATGCAATACAGGGTGTGCACTGAGCGACGCCAGCGTAGCAAAGCACCTGGAACGGGCGAAGCCCGCAGAAATCGCTCAGGCCGATGCAGCGGACCGACGAATAAACCGTTGCGATCGGCTAGGGCTCGTCTCCGCCGCCAGTGTCGGCGGGGACTTCGATTGCCGCCGATGGATTAATTTCAGGCAATTGTGCGGCGCGAAGCTGCGTGTTAAGCGCCGAGACGTCGCGAGATTTCACTTCGTTCCAACCTTTGCCAGCGGCATCCAGCGAGTCTTGTACTTTTCTGGCAGCCTGGCTAGCAGCTTCCGTCGGTGCGTGGTCTGCGCGGTCCACAATTCCCAGCAATTGAAGGAGTTGGCCATTGAGCTTCGCGAAGCTATCTCGCTTGGTCCGTGGCGCGCCTGCCGGTGATGAACCTTCAAACGCGGCAACTTTGGCGTCAAGCGACGTAATGGCATCGCCAAGAGGTCCCTTCTGGGATTGCCCCGCGAGTTTTTCCAACTGCGATTTTACCGAGCGCACTTCTTGAAGCGCGGCATAGCTCGCGTCCATCCCTTCACAAATTTCGGAGGCGAGTTTGAACTGCGCTGCGAGGCCCATGGCGGAAGTATGGACGCGGGGATCCATTTTCACTTCGAAAGTTTGGGACAAAGCCTGATCTCCCGCGGTGAGCTTCACCGTATAGACACCGGGGACGACGGCGGGGCCGACCGGCTCGCGCGGCGTGTCGTGCGGAACGGCGGCGATCGGATACTGCTGCGTGAGAGAATTGGGAGAAGGCGTTCGCAGATCCCAGACGAAGCGGTGCATGCCGGCTTCGGTGGAAAGGATTTGCGGCGGCCGAATCCAATAGAGAGGAATCAATTGCTTCTCGAGCTCTTCCTGCGTGAGCTTAGGCTTATCGTTGCTCGAAAACTTGCGGACGAGTTTGCCCGCCGAATTGTGGATCTCGAGCGTGACAGGTCCGGCTGCGGCCGATTTCAGGTAGTAATCGAAGATCACCCCAGTGGGAGGATTTTCCCCAGCCGGCTCATCCGGAGGGATTGGCGTGTCGGTGTTGGCATCTCGACGGATGCGATAGGCGAGCGCGGGCTTGAAGAGATGAGCTTCTGAGTTCGTGATGGCTTCGCTGATCTGGCGCAGAGGCGAGATGTCGTCGAGAATCCAGAACGAACGGCCGTGCGTGGCCACGATCAAGTCATCATCGTGGAGCCAGAGGTCGCGCATGGAAGTGTGCGGGAGGTTGATCTGAAGGGATTGCCAGTGGCTGCCATCATCAAATGAAACCCAAACGCCATTTTCCGTGCCGGCGAAAAGCAAGCCCTTGCGTATGGAATCCTCGCGCACAGTATCAACCGGCGAATCGTCAGGCAAGCCGGCTGTGATTTTCTGCCAGGTCGTGCCGCCATCGTGCGTGCGATAGATATACGGCCGGAGATCGTCGATGCGGAAGCGGCTGACGGAGGCGTAAGCCGTTTCGTCGTCGAAATGCGAGGCTGCGAGCTGAGTGATTTTGCTCCAAGGAGTTAATTCCGGCGGCGTGATGTTGGTCCAGTTTTTTCCGGCGTCGCCTGTGCGCCAGATAAGACCGTCATCGGTGCCCGCCCACAGGGTATCCACACTTTTGAAGGAAGGCGCGAGCGAATAAATCACGCCGCGCTGCTTATCCGCCTTAGGATCTTTAGCAGCAAGTTCGCCGAGACTAGCGGGGACGCCAGCGTGCGGACGCGAAAGATCGGGGCTGATGGTTTGCCACGTTCCGCCTCCGTCCGTGGTTTTAAAAAGGAAGTTCGCGGCGTAATAGAGGATGTGCGGATCAACGGGCGAAAACAGAATCGGCTGCGTGCGATCGGCGCGGTATTTATCGCCGGGAAATGGAATCGGGGTGACGTTTTCCACTTGGCCGGTTTCCCAGTGAAAGCGAGAAACCTCGCTGCGCCCGGCGCCATAAATGAGATCGGGATGGAGAGGATCGGGCGCGACGTAGCCGTACTCGATGGCACCGACCGGATGCCAGTCGCGAAACGTGATTTCGCCATCGTTACCGCGGGTGGAAATACAGACGGAACCGCTCTCCTGCTGTCCGCCGCAAACGCGATATGGGAACGTATTGCTGGCCTCGACGTGGTAAAGCTGGGCGGTGGGCTGGTTGTACCAGGAACTCCACGTCTGCCCGTTGTTGACGCTGACGATAGCGCCTTGATCGCTGACCAGAAGAATGATGTTCGGGTCATCGGGATTGATCCAGATATTCTGGTAGTCATCTCCGCCTGGCGCACCGCGAATGCCGATCCACGTTTTCGCGCCGTCGGTCGAACGAAACGTGACGATGCTGGTGCTGTAAACGATGTCGGGATTTTTCGGATCAACCTTCGGGACTGGAAGATCGCCACCGCCGATTTTCATCGCAGGACGCGGATCTTCGGTGGCGCGACGCCAGTTTTCGCCGGCATCGTCGGAGCGATAAATTCCAAGGCCTTTGCCGGAGCCGTAGTCGCCCCGTTCAGTTGTGGAGAGCGTTGCGTAGAGGCGATTTGGATTGCTCTGGGCGATAGCGACGTAAATTTGCGTGAGGTCTTTTGGCAGGCCGTTGGTCAACTGATGCCATGTGCTGCCGCCGTCCGTTGACTTGAAAAGGCCGCCTTCAGTCCCGCTGTATTGATTGCCATCTTCCCAAGGGCCTTGGCGCGTTTTCCATAAAGATGCGTAGAGAACGTCCGGATGCGAAAGATCGATTTCGACGTCGGAGCCACCAGTGTTTTCGCCTTTGTAGAGAACTTTCTGCCAAGTCTGGCCGCCATCGTTCGAGCGAAAGATACCGCGCTCTTCGCTAGGCCCGTAGGGATGGCCGAGAACCGCGGCGAATAATTTATTGGAATCGCGCGGATCGACGACGAGCGCGGGGATTTGCTGGCCCCCGCGAAGCCCGAGATGAGTCCATGTTTTGCCGGCGTCCGTGGATTTGTAGATTCCATCGCCGACGGAAAGATCGGGGCGAGCAAGGCCTTCGCCGCTCGCGACGTAGATGATATTCGGATCGGAATGCGCGACGGCGATCGCGCCGATGGACTGGCTAGGTTCCGCGTCGAAGATGGGATTCCAGGTCCGGCCATAGTCATCCGATTTCCAGACGCCGCCATTTACCTGGCCGACGTAAAAAACATTCGGCTGTCCCGGGACGCCCGTGGCCGCGCGCGTGCGCCCGCCGCGAAACGGTCCGATCATCCGCCAATGCATGTCTTGATAGAGCCGAGGATTGAATTGTTGTGCCGCCACATTCGGAGCAACCATGAGCGATGCGAGCGTCGCGAACAAAATCACGGCTAAATTCAGAGAAACAACACGCCGAAAGAATTGCATTTATGTCCTCCCGAAAGAGCAGAGGTTATACCAATGGAGTGCGTCAGTAGAAGCGAGAAATGTGTGATGGCGGGAGCTGCTGATCTTGAGGCCGAGCATAACCCAGGAGCGCATTTGCGCCAGCCCGTCACTTGTGAGTTTTTTCCGCGTGAAGTTGCTTATACACTGTAAGGCAATCGTTTTTTGTAAATTTGCGCCTGTGGATGAGAACGGCGGCTGATGCTGAAACGGCTCTTCGCGCACTACATTGCGGAAGAAGTGGGGCCGATGGTGCGGCTGGCGATTCCGCTGGTCATGGCGGAGCTTGGCTGGATGACGATGGCGATTGTAGACACGATGATGGTCGGCCGACAGGCACACAGCGCGGAAGCAATTGGAGCGGTGAGCCTCGGGAGCATTTTATTCAATGCAGCGGCGATATTCGGGACTGGGCTGATGCTGGGGCTGGACACGCTGGTCTCGCATTCGTATGGCGCAGGCAACGTGGAGGATTGCCACCGCTCGCTGGTCAATGGAATCTATTTGAGCATCGGGATGGCGCCGATATTGATGGGGGTGGTGTGGCTGTTCGAACCGCTGCTTCGAAGGATGGGTATTCAGGCATCGGTGCTGAATCAGGCGATCCCGTATTTGCGCGCGCTGAACTGGGGGACCCTGCCGCTGCTGCTTTATTTTGTTTTTCGGCGGTATTTGCAGGGGATGGATCTCGTGAAACCGGTCGTATTCGCGCTGGTTTCCGCGAACCTGGTGAACATCGCGGGGAATTGGACCTTGATTTACGGGCATCTGGGACTTCCGGCAATGGGCACCGTTGGGTCGGGTTGGTCCACCTGCATCTCGCGAACGTACATGATGGCGGTGTTGCTTATTTACGCGGTTTACTACGACCGCAGATACAAGACCGGTTTGATGCAGACACAGCGGCTTCCAAACTTTTTTCGGGTGTGGCAGCTCGTGCGACTTGGGTTGCCGGCGGCGACCCAATTTGGGATGGAAGTAGCCGTGTTTGCGGTTGCGACCACGCTGATTGGGAAGCTTGGGGCGATACCTCTAGCGAGCCACCAGGTGGCGCTGAACACAGTGAGCTTCACGTATATGGTACCGCTCGGGATTTCCTCCGCAGCGGCGGTCCGCGTGGCGCAGGCCTTGGGGAGAAATGACGCGCACGCGGCGAGTCGCGCCGGATGGACGGCGATGCTTTTGGGCGCGGTGTTCATGGCCTGCATGGGCGTGGCATTCTTCGTTGCGCCTGCGTACATCGTACGAGTTTATTCCCCAGACCCGAGCCTGATTCCAGCGGCGAGCGGCCTGCTGTTCGTGGGCGCGTTCTTTCAGCTTTTCGACGGATTGCAGACGGTGGCGACGGGCGCGCTGCGCGGAGCGGGAGACACGCGGACGCCGATGCTGTGCCACCTCATCTGCTACTGGTTGATCGGATTGCCGCTGGGCGCGTACCTTTGCTTCCGGCAAGGCTGGGGCGCAAAAGGATTGTGGGCGGGGCTCTGCGTGGCGCTGATCCTGATCGGGAGTGCATTGCTCGTGGTGTGGCGCAGAAAAGAGCGGTCGTTCGCTGCGAGTGTGGTTGCCGTTACGGCGGCCTCCTGAGCGATTCAAGCCGTAAATGTGCTTGAAACGAAGGAGAAAAAATTCCGATATCTTGCCACCTTCTGGGGCGATCAACATCGAATATCGAAAGGCCTATTTGCGACGCCACTTGAAGGGCTAACTTTTCGCTAAGAGACGATGGAAATCGCCGCCGATCGCGACACATTCCTGCCGGAAGTAAATCCGTGGCTCATTGCCGTGACGGTGATGCTCGCCACGTTTATGGAAGTGCTGGACACGAGCGTCGCCAACGTTGCGCTGCCGCACATCGCCGGAAGCTTGTCCGCCGGCGTGGACGAAAGCACGTGGGTGCTGACGTCGTATCTGGTGTCGAACGCGATCGTTCTTCCACTAACCGGATGGTTCTCGACCCTGTTTGGCCGCAAACGTTTCTACATCGGCTGCGTGATTCTTTTTACGGTCAGTTCATTCGCATGCGGGCTCGCGCCTTCGCTCCCGCTGCTCGTGATTTTTCGTGTAATTCAGGGAGCGGGCGGCGGCGGCCTGCAGCCGATCTCGCAGGCGATTCTCGTGGACAGTTTTCCACGCGAGAAGCAGGGCATGGCGATGGCGGTCTATGGGATGGGAGTCGTGGTCGCTCCAACCATCGGCCCCACGCTCGGCGGATGGATTACCGACAGTTTTTCCTGGCGCTGGATTTTTTTCCTGAACGTTCCGATCGGTGTTTTGTCGGTAATCATGACGACACTGCTGATTTTCGATCCGCCGCATATTATTCGAAAAACTCTGAAGCAAGGCTTGAAAATCGATTTCATCGGCCTGGGGCTGCTCACGGTGGGGCTGGGCTTCCTGCAAATCGTGTTGGACAAGGGGGAGCGCGACGATTGGTTCGGTTCACATTTTATTTTATTGGCAACGATTATCGGCATCGGCGCGTTGATCGGCACGGTGTGGTGGGAGCTTACGACGGACCAGCCGGTGATCGATCTGCGACTTTTCAAAGACCGCAATTTCGTGATCTCGACGCTGATGATGTACGTGCTGGGCGTGGTGCTCTACGGCACGACGGTCCTGCTTCCGATTTTGCTGCAGACCCTGATGGGATACACGGCGATGCAGAGCGGCCTAGTGCTTCTGCCGGGAGGGGCGATCCTCATACTGATTTTACCGGCTGTGGGGTGGCTCCTCGGACGGGTGGAACCGCGGTGGCTGGTGGTGTTTGGGATGGTGATGGCGGCGGTTGGGCTGTTCCAACTTTCGCATTTCACGCTCGACGTTGCCATGCGGACGCCCGTGTACGATTGGATGGTCTCGCGCGCGGGTGTGGCGTTTCTGTTTGTGCCGATTAACGTGATGGCGTTCTATTTTGTGCCCAAGGAGAAGACGAATAACGCAACCGGGCTCATCAATCTGGCGCGAAACATTGGCGGCAGCATGGGAATCTCATTCGTCACCACGATGCTCGATCGCCGCGCGCAATTCCACCAGGACAGGCTTATCGGCAATTTTCAGCCGGGAAATCACGATTATCTGTCGGCGCTCCACAACCTCGAACACCTACTGACGTCGCGCGGCATGGACGCGGTGCATGCGATGATTCAGGCGCGGGCAATGCTGTACGGGCAATTGCAGCGCCAAGCCATGATGCAGTCCTTCGTGGACAATTTCTGGCTGATGGCCATGATCTGCCTCGCGGTGATCCCGCTGATGTTCCTGATGAAGAAAATCAAGCCCCAGAAATCGAGCGGCATGGCGGCACATTAGTACCTTTGTTGGGGAGGCGAGCGGCGCTGTTTTCGCGATCAATGGCACATTCCGCAGCCGATGCGCGGCTGCTAAGCTACAATCTGATGATCGATGCGGAACGAATTCATGGCGCGAGCCATCGAGCTCGCGATCGAGAATGTACGCTCAGGACGAGGCGGGCCGTTTGCCGCCGTGGTCGTCCGCGACGGGCGGATATTGGCGGAAGGCGCGAACGGCGTTACTGCGACGGACGATCCGACGGCGCACGCGGAAATTACTGCCATTCGGAACGCCTGCCGCAAGCTTGGCGCTTTCGAATTGCGCGATTGCGAAATCTACACGAGTTGCGAGCCGTGTCCGATGTGCCTGGGCGCAATCTATTGGGCGCGGCCGGCGCGGGTGTACTTTGGGTGTACGGCAAGCGATGCGTCTCAGGCAGGATTCGACGATGCGTTCATTTACAAAGAAATTGTTCGGCCTCATGCGGAGCGCGCGATTCCAGCAATCTCCCTGATGCGTGAGGAGGCGGTCGAGGCATTTCGCGTGTGGGAAGCAAGCCCGAATAAGGTTTCGTACTGAGTTCACCAGCCATGGAAACGCGCGTAATCGGAAAATCAGTTCCCCGCAAAGAGGGCCGCGAGAAGGTGACTGGCCGAGCCCGCTATGTGGACGACCTCGCTTTTCCCGGAATGCTGCATGGCGTGACGGTACGCGGCCCCACGGCGCGTGGACGTATCCGCGGAATTTTCTTCGAAGGCGATATTCCGTGGAAGGAGATCACGATTGTCACCGCGAAGGACATTCCCGGAAACAATTGCATTCTTCTACTGATAGAAGACCAACCTTGCCTTGCCGATGGATTGGTAAACCACAAAGAAGAGCCCGTCGTGCTCCTTGCGCATCAGGATGCGTATCTCCTGGGGGAGGCGCGGCGAGCGGTGCGCATAGAGATTGAGCCGCTTCCCGCGATTTTCACGATCGAGGACTCGCTCGCACGAAAAGAAATTATCTGGGGCGAAGATAATACTTTTAAATCCGTTCGTGTGGAGAAAGGCGATGTGGAGAGCGCCTGGAGCGTCGCCGATTGCATTGTCGAAGGCGAGTACGAGACCGGGGCGCAAGAACAACTCTACATCGAGCCACAGGGAATGATCGCGCGCGCAAGCCCGGCGGACGGCGTGACCGTGTGGGGCTCTTTGCAGTGTCCGCATTACGTTCACAAAGCGCTGGTATCGCTGTTCGGTTTGCCAAAGGATCGCATTCGCGTGGTGCAAACGGAAACCGGCGGTGGGTTCGGAGGGAAGGAAGAATATCCGTCGATGATAGCTGCGCATGCCGCGCTGCTGGCGTGGAAATCGGGGCGCCCCGTCAAGATTATCTATGACCGCGCGGAGGATATGGCGGCGACTACGAAGCGGCATCCCTCGAAAACGCGCCACCGCACGGCCGTATCGAGCGACGGCAAATTGCTCGCGATGGACATCGATTTCACGATCGATGGCGGCGCGTACGAGACCTTGTCCCCCGTCGTGCTATCCCGTGGCACGATTCACGCCGCTGGCCCTTACGATTGTCCGAACGTGCGCATTCGCGGTCGCGCGGTGGCAACAAACGCGCCGCCGCATGGCGCTTTTCGAGGGTTTGGCGCGCCGCAAAGTGTCTTTGCGCTCGAGCGCCATCTCGATCGGGTGGCCGCAGCGGTCGGGCTGGCTCCGGATGAGCTGCGCCGCCGAAATTTTATCCGCGAAGGACAGACGCTGGCGGTGAACCAGGTGGTGCATGAAAGAGTGGAGATGGGGCGGCTCATGGACCAGGCCTTCGAAGCGAGCGATTACCACGTGAAGCGGAAGCAATACAGCACCGAAAACCCTGGCGCTGCGATCAAGAAGGGCATCGGCTTCGCCTGTTTTTTGCACGGCGCGGGGTTTACGGGATCGGGCGAGGAGTACCTAGCGTCGGAGGTTGCGGCAGAGGCCACGGTTGAAGGACGCGTGCGCATTCGCGCCGGAAGCACGGAGATGGGACAGGGAACAAACACGATCTTCTCGCAGATCGCGGCGGAAACTCTGGGCCTTGATTACGAAAAAATCGATATCGCGCAGCCGGATACAGCGAACGTGCCGAACAGTGGGCCTACCGTTGCGTCGCGCACATCGATGATTGTCGGAAAATTAGTGGAATCGGCCGCACGCGAAATTCAAACTAAACTTTTCCAGAGCGGCTTGCTTGAACAGGGCTACGACGCGGCCACTTTCGCCAAAGCCTGCGGCGAGTACATCGGGCGATTCGGAGCGCTGGAATCCCTGATCAAGTACCAGCACCCGGCGGAACTTCACTGGAACGACGAGAGATACGAAGGGGACGCCTACGGCGCGTACGCCTGGGCTGTCTACGTTGCCGAAGTTTCGGTGGACACGCGAACGGCCGAAATGCGCGTCGAGAATTTCACCGCCGTGCAGGAAGTGGGCAGAGTAATTCATCCGGTGCTCGCGGCAGGACAGATCGAAGGAGGCATCGCACAGGGTATCGGCCTCGCGCTTTACGAGAACATCGTGTGGCACGAGGGCCGGATGGTGAACGCACAAATGACGAACTACATCATGCCGACTTCCATGGACGTTCCGCGGATCCGCGTGTTCTTCGACGAGATCGCGCAGGGACGCGGGCCCGCGGGCGCGAAAGGCATCGGCGAACTCCCGCTCGACGGGACTGCACCGGCTATCGCGAACGCGGTAGCGCACGCGACAGGCGCGGACATTCGGCGCATTCCGTTGACGCCTGAATTGCTGATGGAAACGTTGGAGAAGGCGCATGCCTGAGGGTTCGGGCAAAATTCAGGTGCGATGCACTGTGAATAATAAGGCCGTGACATTCGAAGCGTACCCTATGGCCCGGCTGCTGGACGCGCTGCGCGAGGAATTGCGGCTCACCGGTACGAAAGAAGGATGCGGGGAGGGGGAGTGTGGTGCATGCACCGTAGAGATGGATGGCGCACTCGTGAATAGTTGCCTTGTGCCGGCGGCGCAAGTGGAAGCGACGAAGATTCTCACAATCGAGGGCGTTGCCAGCGGCGAACGATTGCACGCAGTCCAGCAAGCATTCATCACCAATGGCGGAGCGCAATGCGGAATTTGCACTCCGGGAATGATTCTTGCCGCGGTGAACCTCCTGCGGCGTTTTCCCGAACCTACCGAGGTTCAGATTCGCGAAGGACTTTCCGGAAATCTCTGCCGCTGCACGGGCTATACAAAGATTTTCGAATCGGTGGTCGCGGCGTGCGGCGAATCGGAGCGGGACGCGTGAGATCGCACGTCCCATCGTACGAAATTGAAACACCAAAGGATCTTGGTGCGGCACTCGACCGGATGGCGAACGAGCCGGGCGCCTGGAAACCGTTTGCCGGGGGGACGGACTTGATGGTTTTACTCGAGGCCGGAAAACTCGTGGAGCGAAGATTTCTGAATATTTGGAAATTGCCGGAGCTGAAGGGTATTGAAATTACGTCCTCGCACGTTATTCTGGGCGCGCTGACGACTTACACGGAGGTCCGGAGCAGCGAGGTTCTGGCGCGGGAATTTCCGCTGCTTTGCAGGGCCGCGAGCGAAACTGGAAGCGTGGCGACACAGAATCGCGGAACCCTGGGGGGAAATATCGCGAACGCATCGCCGGCAGCCGATTCGCCCCCGGCGCTGCTTGCTTACGACGCGGAAGTTGAGATCGTGTCGTCCAGGGGAAACCGGTGGAAGGCCTATTCCGGCTTCCATGTCGGTTATAAGGCGATGGACTTGGTCGCCGATGAATTGATCAATCGGATTCGGCTGCTGCGGTCCAAGCGCGATTGGAAGCAGCACTACCGGAAGGTGGGTACACGCCGGGCGCAAGCCGTATCGAAAGTGTGCTTCGCGGGCGCGGCTCGAATGCAGCAGGGACGCATTGCGGATGTGCGCATAGCGCTCGGCAGCATAGCGCCGATCGTGCTGCGCGCCACTGAAACGGAAAAAATGCTTACAGGGGAAAAACCATCCCCTGCGGTGCGACAGGCAGCGCAGGAAATGCTTGCACGCGAAATTACACCGATCGATGATATTCGTTCGACCGCGCGATACCGCCAGCGGGTGGCCCAGAATTTACTTGTGGAATTTCTCGAGATGCTTGCAACTTAGGCAATTATGCAGAATCCTCCCAACCTGCCAATCAATCCTGCGACCGCGCCCGACCTGATCGTGCGCGGCAAACGCGTGATCTCTCCAGAAGGAGAGCGCGCCGCTGCAATTCACATTCGCGGCGGTACGATTACAGGCGTCACCGAATTTGGGGAGGTCGCGAGCGGATGCCCGATCCATGAAGTAGGCGAATCGATCGTGATGCCGGGGATCGTTGATACTCACGTGCACATCAACGAGCCCGGTCGCGCTGAGTGGGAAGGGTTTTCCACGGCAACACATGCCGCCGCGGCGGGTGGCGTGACTACTTTAATCGACATGCCACTAAACAGCGTTCCAACTACCACAACGGCAGCGGCGCTTCGCGAGAAGATCGCCGCTGCCGCTGGAAAGTTATGGGTCGATACAGGATTCTGGGGCGGCGTCGTACCAGGCAACACATCGGAACTGCGCGCCCTCTGGGATGGAGGCGTATTTGGCTTCAAATCCTTTCTGGTACCGAGCGGCGTGGATGACTTTCAGCACATTACGAACGCGGAGTTGAGGACAGCACTTCCGGAACTTGTTGCGATGGGGGCGCCTTTGCTGGTTCATGCCGAATCTCCAGCGGTCCTCGAGCGCGCCGAGACGAAAGCTGCAAAATTGCCTCCGCGACAATATGCAACGTGGCTCGCGGCGCGGCCGCGCGAAGCCGAAAACGAAGCGATCGATTTCCTGCTGAGCCTGTGCCAGGAATTCAGATTACGTGTCCACGTCGTGCATTTGTCGTCGGCTGATGCGGCTCCGCAACTGCGTCAAGCGAAAGCGGATTCGATGCCATTCAGCATCGAAACTTGTCCTCATTACCTGACGTTTGCCGGTGAAGATGTTCCCGATGGCGCGACAGAGTACAAGTGTGCACCCCCGATCCGCGAAGGGGAGAATCGAGAGAAACTCTGGGCGGCGCTGGGTGATGGAACGATCGATATGATTGCGAGCGATCATTCGCCTTGCCCACCCGCGATGAAACTGTCTGACGAGGGAGACTTCCTTCGTGCTTGGGGCGGAATTGCGTCCTTGCAATTGAGTCTGCCGGCTACCTGGACGGAGGCTCGTTCCCGTAGCTACGATGTGGGACGGGTTGCCGGTTGGATGTGCGGCGGTCCGGCGCGGGTTGCGGGGCTTGAAAGGAGGAAGGGCGCCATTGCGCCGGGCCTGGATGCCGATCTGGTGATTTGGAATCCCGATGCAAAGTTCCGCGTCGATCCAGCCCAGCTTTTTCACCGCCATAGAATCACGCCATATGCAGGGCGAGAACTTGCGGGCGTTGTTGAAGCTACCTTCTTGCGGGGCCGAATCATCTTTCAGCACGGGGACTTTCCGACGGGACCGATCGGCCAAGTGCTTCGCCGGGGCGCTGCGTGAGCGATTTCATCCACATGGTGGATCTTGCTTCCGAAAGACTTGGCGGCACGGTGATCGTTGCTAACGACGAGTTCTTCGCGTCTAAAGAGAATCTGCTGAAGGTTTCCAAGCCCATTTTTGCCGACGGGAAGTACACCAGCCGCGGAAAATGGATGGATGGCTGGGAGACGCGGCGGCGGCGTGCTCCCGGACACGATTGGTGCATCGTCCGGCTTGGACTTCCGGGCGTGATTCACCGCGTTACCGTGGACACCAGTTTTTTTCTGGGAAATTATCCCGAGCGTTGTTCCCTGGAGGCTTGCCACCTGGGAACGCCGCCGTACCGCGACGAACGCAGGCGACTGAAAACGACGTCTACACGCTGGCATGGGCTTCTGCCGGAGAGAGCGCTGAAGGGCGATTCTCAAAATTCTTTTCCCGTAACGAACTCATTGCGGTTTACACACGTGCGCTTGAAGATTTATCCCGATGGCGGCGTTGCCCGGCTGCGTATTCATGGCGAAGTCGTGCCGGATTTAGAACGAATCGGTCGCGCGGAGGTCGATCTGGCCGGCGTGGTAAACGGAGGCATGGCGATTGCGTCGAGCGATCAGTTCTTCAGCGAGCCGCTGAACTTGCTGATGCCGGGGCGCGGAAAGAATATGGGCGATGGATGGGAGACACGCAGGCGGCGAGGTCCGGGACACGATTGGGTGATTGTGAAGCTCGGCGTCCCAGGAACGATTACTGCGATCGAAGTGGACACATCTCATTTCAAGGGTAATTTTCCCGAAAGCTGTTCGGTGGAAGCGTGCTGTGCAGCGGGAAGGACGACGGAATCATTTCCGCAGCCGGCCGCATGGAAACAAGCCCTGCCGCGCACAAAGCTGCTGGCGAACCGGCGTCACATTTTCCGGCAGCAACTCCAGGATGTGGGCGTTACGACGCATGTTCGCTTGAATATTTTTCCAGACGGCGGTGTAAGCCGTTTGCGAATTCTTGGCCGGCCCGGAGAACGTAACGCTCGACCTTCCAACATCGCTCGTTTGAACGCGCTTTTGGACGCGGAGGCGAAACGAGCGTTGCTCGATTGCTGCGCGTCAAGTCCCTGGGCGCAACGCGTGCTCGCGGAACGCCCATTCTCGACCGCCGAGGAATTGCTGCAAACCGCAGATTCTGCGTGGGCGAATCTCGACTGCGAAGACTGGCTCGCGGCCTTCCGTCACCATCCGCCGATAGGGGGCAAGAAGGCCAGCACGAAGCGGTCCGGGGCGGCACGCCGCTGGTCGGCGAACGAGCAGTCGGTGGCCCTGAGAGGGAAGCGGGAAACGATGAAGGCCCTTGCGGCTGCGAACCGCGCGTACAAAGCAAAGTTCGGATACGTTTTCTTGATCTGCGCAGCCGGAAAGACAAGTGAGGAAATACTAAGGGCTTTGCAGCGGCGGCTCTCGAACGATGCGGAGGCTGAATTGCGGATCGCCACCGAAGAGCAGCGCAAGATCACGCACCTTCGGCTGGAAAAGCTTCTGGAATCATGAGCCAAATCACAACGCATGTGCTGGATGTATCGATTGGACAGCCGGCGGCCGGCATTTCCGTAACTCTCGAAATCGAAACAACTGACAGCGGCTGGAAAGAACTGAGCCGGGGCGCCACGGACGGCGATGGGCGGGTGCGGCACCTGCTCGCACCGGGATCGCTCGTAGAAGGCACATACCGGCTACGATTTGGAACGCGCGCGTATTTCGATTCCCGGAAAATCAAAGGATTGTACCCGGAAGTTTCGGTGACATTTTCGGTGCGAAACGCGAAGGACAATTACCACATCCCTCTGCTTTTGAGCCCGTTTGGCTACACGACGTATCGCGGGAGTTGACTCTTGACGATCAAGCTCGTGGAAAATAGTTACGGGAAGTCGCGCGTCCGGTTGCTGCGGGTGTTTCGCGAGAAGGATCGTCACGACATCAAGGAGCTGGTGATTTCGATCGCCTTCGAAGGTAATTTCGAAGCGGCGCATACGAAAGGAGACAACCGCAAAATTCTTCCCACCGACACGATGAAAAATACAGTGTACGCGCTAGCAAGGCAATATCCGCTCGAATCGCTGGAAAATTTGGGGCTTCATTTGATCGAGCACTTTCTGACCTATAACCCGCAAGTATCGCGTGTACGCGTTCGCGCTTCCGAAAATCTATGGTCGCGCATCCCGGTAGGAGGCAAGCCACATGCCTTTGCGTTTACGCGAGCGGAGGGAGAGAAGCGCACGGCGGTGTTGGACGGCGAGCGCGGGAAGATCACGATTCGAGCCGGGATCGAGGATTTGATCGTTTTGAAAACGGCGAAATCGGCTTTTGACAATTTTCTGCGGGATCCCTACACAACGCTGAAGGACGACCGAAATCGCATTCTTGCGACGTCGATCCGTGCGAACTGGTTATACGAAAGCGATGAAATCGAGTTTGGAGTGGTCTGGCATGGCGTCCGCAAGGCGCTGGTAGAAGCATTCGCGGAGCACGACAGCGAATCGCTGCAGCACACACTCTACGCGATGGGCGAAGCCGTTCTCAACAGCATGGACTGCGTTCGCGAGATCCATTTCTCTTTACCCAATAAACACTTTACCGCGATCGATCTCGCGCCGTTCGGCCTGGACAACCCGGCTGAGGTTTTCCTGCCGACAGATGAGCCTCACGGGCTCATCGAGGCTACGGTTCGCCGGGAATAGGCGCGCGCGCGGACCGGTTCTGCAGGATTTTAACGAACGAGGCTGTCCGAAGTTCAGCGAGCGAAAGGCCAGTGAGTGAATGGGTTTCCTCGGTCGTAATCGCGCCGCAATTGATCGCCCGCAAGAAATAATTCAGCAAACCCTGTCCCGTGGCTGCATCGTCAAACACTTCACCAACCATTGTGGCTTGCGCAGCTTTTTGAACGAAATTCCGCAGGCGCTCGGAGGCCGTATCCAAACTCTGTAAAAAGAATGAATAAACAGCCGCATAGCGCGTAGGAAGCTGTGCCGGGTGCAAATCCCAGCCCTGATAATAGCCGTTCTCGAGAGAGTGTCGAACGTGATCGAAATGAAGCTTCCAGGCGCGATGAACGGCCGCTCGATTCTCGGCCGTCTGGCGAGGAGTGAGAGAGGCGCTGTTGCCAGGCGCGCGGTGAGGCGCAACGGGAAGAATATTAGTGGCGCCGTCAGAAAGCCAGACTCCGGTTCCGGCGAGAGCCACCTGTATGACCTCGCGCGCGAAGTCGCACGCGAAGTGGGTCATGTGCTGATGGGCGGCAGTAATGTTACGCGCGGCCGTGTAATCGTACGTGCCAAAGTGGGCTGCAATGCAGCGCCCGCGAGCGGCCGCGACGAGATGCACAAGATTTGCTTCGCCACGTTCGTTGAAAATGGATTGTGGCGTCTCAATCATGAGTTCGATGCGCAGCGATCCAGCCCCGAGGCCAAGCGCCGGTTCGAGGCGCGAACAGATGCCTGCGAGGGCGGAGATCTCATCGGGAAGGGTGACTTTCGGCAGCGTGATGTAAAAGTTGCCCGGGATAGCGCCGCGAAGATTTTCCGCGAGCGCTGTCAAGAAAACATCGAGAGTGCGGATGCTACGCGCGCGCAACTCTTCGGTGAAGGGTTTGACGCGAATGCCGATGAACGGAGAGAGTGATGCGGCGCTCGTCGCAGCGGCAACTTCAGCGGCGGCGGCAACAGCGTGACCATCTTCTTCGTCGTCCGGCCGGTTGCCATACCCGTCCTCGAAGTCGATGCGAAAATCCTCGACGGGCTCACGCTGAAGTTTTTCACGAATCCGGCGATAAAGGGTATGAGCGAACCAGGCTGACGGATTTTCCGAATTGGTCGCGGTGGGATCCGCCTCGATGGATCTTGCGATCGAAGCGACCGAATCTGGATCATCGGGCAAGCGATCGGCGCCTGACAGCGAAATCGCCTTGGCAAACACGCAGAAATTAGGCGCGAACTCGTCAAGCGAACGCAAGGCCAGATCGCCGAGCCGGCGCGGGGTGTCCGACCGGAAAAGATGGGCGCCGCCATACACGGTGTGGACGGGCTGGCGTGCCCCTGTCGAGCCTGGGTAGCGCCCCTCGAATGCCTGGTGGGCTTGCTTCAACCGGCTATTGAGCTCGGCAAGTGAATCGGGAGAAAGTGTTCTGTTCATTCCGGCTCCATGTACTGCCGAATTTGGGTTGAACCTGCTTCCGCGAGAGGATACATTTAAAGAGCTAGAGAGCGAAGCCGTCCGGGGATGGTTGGCTGCTAGTAGATGGAACCAACGGTTTGTGGTTTGTACCCATCTTATTGTTGTTGATGATTGGATTCGTCCTCGAGTCATCTAAGGCTCATGTCTGAAAGAATTCTGATTGTAGACGACGAAGCAGCCGCGCGAACGGCGCTCGCTACATTGTTGCGCCGCCAAGGTTACCAGGTTCGCGACGCAGCAAGTGGAGAAGAGGCTATCGCGGAGTGCACCGCCTTTCGTCCGGACCTGATACTCCTCGACATCGTGATGCCGGGCTTGAGTGGTTTCGAGGTGTGCCGCCAGATAAAAGCCACACCTGAAACACGCCTCACTCCGATTGTGCTGATAACCGGCCTTTCCCAAACGGGCGACCGCATTGAGGGCATCAATGCAGGCGCCGATGACTTCCTCAGCAAGCCGCTCGACTTCAACGAACTGCTTGCACGCACGCGCTCTCTCCTTCGGCTGAAACACTACACCGATGAACTCGAGAATGCCGAAGCCGTCCTCGTAAGCCTGGCGGCGAGCATCGAAGCACGCGACCCATACACGCGCGGACATTGCGAGCGGCTCGCGGCGATGTCGGTGCCCCTGGGGGAGGCTCTGGGACTGGATGACGATCAGATCAAGGCGCTGCGACTCGCGGGCACGGTGCACGATATCGGGAAAGTGGTGGTACCCGACGCAATTCTGCTAAAGCCGGGCCCGCTCTCGCCGGAAGAATTCCGGGTCATGCAGAAACATTCCGCCGCAGGGGAACGAATTTGTGCGCCCTTGCGGACGTTCGAGTACGTTCTGCCGATCATCCGGTACCATCACGAAAAGCACAATGGCTCTGGCTACCCAGACGGCTTGTGTGGTGAAGAAATCCCGCTGACTGCGCGAATTTTGCAGCTAGCGGATGTGTACGATGCGCTAACGACGGACCGCGTCTACCGAAAGGCCGTTTCATCGGAGGCAGCCCTGGAGTTGATGGAACATGAGGCAGGCCGGGGATGGTGGGATAGGGAACTCTTCGGTACCTTCCGCGATATGGTTGTCGCATCGCATCGATCCTCTGAATTAGCCGTCGCTCGGGGCCCAGCGAAATAGCGTTTTGCCACACCAGAACCAACTAACGCCTCAATTCAAGATTCTTTCCTCTCCTGCATAAATCACAAAACGACGATCCCTCAAGAAGCCTACCAGTGTCAGCCGAAGTTCGCGCGCAAGCTGTACGGCGAGGCTTGACGGAGCCGAGAGCGATGCAACTACTGGAAGACCCGCCACAATCGCCTTCTGGACGATTTCAAAGCCTCCGCGGCCGCTGACGAGCAGCACCAAATCCGAAAGTGGCACGCGTTGTTCGAGAAGCGCCCAGCCGATCACTTTATCCACTGCGTTGTGTCGGCCAATGTCTTCCCGCAGCGTCTGCAGAGTTCCGCGGGAATCAAACAGGGCTGCCGCGTGAAGGCCTCCGGTCCGCTGGAAAACGTCTTGCGCAGAGCGTAGGGCTCCCGGGAGGGCAAGCAGCACGTCGGCGCCCAACTGGAAGTCCGGATTTGGAGATTGCAGAGCCCGCACGCGCACGGATTCGATAGATGCTTTTCCGCACATGCCACAGCTCGAAGCCGCAAAAAAATGCCGCCGCATCTTCTCGAAATCCGGCGCGGCAGCCGGGTCGAGTTCGACACGAACTACGTTGTCCCGGTTCGCTTTCGTATCCGCTGAAATGCTTTCAAGCGCAAAAATCTGTTCGCGACGCTGGATGAGCCCTTCGGTGAACAGAAACCCAGCGGCTAGCTCAAGGTCGTGGCCGGGAGTGCGCATCGTGACGCTGAGGGGGCTCTCGCCGATGCGTATTTCGAGAGGTTCCTCGGCAGCGAGGAAGTCTTCCTTACGGCGGACATTCCCGTCGTTCCATTCGGATACTTGCGTCAGGCTGGCGCTGCGTGATTTTCGAGACAAGCGGCTTGACTCCAAGCGCGCCACAACGGGCGCAGCGTGAGAGGTAAGAATACATCCGGACCGTCGTGCACGGATGCCGAAAGCGCACGTGCTGGCTTCGCCCCCGGATTTGGGGGTATTATGAGCCTTCTCGCTTCTGCTCTCCCTCGGACGGATGGGATTTTCAATGGCAATTACACTGAGCCTGCCTTCGCAAACAACCGAGAAGCGCGCTGGCCTTGAAGCCTGGATGGGGCGTGTGCTTGACAAGGCCCAGGTCATCGGAGAGGACTGGGACTCGGACGGAGTGCACGATCTCCGCACCGCCCTTCGCCGCTGCCGTACCATGGCGGACGCCCTCAGCGACGTGAATCCCGACTCGGGGTGGCACAAGCTGAAGAAAGAAAGTACTGATTTGTTGCATACCCTCGGCGCTCTGCGCGACACTCAGGTAGAGCAAGCTTGGGTAAGGCAGCTGGGCCAGCCGAAAGATCCGATTCGGCGGCATCTTCTGAAGCAGTTAGCGCGGCAGGAAAAGACACATCAAAAGGCCGCTAAACACGCGCTCGATGAATTCGACCGGAAACAGTGGAAGAAACTCCTGAAGAAACTGTGCGACAAAGCGCAGTTCTTTCCGCCGGAAAGCGTGGTTTTTCAGCGGCTGGCGCTTGTCAAACTGAATGAAGCCGTCGAGCTGTACCAGAAGGCCCGCAAGACCCGCGGCGCCGTCGCTTTGCACACGTTGCGAAAGGGAATCAAGCGCTTTCGCTACATCGTCGAAAATTTTCTGCCGCAGCGTTATGAGGTATGGAGCGCCGATTTGAGGCACGTACAGGATCTGCTTGGAGAAGTACATGATCTGGACGTGCTGCTAAGGGAGATCGTTCGAAGAAAAGCGGAGCTTGCGCCCACAGTGGTGCCAATCTGGCGGAAGCAAATCCACGCCGCGCGCAAGCTTCGGCTGGACGAATTCTGGCTGAAAACCTCCAAACGCGATTCAGTGTGGCTCG
>JANWJR010000045.1 GCA_025451835.1 Candidatus Acidiferrales bacterium | reverse complement strand
GCGACGTAGCGCGCCGAATCGTGAACGTTGGCCCAGCGAGTGGCGCCGTCAAATGAATGAGCGCCCGCACCGAAGCCGAGATACGGTTCGCGGCGCCAATATTTCAGGTTGTGTCGCGAGCGGAATCCGGGCAGCGCCCAATTGGAAATTTCGTAATGCTCGTAACCTGCGTCCGCAAGACGCGCGCATGCGGATTCGTAGAAATCGGCGATGTCGTCGTCAGGAGGAATACTCGGGGCGCTGTAGCGCATGCCTCCGGCGAGCGATTCCTTGCCGAGGCGGCTGCCTTCGTCAATTTCCAGCATGTAGATCGAAACGTGTTCCGGGCGAATCGCAAGAAGCTGAGCGAGAGAATCACCCCAGGAAGCTCGCGTCTGGTGCGCAAGGCCCGCGATTAAATCCATGTTGATATTCACAAAGCCCGCGGCCCGGAGATATTGTGTTGCAGCCACGATGTCGTCGCGACGGTGCATGCGCCCGGCGGCCTGAAGTTCGCGGTCGTCGAAGGACTGCGAGCCGAGGCTGATTCGGTTGAAGCTGGCGGCGAGCCATGCGGTGGATTTTTCGGGCGTGATTGTCTCTGGATCGGCTTCGAGAGTGGTTTCAGGATTCGTAAAAGTAAAATCCTGGCGAAGCGCGCCAATAATCTGCGCGAGAACAGCCGGTTCGAGCAAGCTGGGCGTCCCGCCGCCGAAGTAAATCGTATCGACCGGGGCGCTCACTTCGGCGCTTTCCACCGTTGCGGCTTCCATGGCCGCGAGCGTCTGAATTTCTCGGCAGATGGCCTGGGCATACGGCTGGTAGCGGTCGCGAGAGACTACTCCCGTGTGGAAATTGCAGTAGGTGCATTTCGTCTGGCAGAAAGGCACCTGAATGTATATGCCAAGGGGCATTTTGGAGAACTGATTGTACCGCAGAGGTGCGGAGGGTGTCCGCAGAGGAGAAGCGCTAGACCGCAGGGTCGGGGACGATCTTAAGACGCAGATCGCGGGAGCGCGGGCCGTCGAATTCGGCGAAGAAGATTTGCTGCCAGCGTCCGAGCGCCAAGCGGCCGTCCTGAATCCACACCGTCTCGGACGAGCCGACCAGCGCCGTCTTGATGTGCGAATCGGAATTGCCTTCGGCGTGCTTAAACTGCGGGCTGTCGGGAACCAGCCGGTCGAAGGCGCCCTCCATGTCGCGAACCACATCGGGATCGTAGCCTTCATTCACAATCACGCCTGCCGTGGTGTGCGGAACGTAAAGATAGCAGACACCGGACGCGCAACCGGATTCGCGCACGGCGGCTTCGACTTCACGTGTCACGTTCTTGAATTCCGTGCGGCGCGAGGTGCGCAGCGCGATCTTGCGGGTGAGAATCGTATCCATTGGCTTAGCCTTCGACGTCATCGCGCTGAGAGGAACCTGAAACTGCGTAGCGGGCCGATAAGCAGCGTCGTGCCCGCATTAGGCTGTGGAAAGCCGTCAGTGTCCGTGGTTAAAGCACGCGTGAGTGCAACGCACTATCCAGGGTGGCGGGTGATGACGCGCCGTAGAAGTTGAACCAGGGCTTCGCGGCTTGCAGGCAGGCGTTCACGTTGTTAATGTTCTTCACGCCTTCCCGGTTGAGCCAATCCTCGAGAGCTTTCACGCCCTTCTTTGCGTAGACCGGGATTCCCTCTTTCCACGTTGCGCGGCCGCACAGCACGCCGGCGAAATTCACGCCGGATTCGGCGGCAAGCTCAAGCGTCTCAATAAAGACGTCGTTGCTGACGCCGGCTGAAAGATAAATGAACGGTCTTTTTGCGGCAGCGGCGGACTGGCAAAAATGTTCCTTGGCTTCTTTGCGCGAATACGCGGATTCGCCCTTGCAGGCTTTCGAGCCTGCGACGAAGGCCATGTTGACGGGAACTTCGACTTTCAGAATATCCACGCTGTACTGCGGCTTGGAAAATTCCTCCATGCTGCGCGTGACGACTTCCGGCTTTTTGCGCGCGAAGTCGATTCCCTTCTCGTCGCCATTCTCCTGATAGCCGACCAACTCCAGAAAGAAAGGAACATCCACCGCCGCACATTCCGATCCGATGCGCTCGGTCCACGCGTGCTTGATATCGTTGACGGCCGGAGGATCGAACGGCGTGTAGTAAAGCAGGATTTTGATGCAATCGGCTCCCGCCGCGACCAGACGGCGAACGGACCACACGTCGAGAAGATCGGGCAGGCGGCCGGGACGCGTGTTGTCGTAACCGCTGTTTTCATATGCGAGAAGCAGCCCGGCATTCGATGCGCGCGCGCGCGCGGCGGGAAAGCCATATTCCGGATCCAGAAGAATCGCGCTGGCGTGCGGCGTGAGGACGCGCGAAACCGCGGTCTTGAATTCCTCGAGCATCTGTGCGGTAACCGCGTTCTTGTCGATTCCCTTCTCTTTCGCAATCGAGGATTTCAGCGAGCCTCGCTGATCCATCGCCGCGGCGGCGATCACGCCCCGCGCGTCTGATACGGCTTTCAGGCCCTTCTGTTTGCCCGGCGTAATCTTCATGTGCGCCCTCCAGGAGAATCGCGGCGTGAGATAAATGGTCTAGCGATGATTTTATCACGCGGAGCAATGATAGCGAATAGTCTCGCAACTCGTTGAAGACTTCATTTCGATCGTCATTCCCAGCGGAGCGAAGAATCTCTCTGGGAATGCCACCAGCAAGAGAGATTCTTCGGGCCAGACGATGGCCCGCGGAATGACGGGCAACATTCTTGACAGTTGAGTGAGAAACAACGGCGGCGGGCATGCCGCCTACAGGAAAACGATGCGATGTTCGAATGAGTCCCTGGCAGATGTTGCTGCAGCGGGACGCTTTGGCGAGCGGCGGGCGGACGCGAGCTTTGATTTGCCGGGACAACAGTCGCGCGAAAGGTCGTCAAGGAGCCTGGCGCCAAAAGCCGCAAAAAACGGCAGCGCGCACAGGGAACGTTCCTGCAAGGCCTTGTTGGGGTAAAGAGCGTCCAGAATGAGGCGCTCGTGACGATCGAGAACGCCGTTGCGAAGGCCTTCGGCGCGGCCGGCCTTCGCTTTCAATTTCATGAATTGATGCAGGATTTTCCGCTCGACGGTATCGCGCGCCCCCGAGAGAGTGCGGTCCAGCCGATCGAGCGGCTTCGCGTAGGATTTCAGTAGGCGGCGAAGAGCTTTTTCGCCGGAGTCGAAGCGGCGAGCGAGGCCGCGAGGTAGAGATTTAATATCCATCTTGGAGCGAACGCGCTGGCGGCCATGGAGAACGTCGCGAAATTCAAGGCCGTACTTGGCCAGGAGACGCGCGATGTGCGATTCGACAATCGTAAAACTCGCGCGAGGCAGAATCGCGGGCATCCGGCTCAGAATTTTCTGATACACAACCTGTGCTTGCGCCATATAGGCGATTTCCGCCGGGCCGCCGATGTAAGCCGCCGTCGGAAGCAGCGTATCCTGCACGACGGGCCGAAGAAGCACGTTCGGTGAAAATGCTTCCGGCGATTTCTCGAGGGCGGTGTGAAGTTCTTCGCGCGTGAAGCTGGCCGCACCGGCGGTGAATTTGCCGTTATGTTTGCGAAGGGGCTGGCGCCGGCCATCCACGTTGTAGAAAAGCAGCGAAGCCTCACCTGAGATTTTTACCTGCGCGTGAAAGCCGCCACGTTCCAGTTCCTTCGACCGGGCTGTAAGCGCGTCGCGCAGCGCGTCCGATTCGTCGAGCGCGCGGCGGTAAACGCCGGACGCGAGACGGTGAAACCGCGCATCGAGCGGATCGAGAAATATAATTCCCCGCCCTGCCAGCAGGCGGGCCATCAATTTTCCGAATGCCGAGCCGTACGTTTCGCCGGGCGTATAGGATTCCCGCAGCGCGCGGATAGCGTCATCGGCGAACGCCCCTCCGAGCGTCCCTGTGGCTTTCGCAACCAGCGCGATGATTTCGTCGCCGAGAACGATTTCTCCCACGCGCTTGCCTGCGTCCGCCTGGCGAGCCGGAAGCTCAAAGCGCTCAAGCCCGTGCCGCGTGTTCCAGAACGCATGGTTTATTTCGGCGAGATCGTGATCTTCGGTGGCAAGCCAGAAAATCGGAACAGCGTCCGTGCCCCGCCGGGAGATCGCTTCCGCCCAGCGCACGGCCGATAGCGCTTTGTAGCAGCTGTAGATTGGTCCGGAGAAAAGACCCACTTGTTGGCCGGTGACGATCGCAACCGCCCCGGCAGCGAGCCGGTCCAGATTGCGATCGGTGGCGCCATCGGCGCCAAAGTTACGATTCTGCTCCCGCAACACTTCGCCGACCTCGCGCCGAACGCCTGCATCGAGTGCAATCTCGCGAGAGGCGGCGACTACGCCAGACTCAGTCGGCGGATGCGTGTAATACCGCGAAACGCGGCTGAAATCTTCCAGAAAGGATGCAAAGAGCTTGGCGGTCTGCGGAAGCTCGCGGAAGGAAATACAGTGAGACTCCATGGAGGAGGTCATGATACACGCGGCTCCGGCGGCCGGCAATTGACGTGCATCACAATACTCCTGATAGACGCACCAACATGGGAAATGTTGTCATTCGTTCTTCCGGTTAGGCCCCTGACGGCTTGTTGAAAACAGCAGAAGACGGCTTGACTCTTGCATGCGCAGCCTCGAAGCATCTTCGATGCAACCCTTGTTTTCGATGATTTACAAACCGTAAGGATTCAATGCTGATTGCAGATTCGCGAGCACCGCCGCGTTCGGCGAGTCCGGTTATCGATTCGCCGTAACGGATAGCGGAGCGAGCGCGGCAAGCATGGCGTCGATTTCGTGTTGCGCGGGTTTGCCGACCGGCAGCAGCGGCGCCCGCGGCGGGCCGCCGAAATAGCCGAGGCGATCGAGCGCGTACTTCAAACCGGCAATGCCGTACTGCGTCCCGAGAAGCTTGGCGGGAGCCAGGAGCTTTTGCGCGAGAAATTGCGCGCGGGTTTTGTCTCCGGCGGTGGAGGCTTGGTAAATGTCGCAGCAAATTTCCGGAAATACGCACGCCAGCGCAAGGATTGCCCCCGCGGCCCCGATCTGCAGAGATTCAAACACTGTCGCGGCGGATCCCACCAACGTGCGAAACCTATTTGGTGCAGCGGCGATGATTTTCGCGACGCCGTCAACGTTTCCCGAGCTGTCCTTCATGCCAATGATATTGGGATGCTGCGCGACTCGCGCGATCAGCGGCGCTTCGACCGTCACGTGGGTGAAAACCGGGACGGAATAGACGAGGATGGGAATGCGAGCCGCGTCCGCCACGCGAAGATAGTGCTCCGCAAGCGCGTCCACGGACATTGCCGGTTTGTAAAAACTCGGCGTGCGGACCAGAGCCGCGTCATAACCAAGTGCAGCGGCACGATTGGTGTGCTCGATCGTTTCGGCGGTGGATTCCGCGCCGGTACCGGCAATAAGCTCTCTTCCGGACGCGGCGCAATCCTTCGCCGTTTCCCAGATGCGGTAAACTTCGTCCCAGCGCAGGAGAACGGATTCGCTGGTCGAGCCGTTGACGACGTAGCCGCTCAGATTCGCTTGATTGTAACGGCTGATATTTTCGCGCAGGCGATCGGGCGCGACGCCGCCATCGGGCGCAAACGGCGTTGTGAGCGGCGGAAATATGCCATGCAGTTCCACGAGCAATATTTTATATCTAAATACTGATCCGAGCCGCGAAAAGTTGGTTTCCAGCGGCGCGCTTGCCGCGTTTTTCGCCGCCGCTAAGGATGGTCCCCGGGCGCAACGGAAGCGGCCGACTTGCGACGGTGCAGGTCCTGAAGCGCGGCCACTTCCGCATCGTGACCCGCCATGTCGCGAATGCCGCGGGCGGCGGCGCTGGCGGCAGCGAGCGTTGTAATGCATGGAATGTTGTAGCGGATCGAGGCGCGGCGGATGGACTTCTCATCGTAGAAAGATTCGCGGCCAAGCGGCGTGTTGATGACCAAGTCCACTTTCGCCGTCTTGATCAGGTCCACGATATTCGGCCTCCCTTCATTCACTTTGTACACCGACTCCACTTCGATCCCGGCTGCGCCGAGCGCCGCCGCAGTGCCGCGCGTGGCGATGACGGTCAAACCCGCCGCGAGCAGGTCTTTTACCACGGGCGCGACGTGGCGCTTGTCGCGATCGTTGACGCTCAGGAAAACCGTTCCCTTCAGTGGCAGCCGCTGGCCGGCAGCAAGCTGCGCCTTTGCGAACGCCAGGCCAAACGTGGAAGAGACGCCCATCACTTCGCCGGTAGAACGCATCTCCGGGCCAAGAATCGTGTCCACTCCGCGAAATTTGTTGAATGGAAACACGGGCGACTTCACGGCAAAGAAATCGAGCACTGCCAGCTCTTTGATTCCGTTCGTCTCGACCACGGGCAGATGCAAATCGCGAAGCTTGCGTCCGGTCATCAGGCGGGCGGCAACTTTCGCGAGCGGCACGCCAGTCGCTTTGCTGACGTAGGGGATCGTCCGCGAGGCGCGCGGGTTGACTTCGAGAACGTAAACTGTGTCGCGCTGAATCGCGTATTGCACGTTCATCACGCCCACGACGTGCAGCGCGCGCGCAAGGCGCGCGGTGTAATCGCGAATGCGCTCGAGAACGGACGGTTTCAGCGAAACAGCGGGCAGCACGCAGGACGAATCGCCGGAGTGGATGCCGGCTTCCTCGATGTGTTCCATGATGCCGGCGATCACAACGTCTTCGCCGTCGGCGAGGGCGTCCACATCCACTTCCGTCGCGTCTTCCAGGAACTGGTCGATCAAAATCGGGCGCTTGGGACCCGACAGCGTTCCGATCAGCGCGGCTTGCGTGGCGTAGTCTTCCACGGTCTTCAGATCGTAGGCAATTACCATCGCGCGCCCGCCCAGAACGTAGCTGGGACGGACCAGAACCGGCAGCCCAATTTCGGACGCCACTTTTACGGCTTCCTGAGGCGCAAGGGCCGTGCCTGCATGTGGCTGGGGGATTTTTAGCTCTTCGAGCAGCGCTCCAAAGCGGCTACGGTCTTCCGCGAGATCGATGGATTCTGGGTCGGTGCCGATGATTTTCGCGCCATTGCGTTTCAGTTCGAGCGCCAGATTCAGCGGCGTCTGGCCACCGAATTGAACGATCACGCCTTGCGGCTTTTCCCGGTCGATCACGGCCAGCACATCTTCGAGCGTGAGCGGCTCGAAATACAGCCGGTCCGCGGTGTCGTAATCGGTCGAAACCGTCTCGGGATTGCAATTCACCATGATGGTTTCGTAGCCGTCTTCTTTGAGTGCAAAGGCCGCGTGGCAGCAGCAATAATCGAATTCGATTCCCTGCCCGATGCGGTTTGGGCCGCTGCCGAGAATCATGATCTTGGGGCGGTCCACTGCGCCGGATTCGTCCTCCTCTTCGTAAGTTGAATAAAGATACGGGGTAAACGATTCGAATTCGGCCGCGCAGGTATCCACGCGCTTAAATACCGGACGCACGCCCAACTCATGACGGCGGGTGCGTACTTCCGCCGGCGTGGTTTTCAGAAGTTTGGCCAGTTCTTCGTCGCTTGCACCGGAACGCTTCGCTTCGAGAAGCAAATCCGGCGAGATCGACTGGAGATTCATCGCGGCGACGCGGCGGTCGAGCGCCACCATGTCTTCCAGATGCCGGATGAACCAGGGGTCGATCTTGGTAAGCGAGCAGACTTCCTCGCAAGTCATGCCCCGCTCGATGGCCTCGAAGAGCCAGTGCAGCCGGTCCGGGCCCGGAATGGAAAGTTTCTGGCGCAGCAAAGCCGTGGTGACTTCGTTGGGAGCGCGCCAGGGCGAATGCGGCTCGAGCGAACGAATGCCCTTGCACAACGCTTCCTGAAACGTGCGGCCGATGGCCATCACCTCCCCGACGGATTTCATTTGCGTGGTCAGCGTGGTATCGCTTCCGGGAAATTTCTCGAATTGCCATTTCGGAATTTTCACGACGACGTAATCGATAGTAGGCTCGAACGAACACGGCGTCTTGCGCGTGATGTCGTTGGGAATTTCATCGAGCGTCATGCCCAGCGCCAGTTTCGCCGCGATTTTCGCGATGGGAAAACCCGTGGCTTTGCTCGCGAGAGCGGAACTGCGGGACACGCGCGGGTTCATTTCGATTACGGTCATGCGGCCGGTTTCCGGATCGATCGCGAACTGAATATTTGACCCGCCGGTCTCCACGCCAACTTCGCGGATGATGGCCGCGGCCGCGCCCCGCATGCGTTGGTATTCCTTATCGGTAAGCGTCTGGGCAGGCGCCACAGTGATGGAATCGCCCGTGTGCACGCCCATGGGATCGAAATTCTCAATCGAGCAGATGACCACGAAATTGTCGCGGCAATCGCGCATCACTTCGAGCTCGTACTCCTTCCAGCCGAGCACCGATTCCTCGATCAGCGCCTGATGAACGGGACTCGCGTCAAGCGCGCGCGAAATCAGGTCCGCAAATTCCTCGTGATTGTAGGCAATGGACCCGCCCGTGCCGCCCAGCGTGAACGAAGGGCGAATCACCACCGGATAGCCAAGCTGGTCTGCGAGCCGGATTGCTTCGGGCACATCGTTTACGACTTCCGACGCGGGAACTTCGAGTCCGATCCTGCGGCAGGCATCCTTGAAAAGCAGGCGGTCTTCGGCAATTTTGATGGCCCGCAAAGACGCGCCGATCAGCTGCACGTTATATTTTTCGAGAATGCCGGCTTCGGCAAGCTCGACGGCGATGTTAAGCCCCGTTTGCCCGCCGACCGTCGGAAGCAGCGCATCGGGCCGCTCCTTCGCGATGATCGCTTCCAGATATTCCTTGGCGAGCGGCTCGATGTACGTGCGATCCGCGATTTCGGGGTCGGTCATGATCGTCGCCGGATTCGAGTTGACGAGCACGACTTCGTAGCCTTCCGCGCGCAGCGCCTTGCACGCTTGCGTGCCGGAATAATCGAATTCGCAAGCCTGCCCGATAACGATCGGCCCCGAGCCGATGATCAGAATTTTCGCGATGTCAGTGCGTTTCGGCATTTAGTTGTGGAGCCCTGGCCATGGATCGCAGTTCATCGGTTTGCCTCGTTCATCATCGCGGTGAACTGGTCGAAAAGGTAGCGGGCATCGTGCGGGCCCGGCGAGGCCTCGGGGTGATATTGCACGCTAAAAAGCGGCAGCGACCGGTGGCGCATGCCCTCGTTCGTGTGATCGTTCAAGTTGACGTGCGTGATTTCCACGTCGCTCGACGGCAGCGAATCCGGATCGACGCAGAAGCCGTGGTTTTGCGAAGTGATTTCGATTTTCTGCGTCAATAAATTCTTTACCGGGTGATTCGCGCCGTGGTGACCAAACTTCAGCTTGAATGTGCGCCCGCCGAGCGCAAGTCCGCAGAGCTGATGCCCAAGACAGATGCCGAATATCGGAACGCAGCCGAGAAGTTTGCGGATGTTTGCAACGGCGTAGCCGATCGGTTCGGGATCACCGGGGCCATTCGACAGAAAGACGCCGTCTGGCTTCAGCGCGAGTGCATCCTCGGCGGAAGTTTGCGCCGGCACAACCGTAACATCGCAGCCGTAATCGACGAGAAGCCGCAAAATATTCTGCTTGATGCCAAAATCGTAAGCCACCACGTGATAACGCGAGTTACCTTCAGGCCCCGCAGCTCGCTTCCTCTCGATCGGAGTTTTGTCCGCAGGGACCGGCGAGGACAAATCAATCGACCCGCGCGACCAGCGATATGGCTTCGGCGACGTGACCCGGCTCGCCAGCTCCTGGCCGGCCATGGTGGGCAGCGCACGCGCTTCGGCGATCAATTGCTCGGCGGCCGTGTCGTCGGTCGCAACCACGCCACGTAGCGCACCCACTTCGCGCAGATGGCGGACCAGCGCTCGCGTGTCGATCTCCGAAATCGCGGGCACGCCATGGCGTTCCAGATAATGCTGCGCGGATTCGCTCGAACGCCAGTTCGAGGCAAGCTGCGAGAAATCACGGGCGATCAGCGCTTCGATGTAAGGTTTTACGGACTCTTCGTCGTCGAGATTTGCGCCGACGTTGCCGATGTGCGGATACGTGAGGCAGACGATCTGGCCGGAATAGCTCGGGTCGGTGAAAACTTCCTGGTAGCCCGTGAGACTGGTATTGAAAACGACTTCGCCGCCACGACGGGCGCGAGCGCCCGCCGCGCGACCCTTAAATACGCGACCGTCTTCGAGCGCGAGAATCGCGCGGCCTGCGAGAGACTGCGTCAGCGTGTCCTCCTGAGAAATTCATTTCGAAGCCGCGTTCACGGTGGCGGGCAAAGAAAGCGATCCAAAATGATCCACGGGCCAGTAAGCGAAGACGGCTTTGCCATAAATATATTGCCGCGCCACGGGTCCAAACATCCGCGAATCATTCGAGCTGTCGCGATGATCGCCCATCACGAAATATTCACCCGGCGGAATTTTCAGCGGCGGATAACTCAAGCCGTCCATGTAGCTCGCCGGGACGTATGATTCGTTCATTTCCGTGCCGTTGATAAACAAGGTCCCCGCGCGGATTTCGACCGTATCGCCTGGAAGGCCGATGACGCGCTTGATAAACGATTTCGAAAGATCGCGAGGATACCAGAACACCACCACATCGCCGCGGTCGATGGGCTCGAAGCGATACACGAATTTGTTAATGAAGATACGCTCTTGATCGGAAAGCAGCGGCGCCATGCTGGTGCCTTCCACCTTTACCGGCTGATACAAAAAAATGATGATGGCGAGAGCGAAGCCAAGAGCGATGGCCAGATCGCGCGTCCAACTTCGCAACTCGCGCCGCAATTGAGGCGCGGGCGCGTTCGGCGGCCCAGACTGGGAGAGGTCTAACATGCGCTGACAATTATTTATATCACGGCGGGGCGATGGGAGCCAAGACGGCGATTCGCGGCCGCGCGAAGCCGCTTGCAGCTCGCAATCGACAGCAGCCCCTGCAACGGTCAAAATAAGAGAGAGGAGAACACGACATGTCAGCATTCGACGAACACCGCGAAGAGCTCGACCATTACGAAACGATGATGGGCCCGCACCGTGGGCGTCTGGCGGTGACGCTCGATTTGCTCACCAGCGCGCTGGTTCTCGTGGGACAGCACGGCGTCTACTGCCACAGCACGCGGGATCCGGAAATTCCGGTGATGGATATTCGCCTCATCACGCAGGAAATCCGCGCAGCCAAGGAATTAATTCAAAGCGTGATGGAAGGTTTGCGAAAAGAGCGTGACCAGCCGCGCGCATAACGGCCATCGCAGGAAGAATTTGTAGGGGCGCTGCTTGCTGCGCCCTTCCGTCGGTCGAAGCGCCGTCGATGCCGGTGCATTTGCCGTTGTAGCGCCGAGCTTCGGCCGGCACCTGCAGTTCCACGCTTCCCAAGGCAACGCGCAACCAATGCCGCCGTGAAGGGCGGCGCTGCAAAACAAGGCCACCGCGCGCCGCTGATTCTACGCTCGAGCCGCGCGCGATTCGCCGCGCAAACCGCGATAGAGTTGGCTGGCGCTGTAAGGCAGCAGGATCACCAGCGTATACGACCCCAGCGCGATGCCGAACGGAATCTCGGGAATCGACAAAAATGCCGCAAGAATCGCGAGCCATCGTGCGGCCCGGGCCCGTGCGAAAAGCGCCAGCCCTGCAATAATCCCCACGACTCCGCACACAAAACACCACGCGACGATGACCAAATAAAGAAGATGGAATTCGCTCATCATCGTAAACGGATCGGGAACGCGCGAGAGCAGCGCGCCAAACATCAGCGTGGCCTTCGGATTGAAAGCGATGAGCCACAACGCCCCAACGATCCGCAGGACTCCATAAATCAGCCAGAGCACGCCCAGGATGCGCACGTGATACGAGAGGTGCGCGGCAACCACCGCGCTTCCGGATCTGATCAGTTGGCCTGTGGCGGGAAACCCGCAAGCGGGACACTGTGCCGCGTCGGGGTCAAGTTGCTTGCCGCAATTCTGGCAGAAAATGGTTCACCTCCGGCGCAGGAATCGCGCGGCAACTTCAGTAAACCAGCAAGTGATGCGGAGTGTCAACGATTGGCGGGCACGCGCGCGGTCTCCTGAGTCCAACCTCGTGGATTGCACCCCGGTGGAATTCCGTTTAGGCGAAAAATTGGCCCATGCGGCGGAATTTATCGTAGCGCTGCTCGATGAGTTGTTGAGGCGCGAGACGCGAGAGTTCATCGAGTGAGCGGGCAAGGAACGGTTCGAGAAGTTGTGCCGCTGCCGCGGGATCCAGGTGCGCGCCGCCTTCAGGCTCGGGAACGATTTCGTCGATCAGCTTCAGCTCCAGAAGATCCTTGGCGGTGATTTTCAGCGCATCGGCGGCTGCTTCCGCTTTGGTCGGATCGCGCCAGGTGATGGAAGCGCAGCCCTCCGGCGAGATCACCGAATACACGGTATTTTCGAGCATGAAGATGCGGTCGCCGACGGCGATTGCCAGTGCGCCGCCCGAGCCCCCTTCGCCCGTGATGGTGACCACGATCGGCACAGGAAGGCGGGACATTTCGCGCAAATTGTGCGCGATCGCCTCAGCCTGGCCACGCTCTTCCGCGCCGATTCCCGGATACGCGCCGGGCGTATCGATGAATATCACGATGGGACGTTTATATTTCGCGGCAAGCTGCATCGCGCGAAGAGCCTTGCGGTAGCCTTCAGGCTTGGCTTGTCCGAAATTGCGCGAGAGCCGCTGTCTGGTGTCGCGGCCTTTCTGGCTGCCGATAATCATCACGGGTTTGTCATGGAACCAGGCCATTCCCGTTATCAGCGCGAGATCGTCGGCGAAGTGACGGTCGCCATGTATCTCGGTGAAATTCTCGAAGAGAAGCCGAATGTAATCGTCGGTGTACGGCCGCTGGGGATGACGGGCAAGCTGAAGGCGCTGCCAGGGGCCGAGATGCGTGTAAAACTCGCGCTTCAGCTCAGCCACCTCCCCGCGAATGCGCTCGATATCGGCCGCATTCTGATCGGTGGGATCGGAGAGACGGCGGAGCTCGCCGACATCGCGTTCGAGTGAGTCGATGGCGCGCTGGCGTTCCCGATTCCGTTCGTCTTGTTCCGCAGCCATCGTATCTTTGGGATCCCGGCCGGCAGCGAGCGCCCTTTCCGCTCGCGCCGATCCTTTCCGCAACGCTCCCGCGGACTTGTTCGATTGAAGCTCCGCCGGATTCTGCTGCGGCGCGCCGGCTTCCGATGCCGGCCGGCTTGTTTTAGCCGATTCCTTGCTCTTCTTTAATGCCTGAATGCGTTTCAGCCGCGCGCGGCTTGCCCGGCGCTTGAGAAGCCGGTCGCGAAGGCGCTGGCGTTTGGTCATTCCGACGGTCCTCACCGGTCATCGTCACGCACATCTTCAAACGGCGAGAGCTGGTTCCGCAGCGGAGCGCGGCGATTATTGCACGACGGCGACAGATTCCGTGCCGCAAATCGCTCGCACTCGCTCGACGAGTTCCCTGTCGGCGCGCACGCAGTTCGATGCTTCGAGCGTGGCCTCGCTGCCATCCTCTTTCACGAGCTCGAAGGAAACGCGGCAACGGCCGGGGCGGCTCGAAAAAAGTTCCTGAAGCTGGTCCAGCGCGATCGGATCGAGCGCGCAGAGATCGACGCGCACCCGGAGCACGCTCGGCGGCCGATCCACCACCTGATCGAGCACGCGGGCATCGGCTACGATGAGCCGGGTGCCCACGTCTTCGATAGCAACGCGCCCCTTCACCAAAAGGGGCGTGGCGGGTTTCAAAACCGGCTCCAGCTTTTGAAATGCTTCCGGAAACACCAGCGCTTCGACCACCCCGGTGCGGTCTTGCAAAGTGAGCACCGCCCAGCGGGCGCCCCGGCGCGAGCGCATCGGGCGCGTTT
>JANWJR010000044.1 GCA_025451835.1 Candidatus Acidiferrales bacterium | reverse complement strand
GTGCGGCCCAGCAATCGCACGCTCGGGTAAAATGAAGCGAGACCGAATGGAATGATCCAACAAAGGAAGAATTGCACGGCGCCACTGTAAATCGAAAGCGGCCAGCGTCCAAATGCGATCACGTTCCACACGGGAGGATGGACGCCGATGCGGTCCTCAAACCAGAACGACACGGCGCTAAGCAGCAAGAAGATCGAAACGTAGATCACTCCGGCGCAGATACCGAAGAATGCGAGCATGCCCAATTTTTCAATGGTCCAATGGATGCCCAGCCGGTGCGACCCCCACCACATGCAAAAGATGCCCGTCGCGATTTCCTGTACGGATTCGATTCGGAAGGTTTCAAAAAGCACCTGGAAGAGCGATGCCACGGGACGCAGCAACACCCGGTCGAATTTTCCTTCGATGATGTAGTTGTTCCCAAAATCGTAGAGATTGAGGCTGATCACGTTGAAGATTCCGTACGGGATCAGCGAAAATCCGTATAGGAACATTTCTTCAGGTAGGGTCCAATCGGAAAGTTGTGGCGCCTTGTTGAAGAGCACCAGCACGAACAGCAAGGCGAATACCGTGGCGGCGAAGCTGGTTATCAGGCTGACGAAGAAATCGCCGCGGTAGCTGACGCGCACCTTCGCGTATTGCGCGAAATAATCGACAAGGAGCAGGGCATGGCGCTTTGCGGAAGCGATGATGCCCGCCAAGCGGGGCATTTCAGTACGACGTGCGCTCGATGGGAGCGAATCTTTCATCGGATCACGCGGCATGGGCTGTAGGCTATCCTCCATGGATCGTGATATTCCGCACGGACCGCTCCCACCAGAGATGGGCCAGAACGAGCAACGCCACCACCCAAAACCATTCCGTTCCCAGCGCGCGCAAAGCGTGCGCCCGGTCGAGCTTGCCGAGATAAATTTGCAGCGGGGTGTAGGCGATGTGTTCGAACGGAAGCCAGGCAAGGATGGTCTGAATTTTTGGCGGGAAAAATGTCATGGGAATCAGCAGGCCCGAGAGCAATTCGATTAGCCAGTATTTTGCGCGAATCAACGCGAGAATGGATTTTAGGGGGATCGCACAGGTGCCGATCATGAAGTTGATCGCGCCCATAAGGAAGAAGCTGCCGAGAACCGCGATCAGAAAAAGCGCGAAGTTCTCGCGCGAAGCGGGCGCCTGCACGTGGAACACAAGCGAAACCACCACGGCCGTCGGAAGCGTCAGCAGGCCCAGCCGGAATGCGGATTCACCAATGGCGCGGCTGATCCACATCCATTGGACGGACACCGGCTTGATCAAATCCATGGCGATTTTTCCTTCGATTACCTCGTAGGCCATTTCCTGATCGATGGTGTTCCAGTAAAACGAGCGAATCATCCAGCCGACGCTGACGTAAGTGATCATCTGGGCGAGGTTGTACCCAGCGATGGGGTGTCCCGAGCTGTAAACCGCGCTCCAGATGAAGTAATAAACCGTGACGTTGAGGAAGTACGTGATGATGCCGGTGAAGTATCGCAGCCGAAAGGCCAGGATATTGACGAAACCGACGCGGGAAAATTCGACGTACGGCACCAGCGCTTGGGCCATGGAGTTCACACCGCGACCTCGGGCAAAGCTTCTCCGGCGTAGATTCGCTTGATGATTTCTTCAATAGGCTCGTCCTCGATGAGCAGGTCGCGGACTTCGATTTTCGCCAGAATTTCGCGAATCAGATCGGCCGTGGCGACTTTCGAGCGATCGAAGCGGATTCGATAGGTGACCTCATCTACTTGCTCGACTTCCAATCCTGCGCGCGAGAACTGTTCCATGCCGGCGGCATACGACCTATCCTTCAGCGCGAATTTGATCTGCTTGGTGCGCAGGAGTTTTTGTTTCAGATGGTCCAAGGCGCCATCGAACAGCACGTGGCCGTGGTCGATAATCATGATGCGTCGGCACAATTCCTCGATGTCGTCGAGGTCATGAGTGGTCAGCAGCACAGTGGTGCGGAATTCGCGATTGATGGCCCGCAAAAAATGCCGGATGCGATCTTTGGCGACGACGTCGAGCCCGATGGTCGGCTCGTCGAGAAACAGCAGCGGGGGATTGTGCAGAAGGGCCGCCGCGAGATCGCAACGCATGCGCTCGCCGAGCGAGAGCTTGCGAACCGGCGTATAGAGGTAATCGCGAATCCCCAAGATTTCGTTGAAGCGTTCCATGCGCGCGTCAAAATCGCGCTGCGGGACGTCGTAGATGCGCCGGAGAAGCTTGAACGATTCCACGACGGCGATGTCCCACCAAAGCTGCGTCCTCTGGCCGAAAACAACGCCGATCGTTTTCACGTAATGACGCCGCTCGCGATGCGGAACGTAGCCGTTGATGCGGATATCCCCGCTCGACGGCACGAGAATGCCCGTCAGCATCTTGATCGTCGTGGACTTTCCGGCGCCGTTCGGACCGATGTATCCGACCATCTCGCCGCATTCGATCGAAAAGCTCACGCGGTCCACGGCCGAAACGGTGTGATAATCGCGGACGAAAAGATTCTGGATCGAGCCCCAAACTCCTTCGCGGCGCTTGAATGCGCGGAAGTGCTTCGAGAGCTCGTTGACGTAGATGAGTGAGTCAGGGTTCATGAATAGAAGGATTCTAGCATCGCACCGTTCCGCCTTGCGATTCCGCGGGTACGCTTTGAAAGGCGCTCGTCCCGGCTGCTTGCACGCAAGAAGGTCTGCGATGCAAAACTCTCGCTGTTAGACGCGCCAAGAATGAATTCGCACTCAGAAAATTCGGCCTGATTTGCGCGTACCCTGCTTCCCAGGAACCTGCGGCGAGCATAAGGAATCCATGATTGTCGAAAGAACATCCAAGAGAATATGTAGACACAGGAACAGTGTTTGCGCGGGCAAGCGCCGCAGCCCTCTGCTACAATTTTGAAATCCTCCGGGGAGACGGGCCGCGGCGGCGCGGCCGATCATGGCTGAAAACGGTAAGCGAAAAACGTGGATTTTTTTGGCCCTTGCGGCTGGAATCATTGTCGTCGTTCTGCTGGTGCTGGCCGGACGACAGCACGGGCCATTCGTGCCGGTGGCGAAGGTTGCCCGCGAAGACCTTCACGCCTCCATCACGAGTAACGGCAAGGTCGAGCCAATCTCGCCGACCGTGGCCCACGCCGGATTTCCTACCTTCGTTGCGAGCGTGAAGGCGACGGAGGGGCAAGCAGTGCGTCGCGGAGAACTGATACTCACGCTCGACTCTTCGGATATGCGCGCCCAGCTCTCGCAGGCGCGATCGGATTTGTTGAGCGCGCAATCCGATCTCCGCAACGCGCGGGCCGGCGGCCCTCCCGATCAGGTCGCCCAAATCAAAGGCAATCTCGAAAAGGCGCGCATCCAAGTGACAAACCTCGAGCGCACGCAGAAGGCGCTCGCAGAGCTCGTCGCAAAACAGGCCGCCACACAAGACGACGTGGCGCAGAACCAAGCCGCGCTCGCGCAAGCTCGGGCGAATCTCCAGACGTTGCAAGAAAGAACGAACGAACTCGCACGAAGTTCCGCGGTTGACGCCGAGCGCGACGCGCTGCGCGTCAACCAGCTAAACGATCAGGTGCAGGCCCTCGAGGAGAAGGTGCGATCGGCGACGGTCATCGCGCCGTCAAACGGGACGCTGTACTCGCTGCCGGTACGGCAAGGGGATTACGTCAAGGCAGGAGACATTCTGGCCGAAATGGCCGATCTGCATCACGTTCGTGTCCGGGCGTTTGTGGACGAGCCAGATCTTGGCTGGCTGGAGCCGAGTCAACCGGTCGAAATCACCTGGGACGCAAAACCCGGGCTGACTTGGAAGGGAGAGACGGAGCAAGTGCCCAAGCAAGTTGTTGCGCGCGGAACCCGCAGCGTTGGCGAGATTCTTTGTTCGGTGCAAAACGACAAACTGGAATTGCTGCCCAACGTGAACGTCAGCGTGCGTATTCTGGTGCGTGACCGCCCCGATGCGCTGGTGGTGCCACGCGCGGCCGTCCGCTACGACAGCGGGCAGCACTATGTCTATGTGTACTCGGACAACAAGATTCATCGCCGCAACATCGCTGTAGGCATCGCGAGTGCCGTAAAATATGAAGTAGTTGCGGGTCTTGCGGACGGCGACCGCGTCGCGCTTCCCGCTGATGACGTGAACTTGCGCGACGGAATGGACGTTCGACCAGCGGGGGGCCAGTGAGGGTGCGACGCTTGGCAGTAACGAGACTTATTCTAGCGATTGTGAGCTCCGCCGTACTGGTGACGATCGTCCCGTCTGGACGATCCGCCACGTTTTCGACGTGGCTTTCCGGGGGCGACAACTATGCGCTTCTAGAATCGGCGCAGCGGCAGTTCGATGCCGGCAACTACGCGTACGCGATTCAAACGCTGCAGTCCGCATTGCAGCAGGCTCCAAAGAGCGCGGAGGCCTACTACTGGCTGGGCCGGAGTTATTTTGAAGTTCGCGATTACGACAAAGCTGTCGCCAACGGGGAAAAGTCGGTTTCGCTCGATGGCCGGAGCAGCATTTATCACCACTGGCTTGGCCGCGAGTACGGAGCAAAAGCGGACCGCGACCGAAGCTTTCTTGTAGCCCGGAAAGTGAAGAAGGAACTGGAGGCTGCGATTCAGCTAGATCCGGCCAATATTGCGGCCCGGCGCGATCTCCTCGATTACGACCTCACCGCACCGTGGGTGCTCGGCGGCGACAAGGTGGAAGCTAAGGCTCAGGTGGATGCAATCGCGGCGATGGATCCGATGCAGGGACACGTAGCCCAGGCCATCTTTTACATGGACAGCGCAAAACGACCGGATCTTGCGGAAAACGAATACCGCCGCATTCTGACTGCAAAACCCAGCCAGCTCGAACCATATCTCGAAGTCGCCGGCTTTTACGAAGGGCAGGGCAACGCAACCGGGCTTCAGACTACTGTCGACGCGGCAAAGCAGGTGAGCGCCAACGATCCCAGGGTAACCTTCTTCTCCGCTGTGGCGAAAATTCTGGCTGGCACGGGCCAATCGCAAGCCGACGAAGACTTGAAATCGTATATCGCGAGCACGCCTGTCCGCAGCGACTGGCCGAGTCACGCCGCGGCCCGCGAATGGCTAGGGCGCCTTTACGAGAAAGAAGGGAAGCCCGCCGAGGCCGCCGAGCAATACCGCGCCTCCCTTCAACTCGATCCGCAGAGAAAGGACGCCCGCGCCCGGCTTCAGCAGCTAGAAAAGGGCGCTCGATAGGCCCTATCAGATACGAGATCGCCGTTCTCGTGTGTTCGTCCGTCGCGATTCCTGACATCAGATTCCATGAGCTTTGCGAGCCATAAATCGGCGTTCTGGGGCGAGACGTGGTCTCTCGCCATGCAAGCGCTGCGCGCGAACAAACTGCGCGCAATACTGACAATGCTCGGAGTCATTATTGGCAGCGCCTGCATCGTGCTTGTTGTGACGGTGGGGCTCACCGGAAAACGCTACATCATCACGCTCGTTCAAGGAGTAGGCGCGAACATCGTTTACGCCGATCTGCTTCAGTCTGGTGGATCGCAGCCTTCCGCGCTATCGGATCAAATCTCGCTGGGAGATCTCGAGGCCGTCAAGGAAGGCGTCCCCCACGTTGTGCAGGTAGCCGGTACAAATAATTTTCCGATGACCGTGGTTGTTAACGGCACGGAACACCCGGTCAACCTGGTTGGGGTCACCGAAGGATTTCAGGAGATTCGCAGCCTGATCATCACGGCGGGCCGTTATTTCGACGAAGACGATATGCGGTCGCACAGCAAGGTATGCCTTCTCACGCAAGAGCTTGCGACACTCGTCTCTCCTGGCGAGAGCCCCGTGGGCAAGGACATACGGGTCGGGGAACTGCATTTCACCGTGATCGGTGTGTTTCGCGAGAGAGTGACGACCTTCGGTGAATCCGAGATCACCCGAGAATCGGTGATCGTACCGTTCCCTCTGATCAAGTACTACACGGGAGCGGAATATATCTTGACCTTTTACGCCCAGGCGGACACTCCGGATAACGTTCCCGACGTGACGAGCCAGGTCGCCGAATTGCTGGCGAGTAGGCATCGCCCGGGCACCCATTACCGTGTTCAGAACCTTACAGGACTTCTCGAACTAGCGCACAAAATTTCGCAGGCACTCACCGGGGTTCTGATTCTCATTGCACTTATCGCGCTGGCGATCAGCGGCATCGGGATCATGAATATAATGCTCGTAACAGTGACGGAGCGGACGCGCGAGATTGGCATTCGCAAAGCAATCGGCGCGCCTCGGGACGCCATCCTCTATCAATTTCTGATGGAAGCCGTGCTTATCAGCGGGACGGGTTCGCTCCTTGGGATCGGAATCGCAGTCCTGATACCGGCCGGCATCAACTTCATCGTCAGCTTCTTTCCGGAAATCGGGAAAATGGACATTCCCATATCATGGATCTCCGTGTTACTGGCGTTCGTAGTATCCTGCTCCACGGGAGTGTTCTTTGGCTATTTGCCCGCCAATCGCGCGGCAAGGCTGCATCCCACGGACTCGTTGCGCTATGAATAAGAAATTGCTTCGTACTGCTGCGCTGGCGGCATTCGGAATTGTGATGGGCCATGGCTTGGCGTGCGCGCAAGATACCGAGAAATTGACGTTGCGCCAGGCCGTCGCGCTTGCACTGCAAAACAGCCGCGATGTTGCGCTCGCAAAGGTCCAATACAACATCGCGCTCAACGAAGCCTCGGTTTATCGCAGCGATTTCCGGCCGAATCTTTACACCGGTTCGGGCGCGGCCTACACCAGCGGCTATCCCTCGACGCCGGGCGGCGGGTTGCCATCGCTCTTCAACCTTACCTACATGCAATCGATTTTCAATCTGCCTGGGAAGGGCCAGGTGAAGGCCGCCGAGGAGCGCGCGAAAAATTCTAAACTTGGAGTGGACCGAGCCCGCGATAACACGATCGTTCGCACGGCGACGGCTTATCTGGATCTCGCGAACGTCCGCCGTGCCCTCGACTTGATGCGCAGCGAACAATCCAGCGCCGAAAAGATTCTTCAAGTGACTCGCGAGCGGGCGCAGGCAGGCCAGGAGCTTGCGATCGAAGTTACGCGCAGCGAATTGACGGCGGCGCGCGTGCAGGAACGCATCGTGAAGCTCGAAGACCGCGATGAAACTCTTGCGGACCAGCTTCGCAGCTTGACGGGTATTCCAGAAAACCATTCAATCGAGGTGGAAGCGGAAGAACGGTCGTTTGTTATGGATGAGGCGGAAAGCCAGCTTCTCTCGCTCGCCATGGAGAATGATCGCGGAATTCAGGAAGCGGAAAACGAACGCGTGGCTAGGCAGCGCCTGCTGAAGGGCGCCAAGGGAGAGTACTGGCCCACCGTCGGCCTGGTCGGCGAATATCAGTTGCTCGCGCGATTCAACAACTACAAGCAGTTTTTCAATCCGAACGCTAACTTTCAGCAAAACCAGGTGATAGCTGGCATTCAAGTGAACGTTCCTATTTTCAGCGCGAAGACGCGCGCCGACATTTCCCTCGCGAAGAGTCAAGTGAACGAATCCGAGCTCTTGGTCGGCAAGAGGCGACAGCAGGTTCGGCAAGAAGTTCAACAGGAGGCCCGCGGCGTGCGTGAAGTGGAAGCGAGCCGCGAGGTAGCCAGACTCGATCTCAAGCTCGCGCAGGAGACCCTGGAGGTGGTTCAAGCGAAATTCGACCAGGGGCGCGCGACTCTGCGAGACGTGGAAGAAGCTCGTTTGGAAGAAAGCGACAAGTGGGTGGCGTTCTTGGACGCTGATTTTGCGCGCGAGGAAGGCCAGCTTAAGCTGCTTGAGGTCACAGGCCAGCTCGCCAAGGTGTTACAGTAAGATGTGTTGATGCAAAACGCAGCTTTGGATCGCCGATGACATCGAGTAATATGAGACGTCTACAGTATTCCGCTGCTGTCGTTGCTTCGACTTTATGGGGGTGACATGCCGTCCGTGATGAAAACGTTGTTCCTGAATCCGCCCAGCTTTGAAAATTTCGATGGTGGTGCGGGTTCACGCTGGCCAGCGACTCGCGAAATCGAGTCGTACTGGTATCCGGTATGGCTTGCCTATCCCGCCGGGATGCTGGCTGGGAGCCGGCTTTTGGACGCCCCACCGCACAAAGTCACCCCTGCCGAGACCATCCGCATAGCGCAGGACTATGAATTCGTGGTGGTGTTTACTTCCACAGTCGGGTTCTTGAGCGATCTGCGCATGGCGCGGTCAATGAAGGAGAAAAAACCCGGTCTGAAAATTGCGTTCGTTGGCCCCCAGGTGCAGATCAAGCCGGCGGAAAGCCTGCTGGCAAGTCCCGACATCGATTTCGTCGTGCGCGGCGAGTTCGACCACGCGATCGTTGAGTACGCGCAAGGGAAGCCGTTGTCGGAAATCCTCAGCGTGAGTTACGTGAAAGACGGCAAGGTGATGCACAATCAGCCCCGCCCCATGCTGCAAACGACGGAACTCGATGAGCTACCTTTCGCGACCGATGTTTACCAGAGGGATTTGACCATCGAGAAGTACAACGTGCCCTTCCTGCTGCACCCCTTCGTTTCGTTTTACACGGCTCGCGGATGCCCGGCGCTTTGCACCTTTTGCCTCTGGCCGCAAACACTCTCCGGGCACGCGTGGCGCGTGCGGTCCGTCGAAAGCGTGGCGCGCGAGTTTCGCCAGGCGCACAAAATGTTTCCGCAGGCCAAGGAATTTTTCTTTGACGACGACACGTTCAACATCCGCAAGGACCGGGTGCTCGCTCTGTGCAAGGAATTTCAGCCCGTGGGCTTTCAGTGGTCGTGCACTGCGCGCGTGCATGGCGATTACGAAACGCTCCGCGCGATGGCTGATGCCGGCTGCCGCTTGCTGATCGTCGGCTTTGAATCCGGAGATCCGCAGATTCTAAAAAATATCAAGAAGGGTGCGACGGTCGAGATGGGGCGCGCCTTTGTCCAGAACGCCAAAAAAGCGGGCATCCACGTCCACGGCGACTTCATCATCGGGCTTCCCGGCGAGACCAAAGAAACCATCGAGAAGACCATCAATTACGCGAAGGAGCTCGATTGCGAGACGATCCAGGTCTCCATGGCCCACGCCTATCCCGGCACCGAGCTTTACAACCAGGGCATGCGCGAAGGGTTTCTCCACGGCGAAGCGATCACCGACGCGCTTGGCCATCAACTCCCGCATCTCGAGTACCCGGGTCTTTCGCGCGAATACATGGTGGAGTCAGTCAATCGGTTCTACGATAGTTACTATTTCCGCCCTCGCGTTGCGTGGCGCATTGTCCGCGACGCGCTTTGGGATTCGCATGAGCGCAAGCGCCTTTACCACGAAGCCGTGGACTTCATGAAGCTTCGAGCCGATCGGCGGAAAGTGGCGAAGGCGAAGAAGGGCGTCGAAAGGAAGACGCTTGTCTCCGTGCCGGTCGATCCGCGTCCTTCGGTCGAGGTGGCCAGCGAATCTCAAGGCGCATGACGTCCACTGGCCGCCGCCTCCATTTCAAGACCTTCGTTCTCATTATGCTGATGGTCGTTTTCGGCCCGCTCGGCGACGCCGTACTGCGAAAGGGCATGAGCCGCGTCGGAGCCATGGCTAGCTGGGCCCCTGCGGATGTCGCGCGTTTCTTTTTCCGGGCATTCAGTTCGGGAATGATCTGGGTGGGCATCGGATCGTTGCTCGCTTTTTTCGTCGCTTACATGCTGGTCCTTTCGTGGGCAGATTATAGCTACGTCCAGCCGGCCTCTTCGGTCGCCTTATGCATGGTCGCGCTACTGGGTTACTTCGGACTTGGCGAGGCCATTTCACCGCTGCGCTGGGTCGGTATATTGGTGATCTGCGCGGGCGTTCTGGTCGTCGGGCATACACCTCCGAGCACGACGGCGGGCGGCTAGTGCTGCGCGAACTCATTTTTTACGTTCTGATCATTGTGCCGGGAACAGGCGGCGAACTGTGCGTCACACGGGCGATGAAAGCAATCGGCGAGGTGACGGATTTTCGCCCCATGGCGTTGCTTCGCGTCATCGCTCGCGCGATGCGAAACGGGTGGATGTGGATAGGCATCCTGTTCATGACGATCGGTTTTTTTGCGCTGCTGGGAATGTTGTCGGTAGCGAACGTCAGCTTCGTCATACCAGCCACCGCGCTGAGTTACGCCGTAGGCACTCTCGGAGGAAAATTCTTCCTGGGCGAACGCGTGTCCCGGCAACGGTGGGTGGGAGTTCTGCTGGTCTGCATCGGTGTTTCGCTCGTCTTCATCGGAAAAGGCTAGTGGCCGATGGGCTGGATCGCGATTCGTGACGCGCTGCTCCTCTTGGCGCTCGCACCTTTTTCTTACTACTTGCTCGCCATAATCGCCGCCCGGCGATTTTTTCGAGATTCAGGGAACGCCGTCTCGGCGGATTTCACCCCGGCCATCAGCATACTCAAACCGATTCGCGGGCTCGATCGCGAAGCCTACGAAAACTTCGCCAGCTTTTGCCGGCAGGATTATCCGGAGTTCGAAATTATTTTCTGCGTCACGGACGAGAGCGAACCAGCGATTTCCGCGATCCGGGAGATTATCCAGGATTTCGAACGGCAAGATTCGCCGAAACGCGCTGTGCGGCTGCTGGTGGGTTCGGAAGCTGTCGGCGTCAGCGACAAGGTCAACAAGCTCTGCCGGATGGCTCGCGAAGCGCGCCACGATTTGGTGCTCATCAGCGATAGCGATGTTCGCGTCGAACCCGGGTTCCTGCGCGCCGTCGCCGCGCCGTTTCGCGATCCCACGCTGGGCGGTGTGACGTGCCTTTATCGGGGGCTGGCGGTCGGTTCGCTGCCGGCGACGCTCGAAGCGCTCGGCAATAGCACGGATTTCGCGGCCGGCGTACTGGCTGCGCGGGCGCTCGGCGATCTCGATTTCATGCTCGGCGCCGTCATGGCCACCACAAAGCAGCACCTCGCCGAAATTGGCGGCTTCGAATCCCTTGCTGATTATCTTTGCGATGATTACGAGCTGGGCAATCGTATTGCCGAGCGGGGACACCCCATCGAGCTGATTCCTTTTCCCGTCTCGGTTGTGTATCCGCGCGAGACGCTGTCCCAAGCCTTCCGCCACCAGATTCGCTGGAATTTGGCCGTTCGCTGGTCGCGCCCGGCAGGGCATTTCGGGCTGCTTTTCTCGCAGGGCCTTCCCTGGGCGCTCTTCGCCGCGGCGATCGCTCCCTCGGCGGCAATCTCGCTCGCGTATCTCGCGGCGTACGTCATCTTGCGCTTGGGCGTCGCGTGGATCGTAGGTGCCTGCGGGATGCGCGATAGCTCGGTCCTGCGGAATCTGTGGCTGTTGCCGCTGCGCGATGCCTTCGCGTTTATCGTATGGCTTGCGAGCTTCTTTCCGCAGCGAATCCACTGGCGCAACCAGGAGTTTTTCGTCCGCGATAAACGCCTCGTCCCGATCGTTCCCCGTCAGCGTTAAATGATTGCCCCCGAAGTGCTTCACAGATATGTGCGAGAACGACGACCACCAGACATCCCCGCAGGTGTAGGAAAGCCCGTCGGAGCCAATGCGACCGGTGCCCTAAGTGACGTGAAACTCATAACGCGGCGGTATCTCCCTTTGAACGGTTCCTGTGCGGCTAGTTTGTCTGAGCCTTTAGAAGCATGTCCGCGCACAACCAAGTCTAAAGCAAACGACACCACTACCTCACGTTGGGTTCGGTTGACGAAACTACGGCGAGCCAGTAAAGTGTTTCCGGGCCGTCCTGCGGCCCTTTCTGTCGTCTCCCCCGGCTGGGAGGTCGTTCAATTGGTAGGACAGCAGGCTCTGGATCTGCTTATCCTGGTTCGAGTCCAGGCCTCCCAGCCAACTTTCAAAAAGCCGCGATTTTCAACACAACCCTGAAGAATTGGATTGTTTTGTCTGGGAAGAGGTTTTCGCAAAGCACAAGCGATTTGTTTCTTCTTGAGACTCCGCATGCGAGCCGTTACGAGTCCCGCGGGCGAATGAGATCCCCTCAGAACAGAATGGAAGGCAGGTACGCGCCAACCGGTTCATTGTAAAGCCCAATTGTCATCAACGTCATGGGCTGGACGACGCGAAGTCCATTGTCAAGGCACCAGCCAAACAGTTCGGCGTTGCGAGTAGGGACAAGAATCCCTGGCCCCTGAAACTCAGTGGCAGCGGCAATCAATGCCTGCAAGTCTTGATTGGTCTCACCGACTGCGTGTCCGAAGAACGCCATTGAAGAAGCGTAGGCTCTGACGCGTCCCTCCGATTCGGCGACGACGGCTGTTCCGTGCCGAATTGCGTCGGCCAATTCGCCTCCCCGATCGTGCCCGTGAACTTGCAGACAGAGGTCGCCACAGGCGGCAAGGTCTTCGGCGGCCGCTGGACGAACGCGATAGCTCGGCGGCGTTTTCTGAATCGCTGGCCCCTTCATACAAGCAAGCGGTTCACGGACGGCAAAACCGAGCTTTGCGTAAAGCGAGAGCGAGCGATTGTGGTATGCCGCCTGCACCAGACGCATTCCCGCGAACTTGCGCTCGGCTGCCCGCGCCATAACCGCTTGCATAAGTTGCCGGCCTGCGGTCCGATTCTGGGCGGCGGGATCAATCGTAATCGGCCCAATACCGGCAATCGGAGTGCGTTCGTCCATACAGTTGCTTCCGATGACCCTTCCATTCTGTTCGGCGACCACGCAGAAAAATCCCGGATGCGAGAACATCATCGAAAGGACGCGGATGGGCATCTCGGGAGAGGGAAAATCTTGGGGGAAATTGTGCTCCGCGGCGATCCGGCCGAACGCTTCAAAACAGATCTTCCCGCACACTTCGACGTCGGCCGGGTTGGCCGGGCGAATCGCGAGCGATTGCTCATTTGGGTTGAGCGTCTGTGACTGGGTTGCCACGTTGTTTACCTCCGTTCCGTGCTGCAATCACTGCTGGAAGAGGAGAAAATCTCTGGCGCTCGAGCGGCTGACCCTCCCGCAGGATCACCACTGCAATTGGATTCAGCAGTGGGATTCTATCAGAATCAGTTTACATGGAGTTAAGTAGCGGGAGAGTGAGTCAGCCACTCGACGCGTGTGTAAGCCTTGGAGGGCTCGAGCCGAGATTGGGCGACGCGGGAAAATTCGTGAGACTTCGAGCACAATGACGTAGCATAGGGCAGCGGAGGATAGATCGATGTCACTCGATTATCTGCTGAAAACCGAACCTTCGGAGTATTCGTTCGCCGACCTGCAGCGTGATGTCGCTACGGAATGGGACGGGGTGTCGAATCCGGCGGCGCTGAAAAATTTGCGAGAAATGAAGCCAGGAGCGAAATTGGTGATCTACGAAACGGGAGAACGCAAGAGCGCCATGGGCACGGCGTCGGTCGTCTCTGTGGACATTTCGAATCCGAAAAAACCCGTGGTGAAGATCAAAGCTGGGAAAGCGCTTGCAACGCCCGTATCGCTGGCGGAAATCAAGGCCGACAAATTGTTCGCGGATTCACCGCTCGTTCGCCAGGGAAGACTCTCGGTGGTCCCTTTGAGCGAGGCCCAGTACAAATCGCTCGTGGGTAGTTAAGGGTGAACGCAGATTCGATTCGCATCGAGTCTTCAAACAAACGTGTCAGACTGGCGGAGCGATTTGCGCGCGCGATCGATGGGGGCCAACTGGTCCCCGGTAGGCTCGGCTCAACAGTACCAAGGTTCGTTCAGGTAGGGGATCGTAGCACGGGAGGCGAGAATCGGCGGCGCGCCCATTTTCAGCCGATGCTCATTGTTCGCGCCCGCCGCGAGATATGCCGCTTCTGCGACGTGTTCAAAGATTCGCGTGCGACTCTGATTTGACTTTTCGCCGGCGTGCACAATCTGTTGAACCTTCTCGCATAATGCTTCCACACGCGAGCCGGCATTTTTCCAGGGATATACAAGCGCAGCTTCATCAAACGGCCCGACCAGTTCGCGGACTTCGGGTAGGTTCAACAGGCGCGACCCAGCCGGAATCAGCAGTCGGATGGCAAGCTGGATTGGCGCAACGTTTTCGGTCAGACTTTGCTCGCGCAGCAGTTCGAGGAGTTCGCAATACTTCGATAGCGTTGTCCACGGCGTGAAAGGCACAAAGGTCGGCTGAAGAGTCAGGCCGGCTTCGCGAAACAGTTCGATAACCCGCAAAAAATCGGCGCGGGTGTGATGCTTGTCGAATTTATCGAGCACCTGGTCGTCCACGGATTCTACCGCGCTGGTCACGAACAGGCAGCCCGTATCACGCAAATTCGCGAGATGATCTTCATGCTTGAGCAGATGCTCGATTTTGATCGTCACGTCGTACGTGACCTGCGGGAACTCACGATGCAACGCCTCGATGAGCGGCAGCGCGTGACCGATGCCATTGAAGAAATCCGGATCACCAAACGTGATGTGCTGCGCGCCCGCCGCGACCTGGCGTCGAATATCCTCGAGCACGACATCGCGATTGACGACGCGGAACACGCCGTTATAAACGGGAACCACCGGGCAATGACGGCATAGATGCTTACATCCCCGGCTTGCTTCGGTGTAACCCACGGTGCGCGATTCGCCTCCGGGCATCACCACACGCGCATATTTTTCAAGCGCGACAAGGCCGCGGCGATCGGGAGCCAGAAATTGCTGGCGCGCAAGCGAAATGACAGGTTCGGACTGTTCGCTTTTTGCATCGCCCGCGGCAACTCGCGCGACAACCGCTGACAATCCCTCCTCGAATTCACCGCCCAGGATTGTTTGCACGCCGAGCTTGCGCAAATAGCTCTCGTTGACCGGCGCGTACAGCCCATAAAAGCAAAGATGAGCGCGAGGATTGATTTCTCGGATTGTCGGCAGGAGCGCGACAGCCAGGCGTGTGGCCGTGTGCATTGGCACGTAGAACGCCACGAAGTCCGCCGCGCGCACGGCCGCTTCCGTAAAGGATTCGCGCGACAAGTCCACGCAGGTCACTTCGGCGCCTTGCGCGCGAAGCCAGGCCACAGGCGACGCCAGCCCGAACGGCTGCCGTCCCATTTCATACGCCGAGATCAACACGACTCGCATGGATTGCGTGATGAGAAATTATGGCACGCAGCAGGGGCCGCGCAAAATGCGCCGGCACAAAAACGTAGCCTCCCGATTGCAATTTGGCGAAACACTACGAGAAAGCAATAGTGACGACTGCCGCAACTTGGGCAGAAGTTGTCGCAAGGATCAGCCGTGGATGAATCGGGGCATGCCCCGGAGTCTCTGCCAGCTATTGGAACGCTTGCGGATTACGGCGCCGAGGGGAAGCGAACCACTTCATTCTCTGTGGGAATCTCCATGGTGTGCTTTTCGGGCGCGCCTTTTTCATCCGACGGCTTCCAAGTCCAGCCTTTGCCTTCGACTTCAAACGATCGCAGCACGTAGGGAAGGCCTTCCGACCCGAGCGGCGAACTCGCATTGGAAATGTGGAAGTGCAGGTGAGGCTCGGTGGAATTTCCCGTGTTGCCGACCAATCCGAGAACCTGTCCGCGATGGACTTTCTCGCCCAGCTTTACCCGGATCGAGCCCGGTTGAAGATGCGCGTAGAATGCGAAGTTTCCGTTGCCGATGTTCAGGATGACGTGATTGCCTCCTACCGTTTCGAGCGTGATGGGCACAGCGCGCGAATTTTCACCCGGGACATTCAGAGGAATGCCGTCTTTCACTTCTGTCACCACGCCGTCCGCGACTGCCAGTGCGTCCACGCCGAATGCATAGTAGTTCTTGTTATCGAGTTTGTCGCCGCGGTAAGTCTTGCCATCATCGCCCAATTTTACCCAATCGATCGCGAAGCGCTGCGAAATCACAGCGCGGCCGTCGATGGGAATCAGGGCACGGCGGTGGCCGGATGTATTCGAAGGACCATTTGCAGCCACCCAATGATCGCCGCGCAAAGGCGGAGTGATCACGATGGGACCTGTGTGAACCGGCAAGGGATTTGTCTCGAGCGTAAGCTCATCCGGATAATCTCCGATCTTCACGCTCAACCGCTGCCGGATCGCCGCAGGGACGTCCGCTGGCTGGCCAACGCTCACCCACAGAAAAACGACTGCTTCGGTTCCAGGCGCAATTTTTGCTTTCTGCGCGACGGTCAGCCCCGGGCGCTCGATCATCCCTTCAAGAGTCGCGCCGGAAAAACTACCGAGAAATTTCGCGGCTGAATCGCTTGATACCACATCGACTCGAGCGAGGGTGCAGTCCCAGCGGCCCATGTTTACGATGTGCAATTCGTACACCAGATTCATTTTGCCGTCAGCTTTGAAAGCGGTCGGAGCGATGGGCACCACCACATCGACTGGAACAGTAATGGGCCTTTCTTTTGGCCCGGGAGTTGCTGCGGCTGTCGCTGCGGAACCTTGCGGGGCGCGCTCGAACGAAAGCGGCTGCGGCGGCACGTTCGCTTGCGTCCACGTCCCCGTCATTTTTGTTCGATCGGCATTCAAGGTTCCTTCGTATACGCCGCCGATCGCTTTCACTTCGAAGTGCACCGTTTGTCCCTGCACGGTTAGAGAGTCGGCCGGGAAAACCGCGCCCTGATCCACGCTGTTGAGCTGACCCGCAAACTCGCCGTTAGCCGCCTTAGTAATTGTAAGAACCACATGAAGCTGATTCTGGCCCGTGCCAAGCGCGCCCATCCAGGAGCCGGAGGCGTCAGTTCCGGCAGCGGACGCCTGGGCGTGGCTCGGCGATGGGAAAACTCCAAACAGAAGAATGGCCATCAACAACAGGCT
>JANWJR010000043.1 GCA_025451835.1 Candidatus Acidiferrales bacterium | reverse complement strand
CTACCGCGGAGACCCTGCTTACCTATCCCAGCGACCCCGCTTTTTACGCCGCGAATCCGTCGCAATTTTTCTTCAGCCGTGGTTGTGCCGTGCGGCCCGTGCCCGCCTCTCAAATTGGCTGCAATTTCACGCCGGCCGGGAATGGCAGTTTTTCTCAGAACGTGCAGCGGCTCGGACTGTATGGGGAGGATTCCTGGCGCATGACGTCTCGCCTGACCGTGAACTACGGTCTGCGTTACGACACGACCTTTGGACTGTTCACGGCGGAAGGCCGCTCGCAACTCGAAAATCCCGCGCTTCTCACGCTTCGTGCGCTGCAAATTCCGTTCATCGGTGGCGTCCCGCATGATTATCGCGCCGCCGTTGCTCCCCGGCTTGGGATTGCCTATGCGATAGGCGGTTCCTTCAACACGGTCATTCGCGCGGGTTTCGGGCTTTTCTACAACGACCTCGCGCAGAACGGCTGGGTAACCGCCTTCCAGGCGGTGAATTCACCCATCGCTGGAGCTTGCGTTCATGCGGGAGATCCCGGCTGCCTTCCTGGCGGCGCCGCTGGTGGGTTGGGGGCGCTTATTGATCCGCACTACAAGACTCCCTATGCGATTCATGCCACGGCAGGATTCGAGCACGCGTTCGACCCAAACTGGATGATCAGCGCGGATTTCACGCATGAGGAGGGCAACCACGCTTACCGGCGGTATCAATATCAGGCTGGATTCACTTTGGGGTCGATGCTTTTTCCGGCGGATCCCGCGGACCAGATGGCAAACGTACCCAATTTATCGGTCTTTCGCACGGACAATCGCTCGAGCTACAACGGTCTCTCAATTCATCTTCAGGGCAACGTATCGAGGCGCTTCAACCTCGTCGCAAACTACACCCTGTCGTACGCCGATACCTGGGGATGCGTGCTCGGCGAGCTTTTTGACTACGTCAACGGAGTGTGCAATCCGCTGGACCCCTTCGGGAAAGGGGACTACGGGCCTTCGGGCGAGGACGTCCGTCACCGCTTCGTTCTTGTCGGCACCTACCACGCCCCGGGAGGCTTCGAGATCACCACTCTCTTGCAGGCCGAAAGTGCCAGGCCGTTCACGCTGACCACGCCTGTGGACGTGAACGGCTCCGGCGATTTGCTCGACGACCGCGCCGTCATCAACGGAGTGCAGACCACGCTCGATGAATTTCGCGGCACACCTTACGTGCAAGCCGACCTGCGCGTGAGCCGCCCGTTCAATTTTCGCGAGCGCTGGTCCGCCATGCCGTTCATCGAATTCTTCAATCTTTTCAACCGCAGCAATCCCGGCGCGAATTACGTCACCAGCATTTCGGCGCTGCCGGCGCCGGTCAATAGCCTCGCCAATGCGACTGCCTTCTGCCTGAATCCTGCCTGCACGCAAACGCAGCCAATTACCAGCCTGAGCCAATTGCGTTTTCCCGCTGGAGCACTCGGCGATTTCTTCGGTCCCGGCACAACCGTGGGCATTCCGTTTGCCGCCCAGATCGGTTTGCGGCTAGCGTTCTAACGTCTCCGTCTCCGCCGGGAAATCCCCGTCCCATCGTGCGACCACCACGCTTGCAAGGCAGTTCCCGAGCACGTTCACAGCGGTTCGCGGCATGTCCATCAGTTGATCGATCCCGAAGAGGAGGAAGAACGGCTCGATGGGCAGGTGAAACTGCGTCACGGCGGCCAGCACGATCACAAGCGACGCGCGCGCCACGCCGGCGGTGCCTTTGCTGGTCAGCAGCAGCGTAAGCAGCATGATGATCTGCTCGCTGACGCTTACATGTAGTCCCGCCGCTTGGGCAATGAAGATCAATGCAAGCGATTGATACAATCCCGAGCCGGCCAGATTGAAGCTGTAACCAGTCGGTATGACGAATGCGACCGTCGGCCGCGGCACGCCGATGGCCTCCATATGCTCCATCGCCCGCGGGAGCGCTGCTTCGGAACTGGCCGTGGCGAATGCAATCGCGACGGGCTCAGCAACCGCGCGCGAGAATCGCGCGATGGGAATTCTGGCGAGCAATGCGATGGGAAGCAGTACCACCGCGATGAACACCACGAGCGCGACATACATCGTCGCGAGCAATTTCAGAAGAGGCAACAAAACACCCAGCCCCATGTGTCCTACGACGTAAGCAATCGCTCCGAATACTCCGATCGGCGCCGTAAGCATCACGATGTTCGTGAATTTGAACATCGTCTCCGACAGGCTTTCGGCCAGCGCCACCAGCGGGCGGCGCTTGGCCTCCGGCACCATAGCCAACGCGATCCCGAAAAGAATGCTGAACACCACTACTTGCAGCACTTGGCCTTCCGCAATGGACTTGGCGATGTTTTCCGGGAATACGTTGAGGATCACATCGCTTGCGGACTGCGGCTTCACGGCCTGCAACAATCGACTTGCGTCTGCCGGCAGTTTGATTCCCACCCCGGCGTGGCTGATATCAATCGCCGCAAATCCGATCACCAGGGCGAGCGTCGAGACAATCTCGAAAAATACCAGCGCCTTGATTCCCATCCGTCCCACTTTCTTCAAGTCGGCGTGACCGGCGATGCCCACGACGAGCGTTCCAAAGAGCAGCGGAGCGATAATCACCTTGATCAGGCGAAGAAAGATCGTGCCCAGCACCTGGAAATGCACCGCCGTAGCCGGCGCGTCGTAGCCAATCTCCGCTCCCGCCGCCATCCCGGCAAGAATCCAGGCTGTAAGGGATTTCCGCACCGTGGCATACGCCGCGAGCAGTCCGATGGTGATCCACCGAATCGCCAAGAACGCCGTTGCGCCCACGATCCGGATGCCAAGGCGATTCAAAATGCCAAGCAACGCGGCTAGGAAAGCGGCAGCGAGTAAAGCGACGAGGACTCCGCGCGTGGTCGATTCGCGTGACATTTGAAACACTGGGCGCGAACGTTATGCCGGATGGCGATTAGTGTCAATCATGGGACTGATTAAATCCCAAAAATGCCGGCAACGCGGGTCTGCATTCCTCGCATCGCAACGGGTGCGCGTTTGTGGCGCAAGAATTCGCAGTCGCCATTTTCAATTTGGGCGAAATTTTAGTATAACGGTCGGCTCGGCAGAAACTCGTAGTCCTGCTGTTCCCTCATTTATTGGAGGAGTGCATTGATTGAAGTTCAAGACTTGACGAAAGCGTACGGCTCCGTCACCGCAGTGGATCACGTTTCCTTCACGGTCAACAAAGGCGAAATCCTCGGTTTCCTCGGTCCCAACGGCGCGGGGAAAACCACCACCATGCGCATTCTGACGGGCTACATGCCCGCAACCTCAGGGACGGCGCGCATCGCGGGCTTTGACGTGTTCAACGACTCGCTCGAAGTTCGCCGCCGTATCGGCTACCTTCCCGAAACACCGCCGGTGTACCCAGACATGACGGTCGAGGACTATCTCGATTTCGTTGCGCGCATCAAGAACGTGCCGGCGGAGAAGCGCCCCGGCCTGGTTTCCGATGCGTTGAAAAAAACAAATATCGAGGACCGCCGCACCCATCTCATCAAGCGCCTCTCGCGCGGCTACAAACAGCGCGTCGGCCTCGCGCAGGCGCTGGTTCACGATCCAGACGTCATCATCCTCGACGAGCCCACGGTCGGCCTCGACCCCAAGCAGATCATCGAGGTCCGCCATCTCATCAAGGCGCTCGCCGGGGATCACACCATCATTCTCTCGACGCACATTTTGCCGGAAGTGAGCATGACGTGCGATCGAGTGGTGATCATCAACAAAGGCAAAATCGCCGCCGTGGATACACCCGAGAACCTCACGTCGCAGCTCAAGAGCGGACAGAGAGTTCGCGTGGAAGCCCAGGCCCCGGAAAAGCCCTTGCGAGACGCGCTAAGCCAAATCCCCGGCGCTAAAAACGTGCAGGTGCAATCTGCCCGGCCAGACGGGCTTCTCAGTGCGACTGTCGAGGGTGCGCAGGGAAAAGACATCCGCAGCCAGATCGCCGACAAAATCGTAACTAGCGGTTGGCTGCTTTACGAACTGAGCAGCGTCAGCCTGAGCCTCGAGGACATCTTCCTTGAGCTCACCACCGATGACGCGACTCACGCAGAGCCGTCCAATTGAAGGAGCCAAGAAGACGATGCACAGCTTTTACGCAATTTATCGAAAAGAGATGCGCCAGTATTTCGTTTCGCCCATCGCCTACGTGGTGATCGGCCTGTTTCTGTTTCTTGCCGCGCTTTTTTTCAATCTGATTTTGTCGGGCGTCATTCAAAACGCCATGCAGATGGAAATGGATAGCATGCGCTTTGGAATGCCTCCGGAAATCGATATGCCGGCGCAGGTGATGCGCGCGTTTTTCGGTTTGCTGTCCACGCTGCTTCTTTTCATCGTTCCCATCCTGACTATGGGCCTTTATTCCGAAGAGCGGAAGCGCGGCACGATGGAATTGCTGATGACTTCGCCCATTTCGGAGACGGAAATTGTCCTGGGCAAATTTCTGGCGTCGCTTTCGCTTTTCGCAATCATGCTGATCCCCACTCTGAGTTACCTGATTTTCATGTTTGTGCGCAGCGAACCTGTGCCGCCGTGGCGGCTGCTCGTGGCCGGCTACGCTGGCGTCGTGCTGCTGGGAGGCTCTCTGTTGGCGCTCGGCTCGTTCATATCTTCGCTCACCGAAAACCAGCTCATCGCCGCGCTGTTTACGTTTGCCGCGTTCCTTTTTGTCTGGGTGCTGGACGTGGGCCGGAATGCCACGGGCGGAATTGGCGCGGTGCTTTCGTACCTCTCGGTGATCCGCCATTACGAGGATTTCACGCGCGGGATTGTCGACACGTCCAGTCTTATCTATTACGCCACTTTCATTTTTCTTTTCGTTTTTCTCACCGTGCGCTCGGTTGATTCGATGCGCTGGCGGCGGGCTTAGTCCGGCATTCATAACGGCGCGCCCAATTTGGAGGAATCATAGAATGAAATCGAACCGCGGAGAAATCGGGCAATTTGCAGGGACGATCGGCCTGGCGATGCTGATCGCGGGATGGATCCGGTATTCGATCCAGAACGAATTCTCGCTCGCCACTAAAGTAATTCTCATTGCCGGCGGTGTATTGGTCCTTGCTGGAATCGTTCTCGGATTTCAGGGCATCATTCATTTTTTCTCGAAGCGGTCCTCGCAGCTCGGCACCAATACAACCATCCTCGTTCTGGCCGTGATCGGAATCCTGGTAGCCATAAACTTTGTTGGCGAGCGCCACCACAAGCGCTTTGACCTGACCACCGAAAAGCTTTTCACTCTTTCCGATCAGACCCGCAAGATCGTCGGCGGCCTTCAAACCGATGTCACCGTAATCCGTTTTTCGAAAGAGCCAGACGCGGCGTTGGACGATCTGCTCGGTGAGTACAAGAATCTAAGTTCACATTTCAAATTCGAAAACGTCGATCTCGAGGAAAAACCCGATGTCGCACAACAATACGGCGCGACTCGCCTGGGCGACGTGATTGTCGCGTCCGGTCCGCGTAAGGATCATCTCGAGCCCAGCGCCGCCGGCAGCTTTCAAGAGCAGGACATCACCAGCGCGATCCTGAAAGTCACGCGCAACCACCTGAAGACCGTCTGCTTCGTGACGGGCCACGGCGAGAAATCACTCGCGGACGAAGGCCCGGAGGGCTACAGCCTTGTGGATCAAGGACTGAAGAAGGAAGACTACATCACCAAGACGATCAACCTGGTCTCCGACAACGGCGTTTCGCCCGGATGCGACGTCGTGGTGATCGCCGGTCCCACTCAGTCTTTCTTCGCACAGGAATCCGGCATGATTTCGAAATATCTAGACGGCGCAGGTAAAGCACTAATCGAGATAGACCCGGACAAGAATCCAAAGCTCGACGATATTTTCCAGGCGTGGAACATCCAGGTCGGCGATAACCTGGTTATCGACGCCAGCGGCATGGGCCGTTTGCTTGGCGCGGGACCAACGATTCCGCTGGTTGTTGACTATGGCGACAGTCCGATCACCAAGAATCTTCAACGCAGAATGACGTTCTTCCCCCTGGCGCGCACGGTTTCGATCGCCGACAAGTCGAAGACCGAAACTCAATCCGTGGAACTCCTGAAAACCTCCTCGCGCAGCTTCACCAAGCCCAAGCTCGATGCGAAGCAAAAAACGGTCAGCTACGACCCGAAAACCGACACCATCGGTCCTCTTTCGCTGGGGGTCGCTGCCGATTGGAAAAAAGATGGCAAGAGCGCCCGTTTGGTGGTCATCGGCGATTCCGATTTCGCATCGAACCAGGCGATTGGCGCGGCGGGCAGCAATGGCGACCTTTTTTTCAACACGATTGACTGGCTCGCACAGGACGAAAACCTGATCTCCATCCGCCCGAAGTCGGTCACGAACCGTCGCATCACGCTCACCGAAGCCCAGGCTATGGGCCTGAAGTGGCTGGACATGTTCTTCCTTCCGGGAATCGTGATTCTCGCCGGAATCGTCATTTGGTGGAAGCGCCGCTGATTTTCGCGGAGAACCCATGATCAAGAAGCCAACGCTGATTATTCTTATCGTCGCAGTCATTACGGGCGCCGTCGTTTATTACTTCGATTGGAAACGCGGGGAAAAAGAGAAACTTCCTGTCGATAACACGAAGCCGGCTTTTTCCCTGCAGGCCGCGGACATCACATCTTTGACTCTTTCGCGCCCGGCGCACGCGAGCGGGCCGGCAATTCACTTTCAGAAGCAGAATGGAAATTGGCAAATCGTGCAGCCGGTGCAGACAGCGGCCGATCAGTCGTCGGTGGATGGAATCGTTGACGGGATTGCCGGCGCGCGAGTCTCGCAAACGGAGCCGGGCGCTCCCGACCGGCTGAAAGCCTACGGCCTTGACTCGCCCTCAGTCTCGATCGATTTTCAGACGCACAACGGCGCGAAACACACGCTTCTGCTCGGCGACAAAGATTTTACCGGAAGCTCGGTCTACGCGATCGCCGATTCGGCCAAGGACGTGATTCTTGTGCCGCAATCGTTGTTCGTTAGCGCCGACAAATCGCTCGATGACTTGCGCGATAGAGCGGTGCTGCACATCGAAAGCCCGGATGTTACTTCTTTCGAACTCAAGAACGCGTCAGGGGAAATTGCAGCGACCAAGAATAAGGACGCCTGGGTATTCACAAAGCCGAGCGGCAAGCTTGCGGATTCGACAAACGTGGGCGGGCTCCTGGCGGCTATCGCAGATGGCAAGTTCGTTTCGGTCGCCAGCGAAACGCCGGAAAATCTG